>CAZAAC010000014.1:0-54791 GCA_964483155.1 uncultured Lachnospiraceae bacterium | reverse complement strand
GACTTATGAAGGTAAAAGATATGATGTTAGAAAAAACATATCATTATAAGGAAAAGGCTAGCGAGCTAGCATAGAGAAGCAGAAATTCTCATTATAAATTCAAAATTTGAACTAGTTGATCAAACTTCAATTGAAGTAGGATTAACTAGTTTATTTTATTTGCAGTCATGTCACATGAGTTACAAACAAAAACATACGCCATAACAATTTGGTAGTATGGACAAAATGATAATTGGTGATGTATATTTAAATAGAAATAGTATTGTAATAAAGAAATAAGGACATGTTGAGGAGAAAAAGAAATGGCTAAGTATGTGATGGCACTTGATGCTGGAACAACAAGTAATCGCTGTATTTTATTTAATAAAGAAGGCGAGATATGTGGGATGGCACAAAAGGAATTTACACAGCACTTTCCAAAACCAGGATGGGTAGAACATAATGCAGAAGCGATTTGGTCCACACAATTGAGTGTTGCAGTGGAGGCTATGGCAAAAATAGGTGCAGTTGCAGAGGATATTATAGCGATAGGAATTACAAATCAGAGAGAGACTACTATCGTGTGGGATAAGAACACAGGAGAAACAGTATATCGAGGTATAGTTTGGCAATGCAGAAGAACATCGGAATATTGCGATGAATTAAAAAAACAGGGTTTAACAGAGAAGTTTAGAAAAAAAACAGGACTCATAATTGATGCATATTTTTCTGGAACAAAAATCAAATGGATATTGGACAATGTGGAGGGAGCAAGAGAGAAAGCAAATCGTGGGGACTTGCTTTTTGGAACGGTGGAAACGTGGTTGATTTGGAAATTAACAAAAGGCAGAGTACATATAACTGATTTTTCTAATGCGTCCAGAACTCTTATTTTTAATATTAATACGCTGGAATGGGATCAGGAATTGCTAGATCTATTAGATATTCCTAAGTCTATGCTTCCAGAAGTAAAGCCTTCAAGTTGTGTTTATGGATTTGCTGATGCTAGTTATTTGGGAGGAGAAATCCCAATCGGCGGGGCACTTGGTGATCAGCAGGCAGCATTATTTGGTCAAACATGTTTTCAGCCTGGCGAGGCAAAGACTACGTTTGGAACAGGTAGTTTTTTGCTGATGAATACTGGAAAGAATCCAGTTTTTTCTGAAAATGGACTTATCACTACAATTGCATGGGGACTTGAAGGAGAGGTCACATATGCATTAGAAGGGTCTGTTTTTGTGGCAGGTGCAGCAATACAATGGCTACGTGATGAATTAGGTCTGGTGGAATCAGCCGCTGATACAGAATATATGGCGCAAAAGGTAAAAGATGCAAATGGTTGCTATGTAGTTCCAGCATTTACGGGACTTGGTGCGCCATATTGGGATCAATATGCCAGAGGAACAATAGTCGGACTAACGCGAGGTGTCAATAAATACCATATCATTCGTGCCACAATGGATTCTATTGTGTATCAGGTGACTGATGTACTAAAGGCTATGGAGGCAGATGCGAAAATCAGTCTTAGTTCTTTGAAGGTAGATGGTGGAGCAAGTGCAAACAATTATTTGATGCAAACACAGGCTGATATGATTGATGTGCCAGTAAAACGTCCGAAATGTGTTGAAACAACCGCTATGGGAGCAGCTTATATGGCTGGTTTAGCAGTTGGATATTGGAGCAGCAAAGAAGAAGTGTTAGATAATTGGAAAATTGATCATATATTCCGACCTGCTATTGATGATATAGAAAGAAAAGAAAGAATGCTTGGGTGGAGAAAAGCAGTAAAATGTTCTTTTGGATGGGCGAAAGAAGACTAAGTGGGGTGCTACTATGTATGACATAATTATTATTGGTGCAGGCGTTACTGGAGCAGCTGTTGCAAGGGAAATATCCCGTTATCAGGCAAAAATATGTGTATTGGAAAAAGAAGAAGATGTATGCTGTGGAACTTCTAAAGCAAATAGTGCCATTATTCATGCAGGATATGATGCAGCTAGTGGAAGCATGATGGCAAAAATGAATGTTCGTGGGAACCAAATGATGGATCATTTATCCGAGGAATTGGATTTTCCATTTATCAGATGCGGATCACTCTTGGTTTGTCGAAGAAAAGAGGACATGTCTGCTTTGCAGGATATTTATAATCGCGGAATCCGCAATGGTGTGAAAGGACTTCGTATTTTAGAGAGCAGAGAGATAGCAGAGATGGAACCGAATATAACGGAGGAAGCAGTTGCTGCACTATATGCCCCTACGGCGGGCATTACATGTCCTTATAGTTTAAATATTGCGCTTGCAGAAAATGCATATACAAATGGAGTGGAATTTAAATTTAATACAGAAGTTTTACAAATCAAAAAAACAAATGCAGGGTATGAAATAAAAACTTCGAAGGGTATATTTCAGACAAGCTATATAGTCAATGCTGCAGGTGTTTATGCAGATAAATTTCATAATATGGTATGTGAACATAAGATTCATATTACACCAAGACGAGGTGATTATTGTCTGCTTGATAAAAGTGCTGGAAATTATGTGGGGAGAATCATTTTTGCATTACCAAATGCAGAACATGGAAAAGGAGTACTGATAACGCCAACGATACATGGAAATCTTCTGATTGGACCGACGGCAGTCGATATTAAAAATAAGGAGGGTGTAAATACAACAAGTGAGGGCATAGAGGAATTGATTAACAAGGCAGGATTAAATGTTAAAAATCTTCCAATACGTCAGGTAATCACATCATTTGCAGGACTTCGGGCGCGTGAGGATAATCATGATTTTATTGTTGAGGAAGCAATTGATGCAGAAGGATTTATTGATTGTTCGGGAATCGAATCACCAGGACTTAGCGCATGTCCAGCAATTGGAGAAAAAGTGGCTGATATTTTAAAGATAAAACTAAATTTGAATAAAAATTTAAATTATAAAGGAACCAGAAAAAAGATATTAAATCCTAAAATGCTATCTTTTGAAGAAAGAAAACAGCTTATTATGAATGCACCTGCTTATGGCAATATTATTTGTAGGTGTGAAATGATTACAGAAGGTGAAATAATAGATGCAATCAGGCGCCCACTCGGTGCAAAATCACTCGACGGTATTA
The DNA here is from genome assembly GCA_964483155.1 of uncultured Lachnospiraceae bacterium. Lineage (GTDB taxonomy): Bacteria > Bacillota > Clostridia > Lachnospirales > Lachnospiraceae > JAAYYM01. The sequence continues at coordinate 51,700 of CAZAAC010000014.1, read as the reverse complement.
AGCGAAGAACAAGAGCGGGAATGGGAAGATGTCAGGGCGGATTTTGCGCACCGCGAGTGATGGAAATCATTGCACGTGAATGTCAAATAAGTATGCTCGATGTTACGAAATCTGGAGGAAACTCTAAAATAGTGGTTGCTTTCAATAAAGATTTTATATAGGGGGCTCTCAGATGAGCAATTATGATATTGTGATAATAGGTGGTGGTCCAGCTGGTCTTGCAGCAGCAGCATCGGCAAAAAAACAAGGCATAGAAAGGGTAATAATCCTTGAGCGGGAGAAGGAACTAGGGGGTATTCTTAATCAATGCATTCATAATGGATTTGGATTGCATACTTTTAAGGAAGAGCTTACCGGTCCTGAATACGCACAAAGGTTTATTGATCAGGTTCGTGAACTTGAAATTAAGTATAAACTTTGCACAACGGTAATGAGTATTACTCGTGAAAAAAAAGTAACAGCTATCAATCGGGAAGAGGGATTATTTGAAATACAGGCAAAAGCAGTGATTCTGGCCATGGGATGTAGAGAAAGAGCGAGGGGGGCACTGAATATTCCGGGGTATAGACCAGCAGGTATTTTCTCGGCAGGGACAGCACAAAGATTAGTAAATATAGAAGGTTATTTGCCTGGGAGAGAAGTTGTGATACTTGGTTCTGGCGACATTGGATTAATTATGGCTAGGCGCATGACGTTGGAGGGTGCGAACGTGAAAGTGGTAGCAGAACTTATGCCATATTCAGGAGGTCTCAATAGAAATATAGTGCAGTGTCTGGATGATTATGATATTCCTCTAAAATTGAATCACACGGTAATTGATATAAAGGGGAAGGAGAGAATAGAAGGAATCACATTGGCAAGAGTTGATGAAAAGGGAAGACCAATAAGAGGAACAGAAAAAGAGTATCCTTGTGATACCTTGCTACTTTCAGTAGGATTAATTCCCGAGAATGAATTGTCAAGTTGTATGGGGATGGATATGAATAGTATTACTTTGGGACCGAATGTCAATGAAAGCTTTGAGACTACTATTGAAGGCGTGTTTGCATGTGGTAATGTACTACATGTGCATGATTTGGTGGATTTTGTTTCTGAAGAAGCATCGTTAGCTGGGAAAAGTGCTGCGAATTATGTATTATCAGATATGCAAAAAAGGGAGGGGATAAATAATGACATAGCAGTAATAGCAGTTGGTGATGTTCGCTATACTGTACCTGTGAAATTAAATGTCAACCGCATGGAAGATGTAATCACGGTAAGATTTCGTGTTGGAAAGGTAATAAAAAACCATTACATTAGTGTTTATTTTGATGAAAAAAGAGTGATACATAAGAAACGTCTGATTATGGTACCAAGTGAAATGGAAGATATTAAACTAAGCAAGGCAAAATTAGAAGAACATCCCTGTTTAGAACATATTATTGTTAAGATCGAAGAGGATTAGCATATGGAAAAGAGAAGCCTGATTTGTATAGGATGTCCTATGGGATGCTTATTGACGGTAGAACAAGATAATGGGGAAATAATCAGTGTTAGTGGAAATACATGTTCTAAAGGAGCTGAATATGCGCACAAGGAATTAACAAATCCCACGCGTATCGTGACGACAACAGTAAAAGTTGAAAACGGTAAGATAGCAGTAGTTTCGGTCAAAACGAAAAAAGATATTCCCAAAGAGAAAATAGGTTTATGTGTGGGAGCATTGAAGAATATAACTGTAAAAGCACCAATTACAATGGGGGATGTTATTATAAAAAATGTAGCGGGCACTGGAGTAGATATTATTGCAACTAAAAATGTTGAAAAGCAGGAATAGGATATTTGAAAATGATATGAACACATATGAAAAAATATATGAAGTTGTAAAAAGAATACCGAAAGGAACAGTTGCAACTTATGGACAAGTGGCACGACTGGCGGGCAATAGCCATTGGGCACGTGTTGTAGGCTATGCTTTACATGTTAACCCTGATAATGAAGAGATTCCCTGCTATCGTGTTGTCTCAAAAGACGGAAGGGTATCGGAGGCTTTTGCATTTGGTGGCGCTAATATACAGCGCAGATTGCTAGAGACCGACGGTATTGAATTTAGGGATGATTGTGTTATTATGGAAAAATACCAATGGGAAACACCGTTTTACTAAATACATAGAAAGTAAAAGCAATAGAATAGGAAAAGAAAATGAATATAATAATTAGAACAGTACTGGTTTATTACGTTATTACATTTATTGTTTTAATAATAGTAAGTTATAAAGAAAATTTAGAAAAATATCGGATTTATGCAAAAATTTGCGTGAGCCTTGGATTTGCCTATATGGGTTTTTATGCCGCAAAAGCATGCGAGAATATTGAGTTTGCAAGGTGCATGGTCATAGGTTTTGTCATGTGCTTTGTAGGAGATATATTACTCGGGATTGTTACTGTAAATGGAATGAAAAGATATATAAAAGAGGGACTGCTTTCCTTTCTTTTTGGACATATTATGTTTATTAGCGGAATTATCAAAATAAGTGGTATTACAAAATATAATCTTATTGGCTTAGGTATTTCAATTGTTTATGTAGTATTCTTTTTACCATTCATTTATAAATCAAGAGTACAAATTGGAAAAATGAAAAAACCTGTTATAGCTTATACATTTATAGTCTCATCATTGTCTATGACTGGATTGGCAGCATTCTTGGGTTCTCAGATAACAATGCGAACAACATTTATTTTAATAGGAACGCTTCTTTTCTTGATCTCGGACACCTGTATTTTCTTTCTGTATTATTATAGAAATCATCGAAAAGTATTACAGTTTTTTGTCTCACTAACATATTATTTAGCACAAATGCTTCTGGTTTTCAGTTTATTTCCATAAATGTATATCAGATTTGATATAGGTGGAAGAATTAATATATGCTATAATTTTATATATAAATATAGAGGAATAACATTTTATTAAGGAGGAATTCTATGAAAAAGACTTTTATCCTAGATACTAACATTCTTCTTAACTCACCCTATATCATCACTTCTCTTGATGATAATGATGTTGTAATTCCAAATACTACAATTGAGGAGCTGGACACATTTAAAAGTGCTCCCGGTGAATTGGGATTTAATTCCCGAGAAACAATTCGTATCTTGAGCGGTCTTCGCGGAAAAGGAAATATGCGAGACGGTGTAGAGCTTCCCGGCGGTGGAATGCTGAAAATCGAGTATAACCAAGTTAATACACCACTACCAGAAGGCTGGGCCAAAGATAAACCTGACAATAGAATTATACAGGTGTGTCTTGGGTTACAGAACAAAAATAATCAAAAATGTATATTAATAACAAATGATATCAATATGCAAATCAAAGCAGATATTGCAGGCATTGAAGTGCAGGATTTTAAAGAAAATCAGGTTTCGGAGGAAACCTTGCGCTTTAAAGGCAAGCAGGAATTGTATGTAAAAGCAAATAAAATTAATGATTTTTATCAAGAAGGAAGTTTAACACTTGATGATTTATATGATGAGGGAGTATATCTTGAACTGAATGAATTTGTATTGCTACGTGATGCTACTAATTTAAAGAGCAGTGCACTTGGCAGATATAATGGTTCTACAATAGAGAAATTGAAATACGAGGGTGAAAAACCATTTGATGTAGTTCCGCGTAATGCAAGTCAAAGATTTGCACAAGAAGCATTGCTTACATCTGCGGAACAAGCACCACTTGTTATACTAAAGGGGCCTGCTGGTACGGCAAAAACATTTTATTCTTTAGCGGCAGGATTGGAGCAGGTTATTAACCGTGGTCTTTACAAAAAGGTACTTGTCTGTAGACCTAATGTGAAGTTTGATGAAGATATTGGATTTTTACCAGGAACAGAAACAGAAAAAATTGGTCCATTGATGCGACCTATATTTGATAATTTATCAATCTTACTGGATATGCATAAGGATTTTGAAAAAGATGGTGTAAAAGTCAAGGAAAGTCCGATAGATGAACTTTTTGAAAGAGGTTATATAGTGGCAGAAGCTATGGCATATATGCGTGGGCGTTCTATTAATGATACCTTTATTATTGTTGATGAGGCACAAAATGCTACACCTAACCAAATTACCGGACTTGTTACAAGATGTGGAATGGGAAGTAAAATCATACTGTGTGGCGACCCAGATCAGATTGACACTACAAAGCTGGATAAAAGAAATAATGGCCTTGTATATGCTTCTGAAAAAATGAAGGGCAGTCCGTTGTGTATGCAGATTACATTTGATTTTGAAGAATGTGTGAGAAGTCCTCTGGCACAGGAGGCAGCAGACAGATTGGTAATCAATAAGACATAATAATTGAAAAGAAATAGGTAGGAGGGTAGAAAGGAATGAATATAAAAGAGCAGGCGAGAAAATTGAAAAGAGATAGTGCAAAAATGGCAATGCTCCCTGAACAAGTGAGAAATAATGCATTGCGTTCAGTTGCAAGAGCACTTGAAATGAATAAGGAAAAGATTTTGAATGCAAATATAAATGATTTAATTGCAGCACAGGCAGAAAGTATTACGCTTCCAGTTTTAAAGCGTCTAAAGTTTGATGAAACAAAACTAGCAGGTGTGATTGAAGGGATAGAAGAGTTAATAAAACTTCCCGACCCTCTTTTTCAGATACAATTAGCGAGAGAACTGGATGAAGGTTTAAAACTGTATCGTGAGACTTGTCCAATAGGGGTGATTGGTGTTATTTTTGAGTCGCGGCCAGATGCTCTTGTACAAATTGCTACTTTATGCCTGAAAAGTGGAAATTGTGCAATACTGAAGGGCGGAAGTGAGGCAATGCAGACGAACAAAGCACTTTTTGAGACAATATATGAAGCTGCGATAGAGGCTGGTTTGCCGGAGGGTTGTATGGCGCAGGCAGAGATGCGCTCTGAAATTACTGAGCTTTTAGAGTGTGATGATATGGTGGATTTATTAATTCCTAGGGGCTCAAATGAATTTGTGCGTTATATTATGGATCATACAAGAATACCTGTAATGGGTCATGCGGATGGTATTTGTCATGTGTATGTGGATAAAGAATTTGATCTGGAGAAAGCAATTCCTATTATTGTAGACTCTAAGACGCAGTATGTGGCAGTATGTAATGCGGCAGAAACTTTGCTTGTGCACAGGGCGGCAGCAGAAGAACTGTTACCAGAATTGGCAAGGGTATTTGCAGAGAAATCCGTAGAAATACGTGGTACAAAGGAAGTTCAGAATATCATTCAGTGTCAGGATGCTTATGAAGAGGATTTCAAAACAGAGTACCTGGATTATATTATTTCAGTTAAGCTAGTAGACAGTATGGAAGATGCATCTGCGCACATTAATCAATATGGTTCGCATCACACAGACTGTATTATAACAGAAAACAAGGAAACAGCGAATGAATTTATGCAGTTAGTAGACTCGGCAGGTGTATATTGCAATTGTTCAACTAGATTTGCGGATGGATTTAAATATGGATTTGGTGCAGAAGTCGGAGTCAGCACAGGAAAATTGCATGCGAGGGGACCAGTTGGACTAGAGGGACTTGTAACTTATAAATATAAGCTGTTTGGTAACGGTCATATCGTTGCAGATTACGCAGAAGGTCGAAAGAAATTTCATTTTAAAAATCTTTAGGGAAAAAGAAAAGGAAGTCATTATTCTCTTTATTTAAAGCTTTCTAAAATAAAATCAATGAAGAAACGTCCTGCAATTGGTAGAATATTTTTATCTTTATATGCCAGTGCAATAGTACGTTCTATGGTTGGTAGTATTTGTTTTGTAACAATATTATGTGGATGTCTGCTTAAAACTAATTTTGGAAGAATTGAAATGCCGAGCCCTTTTTCAACCATAGCCATAATGGTATAATCGTCCAGAACCTGATATTGAACATTTGGGATTAGATTATTTTTTTTAAAAAATTCCATTGGTTCACTTAAATCACCCTCAATTAGCAAGATAAAAGGCTCAGTGGCTAACTCAGCGAGTGATACTTTTTCGGATATGGTAAGAGGATGATTGGGTGGAAGTACGGCAAGCATTTCATCCTGTCTCAGAGGGATTACAGTTAGGTCAGTTACAGCATCTGGATTAACAAAGCCAAAATCAACACTTCTTTCTTTAATCCAGGTACTGATATTAGTATATTCACCCTGTTTTAATTCGAAATGAACAGATGGGTATTTTTCTTTAAAATTTTTTATTAGACTAGGCAACCAATTACAAGATACACTAGAAAAGGTTCCAATACGGATGAGTCCGCTCTGTAAGCCTTGCATTTCTTTTTGTTTTTCTAGAAGCTCTAAATGTGCATGATAGATGTTTTTTATGTAAGGGAGATATTCTTCGCCATCAGGTGTTAGGATAATTCCCTTTCTTGAACGTACAATCAATGTTGTAGAAAGTTCGGTTTCCAAAGAGTGTAACATCTGACTGACGGCTGACTGCGTATAGCCGAGCACTTCGGCGGCTTTTGTAAAACTCCCAGATTCTATTATTTTCATAAAAGAAAGATACTTTGTCAAATCAAACGCCTCCACTATTAGAAATACTAATATATGTATTATAATAATTAACTATACTAATGTCAACGCTAATGCTACAATTACAATACTTTACTATACTCAAGGAGAGTTTTGAAATGAAAGATAAAAAATCTTGGTTTAAGAAAGGAATAAAGGATGGTATTCCTATTGCATTAGGATATTTTGCTATCTCTTTTTCGCTTGGAATTGCAGCAAAAAATACGGGATTAACAGCAATACAGGCAATGCTTATGTCTCTTACAAGTCTTACTGCAACAGGCGAATTTGTTGCACTTGGATTAATTTCATCAGGAGCGACTTACTTAGAAATGGCGATGACGCAGCTGGTGATAAATTTAAGATACTGCCTGATGTCATGTTCACTTTCACAAAAGGTTGATCCAAAAGCGCGCTATTTTCATAGATTTTTATTATCAGCTGGCGTAACGGATGAGATATTTGGTATTTCTTCAAGTGTTGAAGGAAAGTTAAGTCCATTGTATTCTTATGGTGCTATGTGTGTTGCAGTGCCAGCATGGACTTTTGGTACTTTTTTGGGAGTGACAGCAGGAAATATTATGCCAGCTCGTGTGCTAAGCGCACTTAGCATCGCACTTTTTGGTATGTTTATTGCAATTATTGTTCCGCCAGCAAAAGGGGATAAGGTAATGGCAGGAGTGATTATGATATCGATGCTCGCCTCAACATTGTTTTACTATTTGCCAGTAGTCTCGAAGATATCATCAGGATTTCGTATTATTATATTAACAGTTGTAATCGCAGGAATTGCAGCGGTTCTCTTTCCGACAGAAAGGGAGGAAGCAGAACATGAAATTTAATATATACTTATATATCATTATTATGGCAAGCGTAACTTATATGATTCGTATGTTGCCATTGACACTGATTCGAAAAGAAATTAAGAGTAAAGTAATACGTTCCTTTTTGTATTATGTTCCATATGTCACACTATCAGTCATGACTTTTCCTGCTATTTTAACTTCAACAGAGAGTGCTTGGTCTGCACTTGCAGGATTTTTAACTGCTATTATTATTGCGTATCGTGGTGGAAGTCTAATAAAAGTGTCTACGGGCGCATGTGTGGCTGTGTTTATGCTGGAATTATTGATTTAAACTTTTTGTTTAAAGTGCAAAGTGGAGAAAGATATGGTATTCTGAATAATATTGTAGCAAAAAATGTTTATTATGGCAGGTTTAAAAAATGAAAAATGTAGATTATCAAAAGAATATTATATTGATTGGAATGCCAGGCGCAGGAAAAAGTACAGTTGGTGTAGTCCTTGCAAAAAAGCTTGGATATGAATTTTTAGACACTGATCTTGTAATACAGAAAAAAACAGGAAAAAGACTGCAAGAAATATTAGAGGCCGAGGGAACAGAGGGCTTCAACAGAATTGAAAATGATATTAATATATCGATAGAGGCAAAAAAATGTGTCATTGCAACTGGTGGAAGCGCAATATATGGGAAACAGGCTATGAAACATTTTCAAGAGATGGGGTTAATAATATACTTGCAATTGTCATTAGAAACAATAGCAGAGAGGCTGGGTGATATCCAGAATCGAGGCGTTTCGACACAAAAAGGGCAGACCTTGGAACAATTATATCAGGAAAGAATTCCTTTTTATGAGAAATATGCGAATATAACAATTAACTGTGAAAATTTGTTGCTGCGAGAAGTTGTTGAATTAATTGCAAAGAACTGTATAATATAGGAAATAGATATAAAGGAAATATAATGTAAAAAAGAAAGAAAAATGCAAGAGATGAGGAATTAATATATGAAACTGGTATTTATCAGGCACGGTGATCCAGACTATAAAAACGATACATTAACAGAAAAAGGATGGCGAGAAGCAGAATTGCTAGCAGAGAGAATCCTGAATTGGAAGGTAGAGAATTTTTATTGTTCACCTCTTGGGCGCGCAAAGGATACCGCTTCTATATTGTTGAAAAAAGTGAAAAGAGAAGCAATTATTTGTGATTGGCTACAGGAGTTTAATGCACCAGTAGACAACTTAATTCCTGACGAGATACGTCAAAATCCAGAGCAAAAACGTATTCCATGGGATTTTCTGCCTTCATATTGGACGGCGGAACCTAAAATGTATGATAAGGATACATGGATGGATACGCAAATTATGAAAACAGGAAGGGTTACTGAGGAATACCAGAGAGTGTGTGAAGGAATAGACACACTTTTAGATAAGCACGGATATAGACGCAAAGACAATATTTATCAGGTGAAGGATAGTAATGATGACACAATTGTTCTTTTCTGTCATTTGGGAGTATCTTTTGCAATCATGTCACATATGCTCGGCATTTCGGCTCCGTGTCTTTGGCATGGGTTTTTTATGGCACCGACAGCTGTAACGGTATTGCAAACAGAAGAAAGAGTTAAGGGTGAAGCTTATTTTAGGTGTCAAGTCATGGGGGACACTTCACATCTCAGAATTGCAGGTGAGATGCCATCTGCGGCTGGTTCTTATAAGGAATTGTATTAGAAAGACCGATATATAATCATATATAGTATTATAAAAAAATAATGTTAGGAAGTGGTTATATGAGGATAGGGGAAGAAAAAACAAGTGTTTTTGTAGGTGATTCAAAAAGAAGCAGTAGGAACAATGCGTGTTTGGAATCAAAAACAAGTAGAAGCAGTGGTAATAGTGTTGCATTTTTTGGAAATTCAGATTCTAAGACAGACACGATTATGCAGCATCGAAAACAAGCGCAGAAAAAAGCAATAAAAATTGTTATGGATACCTATAAAAATGAAAAGAAAATAGATGATGGTCTGGCGAACAGAAAGGAAAAAATCAGCGAACTGCAAGTTGATTCTGGAAATCTTAATAATGAAATCAATAAAGTCAAGGGCTGGAGTAAAGAGGCACAAATAGCGTATAATGTTGCTGATGACAGCGATGAGCAGAAGGATCTTGAGCTGCTGATAAAAAAGAAGAACTCTTTTAAGATAGGATCAGATATTACGTTGACTGATGAAGATAAAGAACGATTAAAGAGTATGGGAAAACTGACGCCATACCAGGAGAAAGCCCTTAGATACGATGCTGTGGCAGATATTTATCGGGAGCAGCTAAAAAGTAACCAAAAGGAAATTGGTGCAGAAAGTGCCATTATAACTGCAGTAAAGATAGAAAGCCTTAAATCCCATGCCATGTCTGACGCAGATAATGAGAAAGATAGAATAATCGCAGCTGCAGCAAAAGAAGAGATAGGTCTTCTTATAAATGAAGCAAAAGAACAAAGTGATGAAGAACGAGAAATAGAAGAGGAAGCTTCTAAGAAAAAAGAAGAAGAGGCTGAAGAAAAAGCCGAGGTCTTAAAAAAGGCAAAAGAAGAAAAAAATAGAGAAAGAGAAGTACAAATTGATTCTCCTGAAATACAGGAAATACAAGAGGCAAATAGTAATCAGAGTGAGTTGCAGATAGAATTAAAAAGAGTCATGCAAGAAGAGAAGCTTCTGGAAGAAGATTTGAAAGGAATTTTGGTGGACATCAGATATCAATAGGTGATAAAGTGTTTATACATATTGGAGGATAACTATGATGATGGCCGGGATAATAGAAATTGATTTACATGGTATGAATCTTTATCAAGCAAAAATTAGCATAGATAATCAATTACATAAAGCAAATGGTGCGGTTTACAGAGTACGCTTGATACATGGTTATCGTGGTGGTACAGAAATAAAAAACATGATATGGGAAGAGTATAGTTACGGGCGCCATCCAAAAGTGATGCGGATACAAGAAGGAAACAATCAAGGTATCACAGAATTGGTTTTAAGAGAATTATCCTAAAACTATAATTTATAAGAGGTGTAATATGCAAGCAGTAAAGCATGAATTTGAGCCTATCTATAATAAGGATTCAAGAATTTTGATTCTTGGGACATTTCCTTCTGTAAAGTCAAGAGAAGTCAATTTTTACTATGGTCATCCACAAAATCGTTTTTGGGAGGTAGTAGCAAAAATTTCAAATGAGACTGTTCCAAATACAATAGAGGAAAAGAAAGAAATGTTGTTAAATAATCATATAGCAATATGGGATGTAATCGCAAGTTGTGATATCGAAGGTTCAAGTGATAGTAGTATTCGAAATGTTGTTCCAAATGATATTATGATATTATTGAAGAGTTGTAATATAAGAAAAATATATGCAAATGGAAATATGGCAAAGAAATTGTATGATCGGTATGTGAAAGAAAAAACAGGACTGGATATTGTGGAATTACCATCTACAAGTCCTGCAAATGCCATATTTACAAAAGAAAAATTAGTGGTTGCATGGGAAAAAATTATTAACAGGGAAGAGAAAACGTCTGCGCAGGTACACTTGTAAGAGGGGTGATAAGTTTGAATAGTGGAAAAACCTTTAAAGAAAAATATTTGGCTGGAGAGATAGATTTTAGTGAGATTGATGATTATACGCAGGTATGGGGAAAGAGTGATGAAACTTGCACATTGAGAGAATATCTTGGTTTAAATGTTGAGGAAGAAGATATTTGGATTAGTATTAGTGATGAGGCATTACAGGAATTGCTGGATAAGCAAAGAGAAAGAGTTTAAAAAATAAAAGGAAGTAATTGATTATGAATATAACGGTATTTGCCTCACATGGAGGCTCCGATATGCAGGCAATCATTGATGGATGCAAGTCAAAAAAAATAAAAGCAACTGTTGTGGCCGTAATTGGAAATAATGCTGATTCTTTAGCGATGGAACGTGCGCAGAGAGAGGGTATAGATCATTACTGTTTAAGCCATAAAGAAATTAATGACCAAGCTGAATTGTCCCATCGTATGCTTGAAATTATAGAGGCGCATAAAACGGATATGATATTTTTGGCAGGTTATATGAGAAAACTAGATGACGTAATTTTAAAAAAGTATGAGAATCGCGTGTTTAATATTCATCCGGCGTTGTTACCCAAGTATGGAGGACAGGGAATGTACGGTATTCATGTGCATGAAGCTGTGATTCGCGCAGGAGAAAAGGTATCTGGTGTGACAATCCATAGAGTAAATGAACAATATGATAGCGGTGATATTATTGCACAGACTGAAGTTCCTGTTTTAGAGGGTGACACAGCAGAAATACTCGCTGAGAGAGTATTAAAGCGTGAACATGCGTTTTTGGTGGAAATAATTAGTGAGATAGCTGAGGGTAAGATTAAGCTTGGAATATAATGAAAAGGTATTTTAATGAGTAGATTAAAGACACAGGATATGACGCAAGGAAAACCGATGAAATTAATACTCGATTTTTCATTGCCATTATTATTCGGATTTTTGTTTCAACAATTTTATAACTTGGCAGACACTGCAATTGTCGGCAGGGTGTTGGGTGTCAAAGCAATGGCAGCAGTAGGAGCAACGGGATCAATTAATTTTTTAATAATAGGGTTTTGTATTGGTGTATGTTCTGGATTTGGCATACCAATTGCACAGAAATTTGGAGCTAAAGACGAGGACGGCTTGCGCAAATTTGTAGCGAACAGCATCTATCTTGCTGTTGTGTTTTCGGTAGTCATGACAATCTTTGTCGTGGTATTTTGCAAACCAATTTTAGAGATTATGAAAACGCCAATTGATATTATTGACGATTCCTATCGCTATATTGTTATTATTTTTATGGGAATTCCGGTTATCTATTTATATAATTTGTTGTCATCATATATCCGTTCTTTAGGAGACTCCAAAACGCCCGTTTTTTTCTTAACTTTTGCAGCAATATTGAATATTGTATTAGATGTTTGTTTTATTGTAGGTTTAAATATGGGAGTAGCCGGAGCTGCGGTAGCAACAGTTATTTCGCAGTTAGCGGCAGGACTGGCCTGTTTTTGGTATATACAAAGTCATTTTCCCATTCTTAAATTATCAAAAGACGATTGGCAATTTAACGCTTACTACATGAAAATTCTATGTAATATGGGTATTCCAATGGGGTTACAATATTCTATAACGGCAATTGGATGTGTTATTTTACAATCGGCAGTAAATTCGCTAGGGTCGACAATCGTGGCATCTATTACGGCGGCAACTAAAATAGGAATGTTTTTTTGCTGTCCATATGATGCATTAGGTTCTACAATGGCTACCTATGGAGGACAAAACATTGGGGCAAAGAAACTTGAGAGAGTAAGACAAGGGTTACGTGTAAGTATTTTATTAGGTGTTGCATATTCTTTTATTGCATTTTCCATCATATATTTTTGCGGAAGAGAAATAGCATATATTTTTGTGGATTCATCTGAAATGCTTATCTTGAATAATGTTGAGCAGTTTTTATTCTTAAATAGTTTAGGGTATATACCATTAGCATTTGTAAATACGATACGATTTTTGATTCAGGGACTTGGTTTTAGCAGGTTTGCAGTGATTGCAGGTGTCTGCGAAATGTTAGCACGAAGTGTAGTAGGATATCTTTTGATTCCATTATTCGGATTTACAGCAGCATGTTTGGCGGGACCATTTGCATGGGTTGCAGCAGATTTATTTTTAATACCAGCTTATTTAATGGTTATGAAGAAACTTGAAATTATGTTTTCGAAAAAGGAACAGATAGAAGTAGTTTGCTGAAATAGAAAAAGAGATGGAGAGAGAAAATGTATAAAATTTTATTTCCAGAAGGCAGAAAAAATGCATTCACCTTAAGCTATGATGATGGGCAGATTTACGATAGAGAACTTATTGCGCTATGTAATCAATATAAGTTGAAAGGGACATTTCATCTTAACGCAGGTACTCTGGGAATCAAAAATGATACAGATGAGTTTTTAAGGAGAGACGAAATAAAGAGTTTATATGATGGTCACGAAGTGGCATGTCATGGGTATTCACATCCTTGGTTTACGCAGCTGACAAAGCTACAGGTAGTTGATGAAATACTGCATGATAAAAGAGAACTTGAAATAATGATGGAATATCCAATAAGAGGAATGTCATATCCGTTTGGAGTACTTTCAGATAGGGTGTGCGAAACGGCAGAAAATTTAGGGATTGAATACGCCAGGACGGTTGAGGATACAAATGGATTTCAAATACCTGATGACTTTATGAGATGGCATCCGTCATGCCATCATAATGCTGACATATTTGAACTTGCAGACAGATTTTTTAATCCAGCACCCTATGTTCAGTTGCAGCTATTTTATATTTGGGGGCACAGCTTTGAATTTGAAAGGGAAAATAGTTGGGGGCGTTTCGAAAAATTCTGCAGGAAAATAGCAGGACATGATAATGTTTGGTATGCAACCAATATTCAGATTAAAGACTATTTATATGCAGCACAGAGTATCATTACTACAGTGGATCATACTATAGTATATAACCCGACGGCAATACCGATATGGATGGAAACAGAAAGAGGAACTATCTTTGTAAACGCGGGGGAGAGAATAAGGCTATCATAAAAAAGAGCAGTAATGCTCTTTTTTGCATTTCCTATTTTCGATACATCATTCTGAATTCTGTAGGAGTACAATTCTTGCATATTTTGAACATTCTGATAAAGGAAGAGATGCTGTTAAAACCACATAGTAATGCTACCTCTGTAACTGAAATCTCAGGATCGATTAACAATTTCTCGGCATACATGATCCTGCGAAGATTTAAGTACTTATAAAATGAATTGTTGGTAAATTGTTTAAATAGTCTAGAAAAATGATATTTACTGAAGCCAACCATTTCGGCCACATCATCTAAAGATAAACTCTCGGTACAATGCTTATTAATGTAATCACATACACCCATAAATTTTTCAACATATTCTTGTTGTTTATTCTGACTGGTTTCAAATTTGTCGGAATCAGTAGCGTGTGTTCTTCCTATTAAAACAAAAATACGAATTAATTTTGAATAAATAGAGGCATCACTGAGAATAGCATCACCAGTGTACTCATCATAGATTTCCATCATTAATTGAAAAAGTGTTTCATGAATCTGAGAAGATGCTTCTGGTGTAATTAGTGTTGCCGGTGAAATTAAGGAAAAAGCTGATTCACATTCTTTAATAGAATTTAGCAAAGAGACGTCGGCCTGAAATATCAATCTGCGTCCTTTGGCAGGAGCATAGAGTGAATGTAGTGTCCCAGGAGCAATGAGGAGAATATCGCCTATATTTAGATCAAAAACAATATCATTACAAATAGCTTTATATTTATTTTCTAAAGGCATTAATATTTCAATGGGTGTGTGCCAATGAATTGGATAATCTTCATTTTTAATATTATCATAAAGTATGATGGTTGAATCATTGGAAAAATTGACGGTTTCATGTATGCCATTTAAACTCTCTATCATAAGGCGCTCCTTTTCAAACAATAAGAAATAGAAACAATAACTAATTGAAACGGGTAGCAATAAATAAGACAATAATAAAAAAAGTAAATATAAAATATTGCGATTTTATCTTTGTAATTATAGCATGACTTTAGAATAAATCAACACAAATAAGTAAATATGTATATAAAAAAGATAGAACAGAAGGAAAAATGTTAATAATAATACAATCAAAAATGAAATATTAATAAAATATGAAAAAAGTCAACAAAGAATAATAGCAATAATTGATACTCACAGAGCAATTATTATGAAGAAAAATTGCTTTTTCTTTGATATTCTGTAATGGTAACAATTATACTTACTCATAGATATCGAAGGGAGATTTAAAAATGAAAAAGAAATTACTTAGTGTAGTACTCAGCGTAGCAATGGTGGCAACACTATTAGCAGGCTGTGGATCTACAGCAGCACCAGCGGAAGAAGCAGCACCTGAAGCAACTGAAGAAGTGGCTGCTGAAGAACCTGCTGCTGAGGAACCTGCTGCTGAAGAAGCTGTTAGCACAGGTGAGCCGGTTGACATCACAATGTGGTGTATCGCTGTAGAAAGCGATTCTAACCGTCATGCTTATGAGGCTGCTATCGCTGATTTCGAAGCAGCTCATCCTGAGATTAACTTTACTTGGGAAGCAATTCAGAACCAGGATTACAAGACAAAGATTAAAGCTGCTATGGCTGCAGACGAAATGCCTGACATCTTCTACACATGGGGCGGCGGCTTTTTGCAGGAATTCGTTGAAGCAGATCGTGTATACTGTGTAGATGAAACTTACACAAAATATGCTTCTGAATTACCAGAAGTTATGATGGGAAATCATACATTTGACGGAAAGAAATATGCTACACCTAATACATTCAATATCGTAGGTATGTTCTCTAACATGGAACTGCTCAAAGAAGCAGGGTTTGAAGAAGTTCCAGCTACATATGATGAACTCATTGAATGCTGTGACGCACTTGTTGCAAAGGGAATCATTCCTTTTGGTTGTTCAGGAAAAGAGACATGGTGTGTAACAGAGTACCTTGAGTCCATTATCCAAAAGAGTGTTGGTACTGCTGCATTGAAGGATATGTACAATGGAGATGCTAAATGGAACAATGAAGATCTTGTTAAAGCAGTTGCTATTTTCCAGGAAATGATTGATAAAGAATATTTTGATCCAGAAGGAATCGCTCTTACAGATAACGAAATCAAAGAGAACTTCAAAGCTGGAAAATATGCATTCTACATTAATGGAACATGGAATTGTGCAGATTTTGCAAATGCAGGTATGGCTGAGACAGTAAAGGTTGCTGAATTCCCAGTAATCAATTCTGCAAATTCTAAACTTGGCGAGCTTATTGGTGGGGCAAATGATTCACTTGCTGTTGCTGCAAGTTCTCCAAACGCAGCAATCGCTGCAGATTGTGCTTTTGAGCTTTCTAGAAGCATCTGCCACTATGGTTACTTGGATGGTAATGGGCTTCCAGCATGGACACCTGATTATGATACAAGTGCTCTCAACCCGTTGACATTAGCGGTTGCTGATATTGTTCAGAATTCAAGCTCAACTGTTCTGTTTGGAGATAATTTCTTATCTGCAGACAAGGCAAATATTTATCTTGACTATGTAAGTCAGATTTATGCTTCAGCAATTGATGGCACAGAATTTGCAGACGGACTTGATGCAGATCTAAATTAATTTTGTAAAGTATTTAATAATTGTAAATGAATGAGAACTGTTAGGTTCTGATTCGATTAAGAAAGTGGTCTCCGACGATTGTCTGAATCAGTGTCATCCGGAGACCGCTTTCAAATAAGTTGGGAAGGGATTAATATGACAAAACTATACAGTAATAAAGTGAATATTCTTCTTTTCATTTTACCTGCACTTCTTCTTTTCTTTTTAATACTTGTAGCGCCGATTTTTGTTTCGGGCTATTATAGTTTATTTGATTGGAATGGTTTTGGGGAAAAGACATATATTGGATTTGAAAATTATATAGAACTGTTTACCAGTAACTCAATAAACTTTCCAAAGGCACTAGGGAATTCAATGCTTTTGGCATTGCTTTCGGTGTTTGTTCAACTACCTATTTCGCTTGGATTTGCACTTCTTCTCGGCAAGGGGAGAAAGGGTGAAAGAGCGTTTCTTTCGATTTATTTTGCACCAGTCCTTATTTCGACAGTGGTTATTGGACAGCTTTGGCTGAAGATTTACAATCCATCTTACGGTATCCTGAATGTTGTGCTGAGATCAATTGGTTTGGAAAGCTGGGCGAAAATTTGGCTGGGCGAAGTAGAAACTGCACTTGGTGCGGCTTTTATACCTACTTTATGGCAGTATGTTGGATACCATATGCTGTTAATGTATGCAGCAATCAAGAGTGTTCCAACTGAATACCGCGAGGCTGCTATGATTGACGGTGCAAGTGAAGGGCAGATTAACAGATATATTGTAATACCGTATATCAAGCCTATTCTGAAGGTCTGTACGATTTTTGCTGTTACAGGATCTTTGAAATCATTTGACTTGATTTATGTTTTGACGAATGGCGCACCACTACATTCAACAGAAGTGCCTAGTACACTGATGATTAGTATGCTGTTTTTACGTAACAGATATGGCATGGGTAGCACAATTGCACTTTTGCTCATTGTTTTGTGCTTTGCATTTGCATTAATTATTGGATATATCTTTAGAAATAAGGAGGATTACCAACGTGAAAAGATTAAAAGGTAAAGAGTGTCTGGTATATGCCATATTTGGTATCTGGGCGTTGATTAATCTGTTCCCTGTCTATTGGATGTTTACATTCTCACTCAAAAGCAATGAAGAGATTTTTGGCGCAAATGTTGCAGGTCTGCCAAAGGAATGGCTGTGGTCTAACTATACAAGGGCCGTAACCACCGGTGACATGGGAAGATATTTCATAAACAGTACCATTATTGCTGTTGCAACCATCATAATTGTTTTGTTTGCTTCCATGATGGCGACATTTGCCCTGACGAGGTTTATGTGGAAGGGCCGGAAGAAAATGAACAGCTTCTTTATGCTGGGACTAACAATTCCGATTCACGCAGCGATTGTACCTATTTATGTCATCATATCAAAACTGCATCTGATTAATTCATATTGGGCATTGATTATTCCGTATGCTGCTTTTTCATTGGCAATGGGAATACTTGTTTGTACAGGGTTTATGACAGAACTGCCGATAGAGCTTGATGAGGCAGCATGTTTAGATGGCTGTGGTACATGGGGGATTTTCTTCCGTATTATCGTACCTCTAATGAAACCTGCCGTGGCAGCAATATCAATTTATACATTTCTGCAGTGTTGGAACGAACTAATGTTTGCCACCATCTTTATCAGCGATGGGGTACATAGGACGCTACCTGTCGGTGTACAAGCGCTTGCCGGACAATTTATGAAGGAATGGGGTCCTATAGGAGCAGCAATGGTATTGGCTACATTCCCGACGCTTTTGGCTTATCTATTCCTCAGCAGGAAGATTCAGGACAGCTTCATTGCTGGAGCAGTAAAAGGTTAATTTGATATTTGATGTATTAATGACGGTCTGTCAGTGAATTAGAGGGAGAAAAAGCATGAGAAGCCGAAAGGAAGCAGAGGAGAAAGCAAAGAAACTGGTGGGTCAGATGACACTTGAGGAAAAGGCTTCCCAGTTAAAATATGATGCGCCAGCGATTGAGCGACTAGGCATTCCAGCTTATAACTGGTGGAATGAAGGATTACATGGTGTTGCAAGAGCTGGAACTGCAACAATGTTTCCACAGGCGATTGCTATGGCAGCAACATTTGATGACGAGCTACTGGAACAGGTAGCTGATACGGTGGCGACGGAAGCGCGTGCAAAATATAATGCATATGCAGATGAAGGAGACAGAGGTATCTACAAAGGACTTACCATGTGGTCACCAAATGTGAATATATTCAGAGACCCCAGATGGGGACGCGGTCATGAAACCTATGGTGAAGATCCTTACTTAACAAGCCGTTTAGGAGTTGCTTTTGTAAAAGGGCTGCAAGGTAATGAGAAATATTTAAAGACAGCAGCATGTGCAAAGCATTATGCAGTGCATTCGGGACCAGAAGCATTAAGACATGAGTTTGATGCAAAAGTTAGCAAGAAAGATTTATGGGAAACATATTTGCCAGCATTTGAAGCCTGTGTAAAAGAGGCTGATGTGGAGGCAGTTATGGGAGCGTATAATAGAACAAATGGTGAGGCTTGTTGTGCAAGTCAAACATTGATGCATGACATTTTGAGAGAAAAATGGGAATTTAAAGGGCATTATGTATCAGACTGCTGGGCCATTAGAGATTTTCATGAACACCATATGATAACAAAGACACCAGCAGAATCCGCAGCACTTGCATTAAAGGCTGGTTGTGATTTAAACTGCGGGAATACCTATTTACATATACTAAAAGCATATTATGAAGGAATTATAACAGAGGAAGACATAGAAGGATCTGCAGTGAGATTGTTTACGACACGCTTTTTACTTGGAATGGGTGAGCACAATGACTATGACAGTATATCTTACGATGAAGTTGAGTGCTTAAGACATAGAGAACTTGCAATTGAAACGGCAAGAAAAGCTGTTGTATTGTTAAAGAATAATGGAATATTGCCAATAGATAAAAGCAAGATAAAGGCAATTGGAGTCATAGGTCCAAATGCAGACAGTAGAGCGGCATTAATTGCCAACTATCACGGAACATCATCAAGATATACGACAATATTGGAAGGGATACAAGAAGCTGTTGATGATAGCGTAAGAGTCTATTATTCAGATGGAAGTCATTTGTCAAAAGACAGAACAGAGCATTTAGCACAGCCAAATGACAGACTTTCAGAAGCAGTAACAGTAGCTAAACATTCAGATCTTGTAATTTTATGTCTTGGACTTGATGAATCTTTAGAAGGTGAAGAAGGGGATGAGGGAAACGCTTATAAATCAGGAGATAAAGTGGATCTTAATCTTCCAGCGTCACAAATGGCTTTGCTTGAAAAAGTTGTAGGGTTAGGAAAACCTGTGATTTTATGTATGATGACAGGCAGTGCGATGAATTTGTCTTTTGCTAAGGAGCATGCAGATGCAATATTACAAGTATGGTATCCAGGAGCAGAAGGGGGTATCGCCGTTTCAGATATACTATTTGGTAAGACTTCGCCTTCTGGGAAATTACCAGTTACATTTTATGAGTCTCTAGAAAAGTTGCCAGCATTTGAAGATTATGCAATGAAAGGTAGAACTTATCGTTATCTGGAAGGAAAAGCACAATATCCGTTTGGGTATGGACTGACATATAGTAAGGTAAAACTGGCTAACGTAAAAGTGATAGTTCCAGAAGAGTTAAAATTGGGAGAAGCTGATAATACAAAAAAATTCAATGTTGATATTGCAGTAGATGTGAGTAATATTGGTGACTGTGTTACAGATGAAGTTATACAGGTATACATTCGAAATGATAAGTCAGAATATGCTGTAAAAAACTATAGTTTATGTGGATTCAAAAGAGTTTCTTTGAAAAATGGAGAGACAAAGAATGTGATAATTAAGATTTCTGAAAAGGCCTTTCTAGCTGTAGATGAGGAAGGAAATAGTGTTTTTGACAGCAAAGAATTCACACTTTATGTTGGAGTTTCCCAACCAGATGAAGTAAGTGTAGAACTTGGTGGAGTAAGACCAATAGAAGCGGATGTAAAATTCTAATAAGTGATAAATAAAAAATAGCTGGTGTTCAAATCATGACCAGCTATTTTTGTATTTTTTAATAGAGACTGCTTTTTATAAATCCAGCACTGTCTGTGCAAGCTCTGTAGCTATTATCATACAATCATTGCAAGAGCAAAGAGGAATACCGCTTTCAGTCCCTTGCAGCTCTTTACAGATTGTAGAACCGGCATTCTTTTCGAACTCTGAAACTATTTTCTCGACAAGTTGATAAGTAGTAGCTTTTGAAGTGGGAGTAACTAAGTTACCATCACTGTTCTTTAATCCAGCTAACATCACGACGCCTGAAAGAGCACCACAGGTACAATTTGCACAGCCCATTCCAAGG
Organism: uncultured Lachnospiraceae bacterium; assembly: GCA_964483155.1. Classification (GTDB taxonomy): domain Bacteria; phylum Bacillota; class Clostridia; order Lachnospirales; family Lachnospiraceae; genus JAAYYM01. Next base: position 30,706 of record CAZAAC010000014.1, on the reverse strand, counting down.
CCAAAACCTTCGCTGGCTTTAAACAATATTGTGGGATCTATACCAATTTCATCACTGAAAGAACAAACAACAGACTGGCAGCAGTTATATTTACGGTTATGGTTTGCAATTGCTAAATCCTTCTTTGTCATAAAACATTCTCCTTTCACTTTTGCTTTATTATAGAAATATTTTAGTAAAAAAGCAATATATTATGCAACTATATAATAGATAACGTAATTGCAATTGTAGCATAAAAATGAATTGACAATAGAATATAAGTATAGTAATCTTAAAACAGATTGTTTAGTCACTGAACTAATAAGAGAGAGGCACATTTGAAATATGTTGCCAACATTTTAAGGAGGAAAGATCATGTTATATATTGGTGTTGATTTAGGAACATCCGCAGTCAAATTACTATTAATGGATCAGAATGGAATGATAAAAAAAATAGTTACAAGAGAGTATCCGCTTGAATTCCCTCATCCAGGATGGTCACAGCAAAAACCTGAAGACTGGTGGGAGCAGACTGAAAGCGGACTTATTGAATTAACAAATGAGTGTGAAAAGAGTCAGATAGCTGGTATTAGCTTTGGCGGTCAGATGCATGGGCTTGTAGTACTTGATAAGGATGATAATGTGATCCGTCCTGCTATTTTGTGGAATGATGGCAGAACAAAAAAAGAAACAGAATACTTAAATAATACCATAGGAAAAGATAAACTATCAGAATATACAGCAAATATTGCTTTTGCTGGTTTTACGGCACCCAAACTTCTTTGGATGAAAGAAAATGAACCAGAGAATTTTAAAAAGATTGAAAAAATTATGCTTCCGAAGGATTATATAGCTTATAAATTGTCAGGCGTACATTGTACAGATGTATCAGATGCATCGGGAATGATTTTGCTTGATGTGAAGAATAAGTGTTGGTCTAAAGAGATGATAGAAATTTGTGGCATTAGGGAAGAACAGTTAGCAAAGATATTTGAAAGCTATGAAGTGGTGGGTCCTATTTTGCCAGAAGTAGCTGAAAAACTAGGCTTTCCGAAAGACGTGAAGATTGTAGCAGGAGCAGGAGATAATGCGGCTGCGGCAATTGGAACTGGTACAGTCGGTGATTGTATGTGTAATATCTCACTAGGAACAAGTGGCACTATTTTTATCTCCAGCAAGAAATTCTGTGTCGATGAAAATAATGCATTACATGCATTTGCACACGCAGATGGCAGCTATCATCTAATGGGCTGCATGCTGAGTGCTGCTTCATGCAATAAGTGGTGGATGGAAGATATTATTGGAACAAATGAGTATGGAAAAGAGCAAGCTGAAATTCAGAAACTTGGAGAAAATAATGTATTTTTCCTGCCCTATTTAATGGGAGAACGCTCTCCACATAATAATCCGGATGCGAGGGCTATGTTTATTGGTATGTCAATGGATACAACACGAGCAGATATGACACAGGCAGTACTAGAGGGAGTTGCTTTTGGTATCAGAGATTCCTTTGAAATAGCAAAATCACTTGGTCTTAAGATAGAAAAAACAAAAATTTGTGGTGGTGGCGCTAAGAGCACTCTTTGGAAGAAGATTATGGCAAATGTTCTCGGGATTAGGGTTGAAGAGATCGAATCTGAAGAAGGACCAGGATATGGCGGAGCGATTTTAGCTGCTGTTGCATGTGGAGAGTATACTTCCGTAGAAGAAGCAGCAAAAAAACTTGTTAAAGTAGTAGGGATGGTGGAACCAGAACCAGAATTAGTGGCAAAGTATGAAGAAAAATATCAGCAATTTAAAAAGATCTACCCTGTCGTAAAGTGCTTATATTAGGCAGATGTAATATCAAGTTTTAGTGAATCTATTCCGAGAAATGTTTTAATACAGATACAAATTCCACCCATTAATATGGAAGAATCTTGAAGACCGGAGGAAACAAGTTTACAATGCTTGTTCATCCGGTTTTTTAGTGAAGCCTGGATTTGAGGAATAACGTTTGGCAGGTACATGGTAAAAGAACTATTAATAACAATTACTTCAGGATTAAATACATTTAGAAGATTATTAACACCAACAGACATATATTTAATGAACTGGCTGAGCATGGCAAGTGCATCTGGATCTCTCATATTACATTTTGAAATAAATTCCTCGATGGTAACATGAGTAAGACTTTTTGATGCAGCATAATCACGCAAAATAGCTCGTTCAGAGGCATATTGTTCTAAACAACCCTCATTACCACATGGACAGGGACGACCATTTGCTACAACAATAGAATGGCCAAATTCGCCAGCATTCCCATTATATCCCGTGTACAAATTATTTTCGATAATAATACCAATACCAATGCCAGAATGAACGCTAATACCAATCATATTTGCCATATTATAACAAAATACTTTTTCGCTTATAATAGAAAGATTTGCTTCATTCTCAAGATAAACAGGTATTTTAAAGTGGTTTTCTAATTCGGTAGAAAATGCAATGTTTTCATAAGCATAATAGGGCGTAAAAGTGGCTTTATTATTATGAACAACACCATGAATTGCAATACAAATACCAACAACACCAAATATAGAAGGTGGGAGCGTGGTAATGGTATCGCTAATAATAGAAGTTAATGTGGATAATATAGATTTACCGTTATTTTTATTAGGATATTGTTTAAGACTACAATTTGTAGCTTTTAAATCAGAAGTAAGAATATAAATAGTATCAACACCTAAATCAATGGAAATAATATGCCCAGATTCTTTACAAAAACTTAATAAAATAGGTTTGCGACCTAGTGAAGTATCATCACTGCCAATTTCTTTCACTAAATTCTGTTCTAACAAATTGCTTACAATCGCAGAAATAGTAGCCTTTGTAAGACCCAGCTTACAAGCGATTGCAGCTCGCGAAATCGGTTCTTCATTTAGTATTGTTTCAAGAACAAGGCGTGAATTGATATCCCTAATCAACTCCTTACTTCCAGTAACCATAATATGCATCCTTCCTTATAAGAGCTTGATTTGATTATAATATAATTAGTTTAATAAGTAAACTATTTCATAAATTAAAAAAAACTTTATATATTATTGTTGTATATTGTGATTGCAATTGTAATAACGTGTTCTTTTAATAGGTTGAATGTTTTGAGAAATTAAAATATAATGTAAACAGTTATTCTGCAAATAGAGGTAGAGTTTTTATTGTATAACTAATAGAGATGTGATTGATTGTTCTGAGTAGAAGTAGTATTCGTTGCAGGAAGAAGGAGTTTTATGCGAAAAAAATTGCAAGACTTTATGATAGGAAGATATGGTTTTGATGCATTGTCGAGGTTCATTTTGGGAGTGGCATTAGTTTTGGTTATTATTTCAATGTTCATTCACAATATTGTGCTAAATAGTATCGGACTGGTTTTGATAATATATACTTATATTCGTATGTTTTCAAAAAATATTCCAAAGAGATATGCAGAGAATGAAGCATATTTTAGAGTGACTGGAAAAGTAAAAAAATTTTTTAAACATAAAAAAATGCATGTCATGGAGTATAAAACACATAAATTCTATAGGTGTCCAAAATGTAATCAAGATATACGCGTGCCTAGAGGTAAAGGGAAAATCAGAATTACTTGTCCTAAATGCAGATTTGAGTTTGAGAAGAAAACTTAACTGGAGGGATAAATATGTTTGGATATATTGTTGTTAATCAGCAGGAGCTGCAAATAAATGACTACAAGCGTTACAGAGCTTATTATTGTGGGTTATGTAGAGCACTTAAGGAACGTTACGGAATCAGAGGCCAAGCAACGCTCAGTTATGATATGATTTTTTTGATGATTTTATTGAATGGGCTGTATGAGCCAAATCTAAGGAAAGAAAGTCATATCTGTGTGTTGCATCCAATGAAGCTACACCAGATGTACTTGAATTCTATTAGTGAATACGCAGCTGATATGGGGATTTTATTATCCTATTACAATTTAATGGATGATTGGAAGGATGATAAGAACAGAAAAAGCAGAATGCTGGCAAGGGGAATTAAAAAATATTTTAATGCAGTGCAGGAGCGTTATCCGGAGAAAGCCAAGGCAATTGAGATATATGTAAAAGAGCTAGCTTCATGTGAAGCGAAAAACGAAGAGAACGTCGATCTGACAGCAGGGCTAACAGGTACAATGCTGGCTGAGCTATTTGTTTGGAAAAGGGATATTTGGGAACCGGATTTGCGAAGAATGGGATTTTTTATGGGGAAGTTCATATATTTGATGGATGCTTTTGAAGATGTGAAGAATGATACTATGACAAATAACTATAATCCATGGAAGCAGTTTTATCAGAATGAAACCACAGAAATATTTGAAAAAAGAGTAGAGGATATTTTGATATTGATGATGTCAGACTGTGCACATGCATTTGAAAAATTGCCGATAGTACAAGATGCTGAGATACTGAGAAATATAATATATGCTGGGGTATGGAGCAAATACGAAGCGGTAAAGATAAAGAGACATAAAGAAGAGGCGAAAAAATGATAACGGATCCCTATAGAGTTCTTGGTGTGGTTTCTAGCGCAACAGATGATGAAATAAAAAAAGCTTACAGGTCACTCAGCAAGAAATATCATCCAGATGCTAATCTAGAACATCAGGAACAGGCAGAAGAAAAATTTAAGGAAGTGCAGGAAGCATACCAACAAATTGTGGCGATGAGAGAAAGAGGAACTTCTTCGTTTGGATTTGGACAGCAATGGAATACTGATAGGACAAATGCTGGATATAGAGAAGACTCTGTTGATATGCAAGCGGCTCGAGATTATATAAATGCCGGTTACTATCAGGAGGCATTAAATATTTTAAATCATATGGGAACTACTGATCAAAGTGCCAGATGGTACTATTATAGTGCAGTTGCAAATGCAGGTATTGGAAACAATACAACAGCATTTGACCATGCACAAAAAGCAGTTGCATTAGAACCGTATAATTTAGAGTATCAGCTACTCCTTAGTAAATTGCAGCAAGGTAGTTCATGGTATCGTGAGAAAGGCTCAAGTTACGGGCGTAGTTCATTGAACACTAATTTGTGCTTGGAATTTTGTTGTATGAATTTGCTTTGTGGATGCTGCTGCCGTTCGTTTTAAAAGGTCTTAAATCTTAATAATAATTCTTAAAACACTTGACCAAATACCATACAAGTGGTATCTTATACTTACATTAGTTTAATGAATAAACAAATGATTTTTCACATTTGAAAGGAGTTACAATTTATGCAAGTAAAAAAAGTAATAGATCCTTCTTTTCGTAAATATGGAAAAGTAATAGAGGGAATAGATTTTAGCAATATCATGGAGAAAATGGGTGACACACCTTGTCCAGATAATGTCGTATATGTGGCATCTGTACCTGAGCTTGAAGAATGTCCTGAGGCAGCATTTATAGCAGAAAGTCTTTACGGCGGAATGCCGATTCAGATTGGCTATTGCAATGGAAATAATCATATGCTTAATGCAGTTGAGTACCATAGGGATTCTGAAATTAATATAGCGGTAACAGATGCAATTATGATTTGGGGATCAGAGCAGGATATTACAGAAGAGGGAAATTATGATACTTCTAAAATGGAAGCATTTTTGATTCCTGCGGGAACTGCTGTGGAATGTTACGCAACAACGCTTCATTATGCACCATGCAATGTGGGTGAAAATAAATTCAGAGTAGTAGTAGTGCTTCCAAAAGGTACAAATACTGAACTTAATAAAATAAATAACAAAACACCGGAAGATAAACTGTTGTTTGCTAGAAATAAGTGGCTGATTGGTCATCCAGATGCTGCAATTGAAGGTGCTTTTAACGGACTGGTTGGAGAAAACTTATCGGTATAAAGGAAGTGAATTTTTGTTCATTAAGAACATTAAATAATAAAGCAATATAAAACAGGAGGATAACAAAATGAATAATTTACCTAAAGTGAAAATTGGTATTGTAGCAGTCAGCAGAGATTGCTTCCCAGAAGAATTATCTGTAAACAGAAGAAAGGCACTTGTTGCAGCTTATAAAGCAAAATATGATCTTTCTGACATTTATGAGTGCCCAATTTGCATCGTTGAAAGTGAAATTCATATGGTGCAGGCACTCGAGGATGTAAAAAAAGCAGGATGTAATGCAATTTGTGTATATCTTGGTAATTTTGGTCCTGAAATTTCAGAGACCTTACTCGCAAAGCACTTTGAAGGACCATCTATGTTTGTGGCAGCTGCAGAGGAGTCACAGGACAATCTTGTAGGCGGACGTGGAGATGCATATTGTGGTATGCTAAATGCAAGCTATAATTTAAAGCTTCGTAATATTAAGGCATATATTCCTGAGTATCCTGTCGGAACAGCAGAAGAGTGTGCAGATATGATCAACGAGTTTGTTCCTATTGCGCGTGCGATTGTTGGTATTTCTGATTTAAAGATTATAAGCTTTGGCCCTAGACCACTAAACTTTCTTGCATGTAATGCGCCAATAAAACAACTTTATAATCTGGGTATTGAAATTGAAGAAAATTCGGAACTTGATTTATTTGAAGCATTTAAAAAGCATGACGGAGATTCTCGCATCCCTGCTAAGGTAAAAGAAATGGAAGAGGAACTTGGAGCAGGCAATATGAAACCAGAAGTACTCCCTAAATTAGCGCAGTACGAATTGACGCTTCTTGATTGGGTAGAAGCACATAAAGGATACAGAAAGTATGTTGCAATTGCAGGAAAATGTTGGCCAGCATTCCAGACACAATTTGGTTTTGTGCCATGTTATGTTAATAGCCGCCTAGCAGGTATGGGCATTCCAGTATCTTGTGAAGTAGATATATATGGATGTCTTTCCGAGTTTATTGGAACTGCAGTCAGTGATGATGTTGTTACATTACTTGATATTAATAACTCTGTCCCAGCAGATATGTATAAAGAATCTATTGCAGGAAAAACCGATTATACCCACAAAGATACCTTCATGGGATTTCATTGTGGAAATACATGTTCTAGAAAGCTTTCAGCGTGTAGCATGAAGTATCAAATGATTATGGCAAGAAACCTTCCAGAAGAAGTAACACAGGGAACCCTTGAAGGCGATATCATACCGGGAGATATTACATTTTTCAGATTGCAGAGCACTGCAGACTCAGTACTGCGTGGCTATATTGCGCACGGAGAAGTTCTTCCAGTAGCGACAAGATCATTTGGTAGTATTGGTGTGTTTGCAATTCCTGAAATGGGGCGCTTCTATCGTCACGTACTGATTGAAGGAAATTATCCTCACCATGGAGCTGTTGCATTTGGCCATTACGGAAAATCTCTTTTTGAAGTATATAAATATATTGGTGTTGAATTAGAAGAAATCGGATTTAACCAGCCAAAAGATATGAAATATAAATCAGAGAATCCATTTTGTTAAACAATAACTAGTATTTTCATTTTCTTTATAATATGCCTGCATCCGTTGTCATAATCGTAGATGCAGGCATTTCCTCTATAAAAGAAACGAGCTAGTTGCATAAAAAAGAACAAAATGATATATTTATCTAGATATATGATAAATAATATTTCTAAATTCATTTGGAGGCAAAATGTCGGAATACATTAAAATGAAAGATATCATGAAGCAGTTTCCGATTACGGAAGGGGACAATCTCTTTATTACATCAGATGTGAAACAGCTCTTGTATAGCTGTATGGAAAATGGTGATGATACAGATTTAAATATATTAATTGACAGTATGATAAAGATAATTGGACAAAAAGGTACTATCGTAATTCCTACCTTTAACTGGGATTTTTGTAAAGGGAAAGCATTTGACTATTTTAAGACGCCATGTAAAACAGGTTCTATTGGAAAAATTGCTCTTAAAAGAAGTGATTTTAAGAGAACAAAGCATCCCATTTATTCTTTTGCTGTGTGGGGCAAAGGACAGGATGAGCTGTGCGCCATGAACAATAAAAGTTCCTTTGGAAAGGATTCTCCATTTGCCTATGTAACAGAGCATCATTTCAAAAACTTGTTGATTGATAAAGATTGTCAGCATTCGTTTGTATATGTGCATTACGTAGAGGAGCAGGTGGGAATATCTTATCGGTATTTGAAAGATTTCACAGCAGATTATACAGATGAATTTGGAGAGACGAAACAAGCCACATATTCTATGAATGTTCGAAATTTGGATATGGATGTGTTTATTACAATATATCCGCTTGAAGATGATTTTATAAAAGCGGGCGTATCGAAGCGATATAAAGTGAATGAAATTGATTATAAAATGATTGAGTTGTCGGGAGCTTACCCTATTATTGCAGAGGATATAGCAAATAATCGCAGTCGCAAGATTAGCACCTATATAGGGCAATAGAAGTAGACAAATGAGGGAGAATGAAAATGCTGGAACAAGGGAAAGGCATGTATGCACTTGCAAAAGAGTTGTTTCCTATTTGCCGTAGTATTACAGGCAATGGAGTACGTGAGACGTTTCATATTCTGAAAAAATACTATTCTGAGATAAAAATATGTGAAGTTCCTACAGGAACACAGGCCTTTGACTGGACGATTCCCAAAGAATGGAACATCTGGGATGCTTATATAGAAGATGAGGCAGGAAACCGTATCGTTGATTTTAAGAAGAATAACCTACATATACTCGGGTATTCAACTCCCATAGATCAGTGGATGGAACTACCAGATTTGTTAGAACATATCCATACGTTGCCGAAACAGCCTGATTTGATTCCTTATATGACTTCATATTATAAGGAGCGCTGGGGCTTTTGTATGTCACAGAATCAAAAAAATAGTTTGGTAAATGGGAAATATCATGCGGTGATTGCATCTGCTCTAAAAGATGGATGCCTTACTTATGGTGAGATTATTATTCCGGGTACGACAGAGGAGGAAATCTTTTTCTCAACATATATTTGTCATCCTTCGATGGCAAATAATGAATGTTCAGGACCAGCACTTGTTATATATTTAGCAAATTATATTCAGAAATTACAAGAACGAAAGTATACTTATCGTATTATTCTTGTTCCTGAAACAATTGGTGCGCTTGCATATTTGAGTGATCATTTGGATAGTATGAAGAAGAATATAATTGCAGGATTTAATATTACATGTGTTGGAGATAATAGAGCCTATTCTCTAGTTAAGTCACGCTATGGTAATACACTGGCAGATAAAGTGATGAAGAATGTATTAAGGTATCATGATCCAGCCTATTTGGAATATTCATTTTTAAAAAGAGGGTCTGATGAAAGACAATATCAGGCACCCGGTGTTGATTTGCCGGTGGTTTGTTTTTGCCGTTCAAAATATCATGTATATCCAGAATATCATACTTCTGCAGATGATTTATCGCTGATATCTGCTGAGGGGTTTCAAGGCAGTTATGATGTAATGATAAAGTGTATTGAAGCATTGGAACATAATGAAAAGTATCAGGTCACTTGTCTTGGAGAACCATTTTTGGGAAAAAGGGGGCTCATTCCCACAATGAGTGGAAAAGATACTTCTTTGCAGGTAGAAGCCCAGATAGTGAAGAATGTGGTGGCTTATGCAGATGGTAAAAATGATTTGCTAGACTTAAGTAACATTATTGAGGCACCCACAGAGGATATTATACCTGTTATAGAGAAATTAAAAGAAGCAGATTTGCTGAAATTATTCTAAAATATAAAAAACGTGAGGAAAAAAACATGACCAGACAAGAAATAGCAGACATGGTACAGGAAATATTTAGAGATGTATTTGATGAGGATTTGATTATAACGGACACAACTAATTCTGAAGATATTGAAGATTGGGATTCCTTAGAGCATATTAGTCTTATTGTTGCTATGGAAAAAGAGTTTCATATGAAGTTTGATATAAAGGAAGTGAATAAGCTTGAAAATGTTGGTGGAATGATTGATTTAATTATGAAAAAGATGGAGCAGCAATTATGAACCAGTATACCTTTCATGAAATAGAAATAGGACAAAAAGAAAGCTTTAGCGTTACTGTGACAAAAGAAAATCAAGATGCCTTTCGTTTTATCACCGGTGATATTAATCCATTGCATGAAGATGCTATATATGCATCAAAAAATGGATACGATGGCTGTGTTGTTTTTGGAATGCTTACTGCCGCCTATTATTCTACATTAGCAGGTGTTTATTTGCCTGGAAAGTATAGCTTAATTCATCATGTAAACAGTAAATTTTTAAAACCAGTATATATAGGAGATACACTTATGATAGAAGGTAGTGTAACGGATAAAAACGACACTTTTCAGATGATAACTGTTAAAGCAGTTATTCGTAATCAGAGTGGAGTTAAAGTATCTAAAGCAGAAATGCAAATAGGAATCATTAGATAATCCAAAAGATGCTCAGGAAATGGAGGGATTTCATTGGATGAGATACAGATACTGCAACAGTGGATTGAGAGTAGTGACAATATAGTTTTTTTTGGAGGCGCAGGCGTTTCTACTGAAAGTGGAATACCAGATTTTCGAAGCGTAGACGGATTATATCATCAAGAATATGAATTTCCCCCCGAGACAATACTTAGTCATACTTTTTATTTAAATAGAACTGAAGAATTCTACAATTTTTATCGAAAAAAAATGATATTTAATAAAGCGAAACCAAATGCGGCGCATCTTAAGTTGGCAGAACTTGAAGAAGCAGGAAAGTTAAAAGCAATTATAACACAGAATATTGACGGACTTCATCAAGCAGCAGGTAATAAAAACGTTTTGGAATTACATGGTTCTGTTTTACGAAATTATTGTCAAAAATGCGGGAAATTTTATGGGCTAGAGGATATAATTAATGCAGATAAAGTACCGACTTGTGAATGCGGCGGTAAAATCAAGCCTGATGTTGTACTTTATGAAGAGGGCTTAGATCAAAGAATTGTACAAAAATCAATTGGTTATATTAAGGAAGCTGACATACTCATAATAGGGGGAACATCACTTGCTGTTTATCCTGCAGCGGGGCTAATAGACTATTACTATGGTAGTAAGTTAATATTGATAAATAAATCCAGTACAACCATGGATGAAAAGGCAGATTTGTTAATACATGGAAGCATTGGTGAAATCATGAAGCAGATAATAATATAGTGTTACTTAAAATAAAAATTTGTTGAAGGGTTATTTATGGATTATCAGATAGGTGATATTGTAAAACTAAAAAAGAAGCATCCATGTGGAAGCTATGAATGGGAAATCTTAAGGGTTGGAGCTGATTTTAGACTTAAGTGTAAAGGCTGTGAACACCAAATCATGGTTCCCAGGAAACTTGTGGAGAAAAACACTAAGGAATTGTACAAAAAGACTTGAATTAAGGAAGAAATTGTGCTATTATGAACGCTCGTGATATATTGAAATAGGTATGATACATTATAATGTATCGGCCACTATTCCTTGCTCTTTACAATGTTAAAGGGCCAGAGACCATAAGGAGGTAACCAGCATGAACAAATACGAATTAGCCATTGTTCTTAATGCAAAAATCGAAGATGAAGAAAGACTCGCCGTAATTGAGAGAATCAAAGGATATATTACTCGTTTTGGCGGAACAGTAGCAAACATGGATGAATGGGGTAAGAAAAGATTAGCTTATGAAATTCAGAAAATGAAAGAAGGCTACTATTATTTTATTCAATTTGACGCTGAAGCAACAGCTCCAGCTGAAATCGAAAATCGAGTACGCATTATGGAGAATGTCATCAGATATTTATGCGTTAGACAAGAGGCATAATTAGAAAGAGAGAGACAGGTATGAATAAAGTAATCTTAATGGGAAGGTTGACAAAAGATCCGGAAGTAAGATATTCAACTGGTGATAGCCAGACTACAATTGCTAGATATTCATTAGCAGTAGATAGACGTTTCAAGAGAGACGGTGATGAGCAAACAGCAGACTTTATTAATTGTGTTGTTTTTGGTAAAGGTGCAGAGTTTGCAGAAAAATATCTTAGAAGGGGAACAAAGATTGCTGTTTCAGGCAGACTTCAAACCGGCAGTTATACAAATAAAGACGGCGTTAAAGTTTATACTACAGATGTAATCATCGAAGATCAGGAATTTGCTGAGAGTAAAGCAAATGCAAGTGATGGAGCTTATACAGCGGTATCAAAACCTGAAACGACTACACCAATAGGCGACGGATTTATGAATATTCCTGATGGAATTGATGAAGAATTGCCGTTTAACTAAGTATTAAAAATGGACTGAATCGAATAATTTCAAACAGGAGGTAAAAGAAATGGCTTATAATAAACCATCAGGTGATAGAGGCGATTCTCCAATGAGGAGAAGAGGCATGGGAATGCACAGAAGAAAGAAAGTATGTGTATTCTGCGGAAAAGATAGTGCAATTGATTATAAGGATGTAAATAAGTTAAAAAGATATATATCTGAGAGAGGAAAAATTCTCCCTAGAAGAATAACAGGTAACTGTGCAAAGCATCAAAGAGCACTCACTGTAGCAATTAAGAGAGCACGTCATGTTGCATTGATGCCATATACATTAGATTAGATTTTTATTTTATGAGTATTTGCTTATAAGTAGAAACCGTCACTATTAAATTAGTGGCGGTTTTTGTATATTGCCCCCACTAAAGTATAAGCTGATTCTGAGCCAAAGTTATTATAAAAACAGCAATTCAGGTCAAGCGTTCCTCCTTAGAACAAACTGCAGTTCAGGAATATAGTCTGGAGCTGATTCTGTTTGAATTAGTAAGGAGTATATAAAAGAGAAGCAGATTTTTTGTCCAAGAGAAAGAGTATGCGAAAGATCACTTTCAAACGAGGGTGACTGCTCCGTATAACTATGGCGTATTTGTTCGGTTGAATTGAGAAAAGAAATATTAATAGTTCTTTGATTTTCTGGTATTGATAAAAAAAATTCTAAATAGGTTTCCAATTCTTTTTCATATAGAAGGTGCTTCCATAGTCCTTCAGTATAGGTACTATTATGTGGAAGAGTGAAATAATCTGCAGCATAATGAAGCAAATATCCGAGATGAAGAGCAGACAAGGCATGAAGACGACCATGTGTAAGTAGGCGTGCTGTTGAAGCAGAGAACCATTCAATAGTTTCTTCATATCGATGACCGGTAATGTAGGTAAAGAAAAGTAAATCAGGAAGAATACTCCCAAGCTTAACGAAGAAAGAATACCTTGCCAATAGGGTATTTTGTATTAAATAGCCAGACAGTCGTATGTGAGACGGTTTGTTCATGAAGCGCCCTCCTTTACTAATAGTTATAGCTTATATATTATTGTTTAGGGGTTCCATCAGATATTTGAAAAAACAAAGAAAAATCCGAGTAAAATATGACATAATATAGAATAAATTGGTTGCAATTTGTAATAAGGTGTATTAGAATGAAAGCGAATCACATTTTATAAGGAGGGAATTCATATGAGCATTTCAGTAAGAAAAGTGATGGTTGGTGTTTTGAGTTTAGCACTTGGCGTAGCAGTTTCACTGGCTGTTCCTTCAAAGGCTTATGCTATAACTGAGGCAGAGGTTAAAGCGTCACAGGCAGCAGTTGAAGTACAAGTGAAGGCACTGGCAGCACAGCAGGAAGCGGCAAGACAGGAACTATATAAGTCAAATCTTGCGGCATTTAACGCATCACAGGAAGCAGTGAAGGTACAGGCAGCAGCAGCAGAAGCGGCAAGACAAGAAGTATATAAAGCAAATCTTGCAGCATTTAGTGCATCACAGGAAGCAGTGAAGGTACAGGCAGCAGCAGCAGAAGCAGCAAGACAGGCACTATTTGCTAGTAATTTAGCAGCATTCCAGGCATCACAGGCAGCAGTAAAGATGCAGGCAGCAGCAGCAGAAGCAGCAAGACAGGCATTATATGCTAGCAACTTAGCAGCATTCCAGGCATCACAAGAAGCAGTAAAGATGCAGGCAGCAGCAGCAGAAGCAGCAAGACAGGAATTGTATAAGACAAACCTGGCAGCATTCCAGGCATCACAGGAAGCAGTAAAGATGCAGGCAGCAGCAGCAGAGGCAGCAAGACAGGAATTGTATAAGACAAACCTGGCATCATTTCAAGCGTCACAGGCAGCAGTGAAGGTACAGGCGGCAGCAGCAGAAGCAGCAAGAGCAACTCTTTATCAGGAATTAAGATTAAAATTGATTGCTGCTGGTATATTTGTTAAATAGGCAGTATCTTTAAAAGGACCGATATTATCGGTCCTTTTTTATTGCTGTTACTTGTACACCCATTTAATAAATGTTATAATGTTATTTGTCGAGAGAAAAAGTGCGATAGCGGGAGTAAAATATGGCGAGAAAAATAAAGTTTAAAGGACAACTGAAATCATATCTGCAATGGCCTATTTGGTTAAGTCTGACGATGATAGTTGTTAATATATACATACTTTTTGTTGATTTTGCAGCTGGTGCCGTACTCACATGTTTTACGGTGCTGTTTTTGAGTGTATCGCTATTACTTTATTTTAAAAATCGTACATTAGTATTAAATGAATTGATTGATTTTGCAACACAATATGGGCAAGTGCAGCGGCAATTGCTCCGCTCTTTAGAGATACCATATGCTCTTCTTGATGATGGCGGCAAAATAATTTGGACAAATGAAGCTTTTGAGACAAAATTTCATATTAAAAAGGGATACAGGAAATCCATTACTATATTATTGCCTGAAATACACAAGGAAGATTTACCTTCTAATGAAGCTGAGACAGAATTGTTTATCATGAATGAAGAGAAAGATTATCGTATTAGCATGCGAAAGGTATCCATGCGAGAGATGGTAGATACAGCGGTAGTTAATACATTTGATGATAATAGTTATTTGATTGCCATTTTTCTTTTTGATGAAACGGAAATCAATCGGTATGCGCGTGAGAACGATGAGCAGAAACTGGCAGTAGGTTTAATCTACATTGATAATTATGATGAGGCACTTGAGAGTGTTGAGGAAGTAAGACGTTCTTTATTGGTGGCACTCATTGACAGAAAAATAAATAAATATTTTTCGATAATTGACGGACTGGTTAAGAAAGTAGAGAAGGATAAGTACTTTCTTATCATTCAAAAAAAGCAAATTAAAGCAATTGTAGAAGATAGATTTGAATTATTAGAAGATGTAAAAACAGTTAATATTGGTAACGAAATGGCGGTCACATTAAGTGTAGGAATTGGAGTTGATGCTCCAACATATTTACAGAATTATGATTATGCGAGAAATTCAATTGATTTAGCATTAGGACGTGGCGGAGACCAGGCAGTGATAAAAAAACCTGATGAAATAACATTTTTCGGTGGTATGAGTCAGAAAATGGAAAAGAATACGAGGGTAAAAGCTCGTGTTAAAGCCCACGCATTAAAGGAAATTATTGAGAGTAAAGATAAAATTATTGTCATGGGACATAAAATTGTCGATGTAGATTCTTTTGGTGCTGCAATAGGTGTTTTTCGAGCTGCAAAGACATTTGGGAAAAAGTCATATATAGTTGTTAATGAAATTACTACGTCTATTAGATCATTAATTGATAGTTTTGGGGATGCCACCGAGTATGAGAAGGATATGTTTGTTACAAGCGATGAAGCCATTAATTTAGTGGATGCTAACACGGTACTAATTGTTGTTGATGTAAATAAACCTAGCTTTACAGAGTGTAAAGAGTTGATTGATATGTGTCAGACAATTGTTGTACTTGATCATCATCGACAAGGTACAGAAAAAATTGAGAAAGCGACCTTGTCCTATATTGAGCCTTATGCATCTTCTGCTTCCGAGATGGTCGCTGAAATTTTACAATATATAAGCGATAACGTAAAATTAAAGCCTATAGAAGCGGATTGTATTTATTCGGGAATTATGATAGATACTAATAATTTCATGACGAAAACAGGAGTAAGAACTTTTGAGGCAGCGGCATATCTTAGAAGGAATGGAGCAGATGTAACAAGAGTCCGGAAATTATTTAGAAATGATATGTCAGACTACAAGGCGCGTGCTGAAGCAGTTCGGCATGCTGAAGTTTTTTTCAATGCATTTGCGATATCAAAGTTTGCAAGTGAAGGGATAGAAAGTCCTACTATTGTAGGGGCACAAGCGGCAAATGAATTGCTAAATATTAATGGAATTAAAGCTTCATTTGTATTAACAGATTATAATGGAAAAATTTATATTAGTGCACGTTCAATTGATGAGATCAATGTTCAAATCATTATGGAAAAAATGGGTGGCGGCGGCCATATGAATATAGCGGGTGCACAAATTCTAGGAGTATCTTTGGATGAAGCAATGCTGATGCTTACAAATACATTAAAACAGATGCAAGAAGAAGGAGCGATATAGATGCAGGTTATATTATTACAGGATGTTAAAGCACTAGGTAAAAAAGGCGATATGGTAACTGTCAACGACGGATACGCGAAGAACTTTATATTACCCAAAAAATATGGTGTAGAGGCTACAAACAAAAATCTTAATGATTTGAAATTGCAAAAGGCTAATGATGATAAAGTTGCAGAAGACAAGTATAAAGCAGCACAAAAATTGGCGGAAACAATTGAGGCAATTGAGGTAATTGTAAAGATGAAAGCTGGCGAAGGTGGTAAAGTTTTTGGTTCAGTATCGACAAAGGAGATTGCAAAAGAAGTTCTAGAACAACATAATCTTGAAATTGATAAGAAAAAAATGTTGCTTGCAGAGCCAATCAAGAGCTTTGGTATACATGTTGTTCCCATCAAACTACATCAAAAGGTTACTGCTGAGCTTAAGGTCACTGTACAGGAACAATAATACTTTAGCGCAATTAATGCGTAAATACATAAAGGGGGTCTCTCTATGGATGAGGCACTGCTTAAGAGAATATTACCTCATAGTATAGAAGCAGAACAGTCTGTTATTGGTGCAATGCTGATGGATAAAGAGGCAATTCTGATAGCCTCAGAGACGATTCATGCGGATGATTTTTACGGAAAACAGTATGGTGTATTATTTGAGGCAATGGTAGAACTTTATAATGGTGGTAAACCGGTTGATTTGGTTACTTTACAAAATCGACTAAAGGAAAAGGACGTATCGCCAGAAATTAGTAGTATGGAATTTGTTAGAGATTTGGTTACGGCTGTTCCTACATCTGCAAATGCAAAATACTATGCAAATATTGTTGCAGAAAAAGCATTATTGAGGCGTTTAATAAGAACAAATGAAGATATTGCAAATACATGTTATACAGGAAAAGAAAGTGTTGAATTTATACTCGAGGATACAGAAAAAAGGATTTTTGATATTGTACAGCGTAGAAATACGGGAGACTTTACACCAATTAATGAAGTGGTTATTAATGCACTTGAACGTATTAATATTGCATCACAAACGAAGGGGAATGTGACTGGTATTGCTACTGGATTTGCAGACTTAGATTATAAAATGGCGGGATTACAGCCTTCAGATTTGATATTAATAGCTGCAAGACCTTCTATGGGAAAAACAGCATTTGCACTTAATATTGCACAATATATATGTTTTAAGCAAAATATTTCTGCTGCAATTTTTAGTTTGGAGATGTCAAAGGAACAATTAATTAATCGTCTTCTATCATTAGAATCTAAAGTGAATTCTCAATCAATTCGTACTGGTAATTTATCCGATTCTGAATGGGATAGTATTGTATTAGGTGCAGGCTCAATAGCAAATTCTCATTTGGTAATTGATGATACGCCGGGCATTTCAATCTCAGAATTGCGGTCAAAGTGCAGAAAGTATAAGTTGGAGCATGATTTAAAAGTGATTGTTATTGATTATTTACAATTAATGTCAGGTAGTGGACATGTAGATTCCAGACAACAGGAGATTTCTGAAATCTCAAGATCTCTAAAATCATTGGCAAGAGAATTAAATGTACCTATTATAGCATTATCACAGCTGTCGCGTGCTGTCGAGCAAAGACCGGATCATAGGCCAATGCTTTCTGATTTGCGTGAATCGGGTGCGATTGAGCAAGATGCAGATGTTGTTATGTTTTTATATCGGGATGATTATTATAATAAAGACACAGAGAAGAAAAATATAGCCGAAGTCATTATTGCAAAACAAAGAAACGGTCCTATTGGTACTGTAGAACTTGTTTGGCTCGCAGACTATACGAAATTTGCAAATATGGAGAGAAAATAAAACTTTATTATGCAATTAATAAAATTACATTGTGAATGATAAAAGACACCCATGAGGGTGTCTTTTATCATTCGCAATGCCTTTATCAATCTACTCGGACTCAATAGAGCCTGTAGGACAAGTTTCCACACATGTTCCGCAATCAATACACATATTAGGGTCAATTTCATATTTGCTATCGCCTGCAGAAATTGCGCTTACGGGACAAGAACTTTCACAAGCACCGCAACTTACGCACGAATCATTAATTACATATGCCATAATAATATCCTCCTTACATAGTTTAAATGTCTGAAATCTATTTTAATATAAATTTGTAGAATATACAAGCAAAATTATTAAGAAGAACTTTGTTTTACAGAAATTTTCAAATCCTTGCGTCGAGCTTTAATGCCTTTCAGAATCACTTTTTTCTTTTCAAGTAGAATATCTTTATCCATAGCTGGAGTATCTCCAAGAGGATAAACCATACCAAGACTCTCATATTTTACCTTTCCCATAGTATGATAGGGTAAAACATCCAAAGCTTTTAGGTTAGATAAACCTCCAATAAAATAGCCTAAATCGTAAAGATATTTATCATCATCGGTGATTCCAGGGACAACTACATGACGGATCCAAATATTAACACCACGGTTATCGATATATTTTGCAAAAGCAAGAATCCCATCATTTGGTTGCGATGTCAATTCTATATGTTTGATAGGATCAATATGTTTAATATCTAACATAATCAAGTCAGTAATTTTCATAAGACGATCAAGTTTTCTGATTAATTCCGTATTTTCATCTTTATAGACAATTCCGGAAGTATCAATACAAGTATGAATATGATGTCTTTTGGCCTCTTCAAATAGTTCAATAAGAAAATCAATTTGCACTAATGGCTCTCCGCCGGTCGCGGTAATACCACCACCCTTATAAAAGCCGCGTTTTTTCTCAAAATCTTCAATAATTTCAATTGCAGTCATTTCAGTTCCGCCAGTCATGGGCCAAGTGTCTGGATTATGACAATAGAGACAGCGCATTGGACATCCTTGAAAAAAAATGACATAGCGAACGCCAGGCCCATCCACAGTACCAAAACTTTCAATTGAATGAATTTTACCACTCATAGGATTACTCCTTTATATGATTTCTTAACTATAGTATATCTTATTTGTGAACACAGTACAAGTTTATGTTCCAGACAAGTAGTAGTACTGTTTGCATTGCTTATTGATGCAAGTAGGAAGATATAATAGACCAAATACTATCTTTTTGAAGTCCTAGTTTCCAACCAGCAATGCCAGCAAGGTCATAACTTTGTATGGCTTCCATTTTTGCAGTAATAGAATCATCATCCTCTAGCCATACTCTGTATTTTGAACCATCACGCTCATATTCAGCATAGTTTTGTGCAGTTTCTTCATTCCAAGTTGACGTCACACCAGCATTAGATACGGCATCAATAGCCCCCTGCATAGAAATAGCTTCGCTACTTAAGTTATAAGGAATAAAATCACTATCAGGGTCCTCTGCTGCTATTTCATCCTCAGTTTTTGGCGTCTCAATCCATATTCTAGTATAATAAGGCAATGCATTAATAATTTTTTCTGCTGGAACAACTTGAAGGGTCTGTTCGATGCCTTCCTTAACAAAGCTTAGAGAAGCAACTGATCCGCTTTCAGTAGAACCACTATAGTGTTCATCGTATCCCATTATAATCACATAATCAACCACACGACCTTGTTCTGCACGGTTATAGTGAGCTGTATATTCACGTGGAACATAATTATCAACGGATAAGACGAGATTGCTCTTTCGACATTGGATAGACAGTTCTCTTAAAAACTGTACATAGTGTGGACCGGTCTCGCTAGCTATCAACTCAAAGTCAATGTTTAGTCCATCTAAGTTATATTCTGTAGCAGTATTGATTAGTTGTTCAATTAAGTATGCTCTTTTGGAGGAGTGAGAAAAAATCTCAAAAGTATCCACAGTGTTTGTGAAATCATCTATTAAAGCCCAGACCTCTATGCCCATTGCATGAGCTTGATCGACATAAGACTTACTTGCAAGAGAGCTAAAGTTTCCTTCATTATCATTTAAAGAAAACCAAGTAGGAGAAATGGTGGTGACACCGTTTGTGTTCGCCATCAAATCCTGCATACTTTCATTTGCAGTTTCATTTGTCACCTGATGCCATATAAGATTAATTGGGTAATCCTTAGTAATATTTGGATATACCTCTTCTGCAACAGACGCTGCCGCCGCTTCTGGTTGTTCACGATAATTTTTCAAGCGTTTATTTTCAATATAACCAATATAACCGTTAGCGGTTCTTACTTCGCTCCACTCATCCATTTGATTCAATATTATAACAGTATCACCTTTTTTCACATCTTCGAGAATAGGGCTCTTGATACCGCCAAGAACTCGTATATGGTTATCTTTGGTTACATCAGCAAGTTTATTCGTGCTCCATGCAAAAGATAGATCCATATGATAAGGCGTACCGTCATAGAGCTCATATGAAAATGCAACATACTTTTTCATATAGTCAAGAGCAATATAAAGAGTATCATTTTCTTTACGAACAAGAACATAACCCTCATCATAAGGAGTGTCGGAGATAAAATATGAAGTTTCTCCAATTGGAATGCTGACAATATCAGTTGCGGTTGTATATAACAATTTATTATCATTTTCATCATAATAAAAACGGTCAAACATATATTCTTCTATAGTGGCATAATCAAGATAAAGAATATTGTCATACATCTTAGCTTTTAGATCCGTTATTTCATTGTTCATTATGATTGCGACATCATCTTCATTTACAACAGAAAAATAATCATTAAGATCAGCAGTTTCTGTAGAATAAGTAAATTCATCAAAAACCCCCGTCATGATGCATACACCAATTACAATTGCGATTAAGAAAAAAGCAACAAAAATAGGCATTAACTTCTGGCGGATGCGCCTTCTGCGCTTTCTCTTTTTACTCAATTTCTTTTTGTTTTCAAGCATTTTTTTTTGTAATGTTTGTTCATCCACTTTAAAATCCTCCTGATTAATAAGCTGGAGACCACCAACTCACTAAGGTATTATAGCAAAAAAATCAGGAGACGTCATTACTAAAATCAACTCTTTATTTAATTCATACTTTTTTCACATTTGATGCCCCAATCCCGAACTGACAAGCAGCTCTCTTCAATAGTATTCCTTCGTGCATAGAGGGGGTTAAACGTCGAAAGAATATTAATAAGTAAAATAAATGCCCATAATCAAATGCGACTTAACCACTACGTCATATCATTTCAAACAGAAGGTTTAAATCAATAATTTTTAATAATTGCGTAGTGAATTTCTACCAGTTTATTAGTATCATCAAGCAGATAGTCTGGCATATAGTTATTTTGTTCGTTAACAGTAATGATATCTGCGGCTTCAAAAGGATTGAACATTTTTCTTTTGCCAATGGAAATAACGACTCCCTGCTCAGAGAGAGACAGTAGATGGCCTAAAAGTTCATGATGCTTTTTTGCTTGCAGTCTCTTTTTGATAAGGCACATATTGCCCAAGATCCTCCCTTCTCACAATTATCGTTCGCGAAGTTCTGCATGATCATAAGGATACTCGTGATATATCAGTTTTGAGCGGAAACTTTTGCGAAAGGATAATAAAATGACTATTTTTGCCGATAATAATATATATAAAGAAAAACCTCTTTACCGATGCGAATTAATAAAATATACTTGGGTGAATTATAATGGAATTTGAAGAATATCCTGAACGGACATTACTGTCAGATAGACCTGAAGAAACTTAATTTGCGCTAGTAAAAATGCAAAGAATAAGTTAAAATATAAGTATAAAGATATTGTTGTTTCAAAGCCTCCTTTTTGCATGATAATGGTAAAGAGGCATCTCTTAAAATGTATTATATAACATTATTTTACAGTAGACAAGTAAAATTATAAAAATTTTTAAATTGTTTTATGAAAGTTTAATTTTTAAGTTGCTCAATTCTATTGACATATGTGCGTAAACGGACTTAGTATAGTATAAAATAAGAAATTAACATTTTATCATGGAAGGATGTGATTCTATGAAAATTGAAAAAGTAAATGACCATCAGATTCGTTGTACATTAACTAAGTCGGATCTTGCAGACCGTGAACTGAAGATTAGTGAGCTGGCATATGGTACTGATAAGGCAAAAGGCCTGTTTAGAGATATGATGCAACAGGCAGCGTATGAATTTGGGTTTGAAGCTGAAGATATACCGTTGATGATAGAGGCGATTCCATTATCTTCAGATTGTATTGTATTGATTATAACCAAGGTGGAAGACCCTGAGGAATTGGATACAAGATTCTCAAAGTTTGCTCCATCAGTACATGAAGAAGAAAATATTATAGATGAGGTAATGCAATCAATTGGTGAGGATACTGATAATGTGCTAGATTTGTTTAAAAAAATAAGTCAGGAAAAAGGTCACGAAGACCAAGAAAGTGCAACAGAAGACAAAGAAATTATACCAGAGGCAATAACAGATTTTTATTTAGCAAAGGCATATTCATTTAACAATATTGATTCAGTTGTGCGTTTGTCTCATGTGTTAAATCAGAATTACCAAGGGCGGAATTCTTTATTTAAGAATAATAGGAATGAGAGATTGTTTCTTGTGATTTCTAAGTCTGATCATTCGCTGGAGGAATTTAATAAGGTGTGCAATGTGATTTCCGAATATGGGCTTCCAGAAAGATATACACAAGCAGGTGAGGCTTTCTTCGAGGAGCATACAGAACTTATTATAAAAGATAATGCACTTCAAGTTCTGACGCAGATGTAAGTAAAGTATAAATGGCAGATATCTCTAAAAGATATCTGCCATTTTTTGGTTTGTAATTGCAGTTTAAAAAGAATTATAACGCTTGAATCTTAAGCATTAAGTGATTAATGTCCATGCCATGAACGATAGCTGCTTCTTCTAGTGTTTCACCTTGCGCAGACGGGCATCCAATACAATGCATACCTTCTTCCATCAAAATGGCTGCGACATTAGGGTTTGCTCTTAATATTTCACCAATGGTCATAGTTTTTGTTATATCTACCATATAAAATGAGACCTCCTTTGTGTTTTTCTTTTAGACTAGCACTTTTTTGAAATGGAAACAAGATATAATCAAGAGTTTATAAAGTTATTATGATTTGTTCTTAAAGTCTTTATTCAAAATAACTAAAAACCTAGGAATATAGAGGGTTTGTATGTAAAAAAGTACACAAACTCTATTGACTGACTAAAAGGGATAACATATAATTAAGTCTAAAGGATTAGCGTAACTATCGGTTGATTAAACCGAATTAACAATATCCAATAATATAATTTTAGGAGGCTTTCAATATGAGATCAGAATGGAAGGATTTCGTAGGTGGCAAATGGGAAAAGGAAATAGATGTCAGAGACTTTATTCAGAAGAATTATACACCATATGATGGAAATGATTCTTTCCTTGTAGAACCTACGCAAAACACAAAAGATTTATGGGCACAGGTATTAGACTTAATGAAGCAAGAGCGTGAGGCAGGCGGAGTTTTAGATATGGATACGAAGGTTATATCTACAATTACTTCACATGGCCCAGGATATTTAGATAAGAATAAAGAAACCATAGTAGGCTTTCAAACAGACAAACCTTTCAAACGTTCGATGCAGCCATATGGTGGTATCAGAATGGCAGAGAAAGCTTGTTCAGACAATGGATATGAAGTGGATCCAGAAATCAGCGAATTTTTTTCTGAACATAGAAAGACACATAATGCTGGTTGTTTCGATGCATATAATGATGATATCAAAGCCTGTCGTTCTTCACATGTAATCACGGGTCTTCCTGATGCATACGGACGTGGACGTATCATTGGTGATTACAGACGTATTGCCCTTTATGGTATTGACAGATTGATTGAAGATAAGCAACATCAAAAGTCAATGACTGGCAAGGTTATGACAGCAGATGTGATTCGTGACAGAGAAGAACTATCAGAACAAATGGTAGCACTTAAAATGATGAAGGAAATGGCAGCAGCTTATGGCTGTGATATTTCCAGACCTGCAATGAATGTTCAGGAAGCTATTCAAGCAACGTATTTTGGATATTTAGCTGCAGTGAAAGAGCAAAATGGAGCTGCAATGTCTCTTGGTCGTACTTCAACCTTTATTGATTGTTTTGCAGAAAGAGATTTGAAAAATGGTACTTTTACAGAGACACAGATTCAGGAATTTATTGATCATTTTGTTATGAAGTTGCGGTTGATTAAATTTGCACGTACGCCTGAATATAATCAAATATTTGCAGGTGATCCTGTATGGGTTACAGAGTCACTAGCTGGTGTTGGTATAGATGGACGCCATATGGTTTCAAAGATGTCATTCCGCTATTTACATACACTTACTAACCTTGGAGCAGCACCTGAACCAAACTTGACAGTACTTTGGTCAACAAGACTTCCTGATAACTTTAAAAAATATTGTGCTAAAATGTCAATCAACACATCTTCTATTCAGTATGAAAATGATGATTTGATGAGAGTATCACACGGTGATGATTATGGTATTGCTTGTTGTGTATCTTCAATGGTTATCGGAAAAGAAATGCAGTTCTTTGGGGCACGAGCTAACTTGGCTAAATGTATGCTTTATGCATTAAACGGTGGTGTCGATGAAGTATCTAAAAAACAGGTAGGCCCTAAGTATCGCCAGTTTGAAGGAGACATTCTTGAATATAATGACGTTATGGCTAAGTTTAATGATATGATGGAATGGTTAGCAGATGTATATGTAAATACACTAAATATTATTCACTATATGCATGATAAATATTGCTATGAGAGAGCGCAGATGGCGCTTCATGATAAGAATGTACTTCGTTATTTTGCAACAGGTATCGCTGGCCTTTCGGTTGTGGCAGATTCTTTATCAGCAATCAAGTATGCACAGGTTAAGGTTATTAGGGATGAAGATGGTATTATTACCGATTATGAAATAACAGGAGATTTCCCTAAGTATGGTAACGATGATGATCGTGTTGATGAAATCGCACAGATGATTGTTTCTAAATTTATGGATATGATTCGTTCCCATCATACGTATAGAAATGGGTATCCTACAATGTCAGTCCTTACAATTACATCAAATGTAACTTATGGTAAAGCAACAGGTAATACACCTGACGGACGTAAAAAAGGACAACCTTTTGCACCTGGTGCAAATCCAATGCACGGACGTGATACACATGGTGCAGTCGCATCATTATCATCAGTTGCGAAACTTCCGTTTGGTGATGCACAGGATGGTATTTCAAATACATTTACTGTTATTCCAGGTGCACTTGGCAAAGAAGATAAAATCTTTGCAGGAGACATAGAGTTGGATCTCAGCTAATAGCAGAGATATGTGTCGGCTTCCATAAGAAGCAGAAGGAATAGGTGATATCTATGGATAATAAAGAGATGATAGAAGATATTGTGGCTATGTTAGACAGTTCAATTAGTAGTGGTGTTGGACATCTGAATCTTGAAGTAGAATCTGATAATGCAAAATCAGTACGCAATGTAGAAACGCTGGGATGTACAGATTGCGCCAGAAATCCTCTTGCTTGTAGCATACCGACACTGCACGAAGGCTTAGACAATTTTAAATAAAAAGGAGATGAAACATTATGGCAGCAAATGCAGCTCAAATCGACAATTTAGTATCATTATTAGATGGTTATTCTATAAAAGGCGGACATCATTTGAATGTTAATGTATTAAATAGGGAGACATTACTTGATGCGCAACAGCATCCTGAAAATTATCCTCAATTGACAATCCGAATTTCAGGATATGCAGTTAACTTTATCAAATTAACACCAGAACAGCAGAATGATATTATTACTCGTACATTCCATCAGGAAATCTAATTGAAATAGCAAAAGAACCCCAAGATTAAATGGCTTGGGGTTCTTTCTGATTGTTTATTTTGCACAAATTGAAGCAAAGTAGTTGTGTATTTAAGTGTTTCAATCAAGAAAAGATTATGGTATACTGAAACAGAAAATGTTGGCTTTCTGAAGTTTTTGCATGTACAGTTTTATGAATCTGTGAAGTATGCATAACAAAGATAGCGACGGTGGGAAGAATGAAAACAATTGTATTGAAAATTGATGAAGAACATATTGATTATAAAAAGATAATAGGTGCAGGTGCAGTTATTAAGGCAGGCGGATTGGTTGCATTTCCAACGGAGACAGTCTATGGTCTTGGAGGAGATGCATTAAACGCGACCTCTTCCACAAAAATATATTCTGCAAAGGGACGTCCTTCGGATAACCCACTAATTGTGCATATTGCTAAGATAGAAGATTTAGATAAAATTGCGGATGAGATTTCTGAAGCAGCATATCAGTTGGCTGATGCTTTTTGGCCAGGTCCTCTTACAATGGTATTCCGTAAAAAGGCGATAGTACCAAAAGAAACAACGGGAGGGCTTGACACCGTTGCTGTTCGTATGCCTAGTCATAAAGTGGCCATTGCTTTTATCAACGAGGCGGGAGGGTATGTAGCGGCACCAAGTGCAAATGTTTCGGGGAAGCCGAGTCCAACGCTTGCCAGCCATGTAATTGCGGATATGGATGGTAAGATAGATATGATTATTGATAGTGGTGCGGTAGAAATAGGTCTAGAATCGACAATTATTGATATGTCTGCATTAGGAAATGTTCCAATGATATTACGACCAGGATATATTACAAAGAAAATGTTAGAAGAAGTAGTTGGTGAAGTTGATATTGATCCGGCAATAGGTACTTGCGAAAACATAGCGGTTTTAGAGTATGAAAAAAGTGAAAAATTAGCGCCGAAAGCACCAGGAATGAAGTACAAACATTATGCACCTAGAGGAGAATTAGTAATTGTTAAGGGAGCGATGGAGAAGGTAATTAGTTATATTAATACGCAAGCAGAAGCAAAATGCAGAGAAGGTAAGAAGATTGGTGTGATTGCGACGGAGGAGACATGTACGAGATATTTGGTAGATGTTGTGAAGAACGTTGGTGCGAGAGATGACGAAGAGGCAATAGCGAGACATTTGTATGCAGTTTTGAGAGAGTTTGATGATTTAGATGTAGACTTTATTTATTCTGAAGAATTTGAAACGCCCCGTATTGGGCAGGCAATTATGAATCGCCTGATCAGAGCTGCAGGACATCAATTTGTCGGTGTTTAGTTTGTAAATATTTGGGAGCAGAAACCATTATTTAAGAAGGAGGATTATAATGATAGCAATTGGGTGTGATCATGGTGGTTTTGATTTAAAAGAGATAGTTAAGTATCATTTAGAGCAAAGGGGAATTGAGTGTAAAGATTTTGGCTGTTTTTCATATGATTCAGTGGACTATCCATCTTATGGTAAGGAAGTTGCTCATGCAGTAGCTGCTGGAGAATGTGAAAAAGGAATTGTCATATGTACGACAGGAATTGGTATGTCTATTACGGCAAATAAGGTAAAAGGGATTCGTGCAGCACTTTGTACAGATGCTACCTGTGCAAGATTGACAAGGGCACATAACAATGCCAATATCTTAGCAATGGGTGGTGGTATCGTAGGTGGAAATCTTGCAGTTGATATAGTAGATACTTTTTTGGATACACCGTTTTCAAATGAGGAAAAACATGTTAGAAGAGTGAATAATATAGAGTAAAACTGGAGGGGAAAACAAAATGGGAAACGTAGTTATCATGGATCATCCATTGATTCAGCACAAGATAGGATACATCAGAAGAGCGAATACGGGGACAAAAGATTTCAGACAGACAATTAGTGAAATTGCAATGCTGATTTGCTATGAAGCCACAAGAAATTTGGCGTTGGATGAAGTGGGAATTGAGACACCAATTTGCAAAACAACGGCAAAAGTATTAAAGGGTAAAAAGTTAGCAATCATTCCTATTTTACGTGCAGGACTTGGCATGGTAGATGGTATGCTGACCTTAATTCCTGCTGCAAAGGTGGGTCACATTGGCCTTTACAGAGACCCAGAAACATTAAACCCAGTTGAATACTATTGTAAGATTCCACCAGATTGCGCAGAGAGAGAAATATTTGTAGTTGATCCAATGCTTGCAACTGGGGGTTCATCGGTAGCAGCAATTCAGATGTTAAAGGATAAGGGCTGCAAGAATATTCATTTCATGTGTATTATAGCAGCGCCTGAAGGAATTGCAAAGATGCAGGAAATGCATCCAGATGTAGATTTATATATTGGGGCAAAAGATGAAAAACTAAATAGTCATGGCTATATTGTTCCTGGACTTGGAGATGCTGGAGATAGAATATTTGGCACAAAATAGGAGGATTATATGAGCGATAAGAGAACAGATTATATTTCTTGGGATGAGTATTTTATGGGTGTATGTATTTTATCAGGGATGCGTTCCAAGGATCCTAGTACACAAGTAGGAGCATGTATTGTAAGCGACGATAATAAGATTTTATCCATGGGTTATAATGGTTTTCCGAAGGGCTGCTCAGATGATGAATTTCCATGGTGCCGTGATGGCGAGCCATTATATAATAAGTATTTTTACACAACCCATAGTGAGTTAAATGCGATATTGAATTATAGAGGAGGCAGTTTAGAGGGCGCAAAGATATATGTATCATTATTTCCATGTAATGAATGCGCAAAAGCTATCATTCAAGCGGGATTAAAAACAATTGTTTATGAGTGTGATAAATATGCAGATACTCCTTCAGTAACGGCATCAAAAAAAATGCTTGATGCAGCAGGTGTGCATTACTATCAATATCAACATACTGATAGAGAAATAAAAATTATGCTTTAGAAGATGTAATGGAATTATTGGTTGGAAGGAGTGACAGCAGCTATATGAATATTCGGAAGTGCAAAAAGTTTATAAGCTTATTATTGACGGTTGCTGTTCTATTACCAATGTTTACTAATCAAGCTTATGCGAAGACAACTGCCGAAAAAATTGCAGAAGCTGAAGCAGCAAAACAGCAGACCGAAGCTGAGAAGAAATTAAATGAAGCACTGAAAGAGCAAACAGAAGATAAAAAAGAAATACTCGAAGAAAGCAAGGAAGAGCTTGAGGGTTATCTGGGACAATTGAATGATGATTTAACAGAAGTCAGTGAACGTCTTAGTAATTTAGAAACAAAGATTGTAGAAAAAGAAGATGAAATTACAAAGACCCAGGCGGAATTAGTAGAAGCAAAAGCGCAAGAGGAAAATCAATATGATCTAATGAAAAGAAGAATTAAGTTTATGTATGAGAAGGGTGAGGTCTCTTATCTTGATGCATTTTTAACATCATCATCTTATTCTGATTTTTTAAATAAAGCTGAATACGTAGAAAAAGTAGAAGAGTATGATCAGAAGATGCTTCAGGCGTTAGTCATCCTGCGAGAAGATATTCAAAATAAGGAGAAGCAACTACAGACAGAAATGAAAGATTTAGAAGTGCTTAAGGAGCAAGTTTCTATCGAGCAAGGAAAGGTAACCTCTTTAGTAAATTCTACAGCAGGGACAATAGCATCTACATCAGGACAGATTGTTGCTGCAGAGGCTGAAGCGGCTGCTTATGAAGCAGAAATAGCGGCAAAGAAAGCAGTAATTGCTGCACAAGAAGCGAATCTAACTGCCCTTAAGAAGCAACTGGCAGAAGAGCAGGCAATGACAAAAAGAGCAGCAAATATGGCTTGGCGGGATATTTCAGAATTGGCTTTTGAGGCTGGAGATAGAGACCTACTAGCATGCTTGATCTATTGTGAAGCCGGTAATCAGCCATATGAAGGGCAAGTTGCTGTTGGTGCAGTCGTAATAAACAGAATGCGTAGTGCAGCATTTCCAAATACAATGGTTGGCGTTATCTATGCAAACAGACAATTTTCACCTGTTGGGAGTGGAAGACTTGCGGCGAGACTGGCGCAAGGAGCGAATGCATCCTGTTACGCAGCTGCTGACGAGGCAATGAGTGGATCTACACCAGTAGGAAATTGCCTGTATTTTAGAACGGTTATTCCTCAAATTAGTGGTCAGATCATAGGAGCCCATGTTTTTTACTAATATGTGATAGCAAAAGAGAAGATGATATAGTAACAATCTTCTCTTTTATTATAGGAGAATTATACGTTAAATTCTCGGCTTTCTATCTCATTTTGAAGCTTTTCAAATTTATCTTCATAGATGGTCGTTAACAATTTGTTTAATCTAAGCAATGATATTTTTAAGGTTTCTGTCGATATCTCTCCAGATTCAAGAGCTTCCACAAATTCATCAAGGTCCACGACTTTAATGAAACCATCAGGATAAACGATAACGTCTGCCAATAAATCTGTGAAAATATAGGAATTGTCTTTTTGAGAGTACTCATAATCTATAATATCACAATACCAATAAAGCAAAGTATTGTCCTGCGTATAAAATTTGCTGATCTTATAGCCATCTTTTAAAAAGTAGCACGAAAATCCATGATGCAAATCCTTTTTAG
>CAZAAC010000013.1:0-54885 GCA_964483155.1 uncultured Lachnospiraceae bacterium | reverse complement strand
AGAGTGCATAAAAGCTGCAGATGCAGACTTTACCTGGATCGGGCTGGGTGCTCCAAAGCAGGAATACTGGATGCAGGCGCATAAGTGGATGTTCCGCGGTGTGATGCTCGGCGTTGGTGCCGCCTTTGATTTTACAGCAGGAAATGTAAAGCGTGCACCTAGGTGGATGCAGAGGACTTCGCTGGAATGGCTGTATCGTCTAACACAGGACCCCGTGCGGCTATGGAAGCGATACCTAAAGACGAATCTAAAGTTCCTGTTTCTAAAGCTTAGGCGTAAACTATAATGATTTTCAGTAGGAAGTAATTTTTGACATATTTGCATAAAATGAGTATACTGTTTTAGGGAAGAATCAAGTAATTATGTGAGGAGATTGGATACAATGGAGACTAGTCTGTATCAAAAAATAAAAAATAAAGAAGAGGCAATTGCAGTGGTAGGTCTAGGCTATGTGGGCATGCCCTTAGCGGTGGCATTTGCAAAGCATGTGAATGTAGTCGGTTACGACCGAAATGAAGATAAAATTGAACAGTATATGAGCGGCTTTGATCCGACAGATGAAGTCGGCGATGCAATCGTACAGGAAAGCAAGGTGGAGTTTACTTATCACGAAGAAGCACTTGATAATGCAAAGTTTTTTATCGTGGCAGTTCCGACACCAATCAATAGTGATAAGACACCAGATTTACGACCGGTAGAGGGTGCCAGTAAGACAATCGGTAGACATATCACAAAGGGAGCCATCGTCGTGTACGAGTCTACAGTTTATCCCGGCGTTACAGAGGAAATCTGTATTCCGATTTTAGAAAAAGAATCAAAGCTTAAGTGTGGAGAGGACTTCATGATAGGCTATTCCCCTGAGCGAATCAACCCGGGTGATAAAGTACACAGACTTGAAAATATCGTAAAAATCGTGTCAGGTTGTAATGAGCAGGCACTGGAAGAAATAGCAAAGGTATATGAAATCATCATACAGGCCGGTGTACACAGGGCCAGTAGTATCAAGGTTGCAGAAGCGGCTAAGGTAGTCGAGAACAGCCAGCGTGATATTAATATTGCATTTATCAATGAACTGGCAATGGCTTTCGACAAGATGAATATCGATACGAAAGAAGTCATCGCAGCGATGAATACAAAGTGGAACGCACTGGGCTTTTATCCAGGGCTTGTTGGCGGTCATTGTATTGGTGTTGATCCCTATTATTTCGTGTATGAGGCAGAGAAGCTGGGCTATCATTCACAGATTATTTCTTCAGGCAGGCGCGTAAATGATGATATGCCACGATTTATGGCAGAGGCGATTGTCAAACAGCTCATACTTGCCAATAAGAGAGTTAAGGGTGCGAGAATACTTTTCTTTGGTGCTACGTTTAAAGAAAATTGTCCGGATGTGCGGAATTCTAAAATTATCGATATTTTAGAGTGTCTAAAGGAATATGAGCCAAAGCTTTATATTGTCGATCCACTTGCGGACCCGGATGAGATTAAGAGAGAATATGGATATAAGCTGTCCGATATGTCTGCCATTCATGATATTGATTGTGCAGTTATGGCAGTGGCACATGATGAATATGTAAAGATGGGAATCGAGGGAATCGAGCCTTTCTATGCTGTATATCCGCAGTCACAGAAGGTGCTCATTGATATTAAGGGGATTTTTAGTAAAACAGAAGCGCAAGAGAGAAACATCAGATATTGGAGATTGTAAAGCAGGGGGTATGAAAATGTCAAAGAAAAGTGCAAAAGTGGAAATCGTACCGATCGAGATCACGCGCTATATGCTTCGTGTGATTGTATCAGGGTATGTGCTTTTATTATTTATCTTGTTACCATTGGTTTATCATAATAAATACTATGATATAGGGGATTTTAAATTTGAGCTTTATGCCAAGACAACGATTGTCATGCTTGTACTGGCGGGAGTAGTTCTGGCGGTGCATCTGGTATTCTTTTATATCAAGATGCAAAACGGGAAAGCACTACTCGAATATCTGAAAAAAGCGGTAAAAAAACTTATGATACTGGATTGGTTCGTGATCAGCTATGCCATAGTTGCTACAGGATCTTATCTGCTGAGTGACTTTAAGGATAATGCTTTATATGGCTATAAGGGCTGGGAGATGGGCTGGGTCAGCCAGATGTCATTTGTTTTGCTGTACTTTTTTGTTTCGAGATTTTGGAATAAAAACTGGAAATATGATTTTATATGGGTGATGAGCGTTGCTTCAGGCCTCTCCTTTTTACTGGCAATCCTGCACCGCTTTATGATAGATCCTTTAGCACTCTATGAGGGAATCGATAGTAGCTACTATATCCAGTTCCTCACGACGATGGGACAGGCAACATGGTATTCGAGCTTTTTATGTACGGTGCTTCCGATTGGGATGGTGCTTTTTTGGTATTGTGACAAGAAGTGGCAGAGAATTTGCTTTGCTATTTACTGTTTTCTGGGATTTTCTTCACTGGTCACACAAAATAGTGATAGTGCATTTTTTGCCTTGGCTGCTATGCTTTTTACGCTGTTTTGTTTATCCTTTGGTACAAACAAGGAATTTAAGAGATTTTTAGAGGTGGTAATGCTGATCCTTGCTTCTATGAGGCTTATGGGACTACTGCAGATTATTTTCCCAGACAGGGCGGTACAGCTGGATACATTGTCCGTTTTCTTTTCACAGAATATAGTATTGTGGGGCGTGTTAGCGGTAGTTGCATTGGTATATATACTGATCTTATGGGCGGAAAAAAATAATAAATTTAATATTGTGGACTATAAATGGCTCCGTGTGTTAGGCGTGATACTGTTAATCGGCGGTACTATGGTCATTTTTAATCTGATCGTGCAGACGACGCGGGGTGAGCTGCCGCCCTCTATGGCAAAGCTCTATGAATCACAGTATCTCAATTTTAATGATAAATGGGGTAATGCACGTGGATTCACGTGGTCGTATTCCGCGAAGATGTTTGCTGAATATCCAATCAAGGAAAAACTCATAGGCGTCGGACCGGATGCTTACGCTTCCTATACTTATCTGCACTATGCTGATGAAGTATCTGCAGTCTGGGGGAGCAGCGTTTTGACAAATGCCCATAATGAATGGTTCAATATTATGATTAATGAAGGAATACTGGGCCTCATAGCCTATGGTGGCATTTTTGTATCCGCGGCAGTGAGCTTTATTAAGAATCGGTCAAAAGAAATCATGCTTATGGCTGTTGCGATTTGTATCTTATCCTACGCATTTCATAATATGTATTGTTACCAGCAGGTTATGTGCACCCCGGTAATATTTATACTGATAGGAATCGGGGCCTCAGTCTTTACTGATCAGAAATCTTAAAAACTCAAGTGCATTTGCTGAACGTTTTGAATCCAGAACAATTGTAAAGACAGGCTGGTCACCTTCTGTATAGGTTCCTAATTCGCCATCTTCATGGAAGCGTGTACAATGCTCCATGTTGATGCCGACCGGAATGGTTTGACCGTCCTCATTACGATAAGTATAGTAGGTATAGCCTTTTTCCGCCAGCTCCTGCGCCAGATCATCTGGCAACAGCTCCTGTAGATTTGTATAGGCGCCGACTTTGGCATAATTTTCAATGGTTTCTTTATTTCCAATGATAACATCTACTTCATTGGAAGAAAGCAGTGCCAGTAGCTTTTGCTGATAGCCTATGGTTGACTGGTCTAAACCCTCTGGGTCAATATGCATAGAATAGTCGAAGGTCAGGATTTGCGCATCCGTATCTATTTCTGCATAATTTGTATATTCGATGGGAATAGTAGTATCTGTTTCATAAGTATAATTAGAATTAAGGACACAGGTATACAGGTATGTCGGACGGCTGTTCAGCACGATATCCTTAATCAAAAGCACTGCAAACAGGATGACAATCACGGAGGCAATGATAGGCACTTTATAGTAGTCCCATATATAGCTGCATTTTCCGGCAAAGCTTAAATCCTTTATTTTTTTTTGTTCTTTTTTAAGGTTGTCAATGACCTGCATAGTCAGTATTTCCTTTCGATTTTGAGTACATTTTATAGCATATTAATCAGCATACTTGCCTAATCGTGTGAAGTCAATCAGAAATCGCTGAAATAATTGTTAAATAACTGTGAATTCCATATTTCTACAGGGTAAAGGGTTGTGAGAAAAACAAAAATCTGCTATATTGATGTTAATAAAACAAATTAGATTTTAAGGAGTGAAATCATGAATGAATCTTATGTAGAGTGTTTAGTTGCGAGAAAGCCAAGTCCGCTCAATGCGGTGTTTAAGATATTGATTTATGGGGCGACTGCGATTTGTGTGATTATGGCATTGTTTTCGAGTATGACGATTATGTTTATTCCTGCCATCGCTTTTTGCGTAGTAATCTATTTTTTGATTCCTAATCTGAATCTGGAGTTTGATTATCTTTATCTGGACAAGGAAATCAGTATAGATAAGGTCATGAATAAAGCGAAGAGAAAGAGGCTTTGTGTATTAGACTTAAATAAAATGGAGTTTATCGCACCTGAAAATTCTCATGAATTAGATTCCTTTAAGAGCAGAGGTATTAAGATAAAGGACTATTCTTCTATGGACCCGGAAGCGAATAAATATATTTTGGTTTATAATGGTGGAAATGGCGTAGAGTTACTTTGCATGGAACCCGATGTTGCATTATTGAAGTGCATTAAGACGGTTTTTCCAAGAAAAGTGAGGGAATACTAAAAATATATGTGACTTTTAACTGATTGACATTAGCTAAGCGATTTGGTAAAATCCTAGGATATACTTTCGAAAATAATAGTTCTTATTATTATATGTAGTCGATTGACACAGGAGGAAAATGAAATGAGTCGGATAGTGAGTGAAGGAATTACCTTTGATGACGTATTGCTGGTACCTTCGTATTCAAAGGTGATCGGGAATCAGGTGGATTTAACAACATACCTGACAAAAAAGATTAAACTTAACATACCGATGATGAGCGCGGGGATGGATACTGTTACAGAGCACCGTATGGCTATTGCTATGGCGAGACAGGGTGGAATCGGTATTATTCATAAGAACATGTCAGCAGAAGAACAGTCAGAAGAAGTAGATAAGGTGAAACGTTCAGAGAATGGCGTTATTACAGATCCTTTTTCATTATCACCGGAGCATACACTCGAAGATGCGGATCATTTAATGAGTAAATTCAGAATATCCGGCGTTCCTATCACCGAAGGCAAAAAGCTGGTCGGTATCATCACAAATCGTGACTTAAAATTCGAAACAGATTTTAGTAAAAAAATAAAAGAATCCATGACTTCAGAGGGCCTGATTACGGCTTTGGAAGGCATCACAATAGAAGAAGCAAAGCAGATACTGGCGAAGGCAAGAAAAGAGAAGCTTCCTATTGTAGATAAGGACTTTAATCTGAAAGGGTTAATTACCATAAAGGATATTGAAAAACAAATTAAATATCCTGATTCTGCCAAGGATGCGCAGGGAAGATTGCTCTGTGGCGCTGCTGTTGGTATTACAGCAAATATTCTCGAGCGTGTTGAAGCACTTGTAAAAGCAAAGGTGGATGTCGTTGTTCTCGATTCTGCACATGGACATTCTGAAAACGTGCTGAATTGTGTCAGAATGGTGAAAGAAGCTTATCCTGATTTACAGTTGATTGCAGGAAATGTGGCTACAGGAGAGGGTACGAAGGCGCTGATTGAGGCAGGTGTAGATGCTGTTAAAGTAGGGATTGGACCAGGCTCCATTTGTACCACGCGTGTAGTGGCAGGGATTGGTGTCCCACAGGTTACGGCGATCATGAGTGCCTATGAAGTGGCAAAGGAATATGGAATTCCAGTTATTGCTGATGGTGGAATAAAGTATTCCGGAGATATTACAAAAGCAATTGCAGCAGGTGGAAATGTATGTATGCTTGGTAGTATTTTTGCAGGATGTGATGAAAGTCCAGGAACATTTGAATTGTTTCAGGGAAGAAAATATAAGGTATATCGCGGGATGGGTTCTATATCAGCGATGGAGAACGGAAGCAAGGACAGATACTTCCAGCTAGATGCAAAGAAGCTCGTGCCAGAAGGCGTCGAGGGTCGTGTTGCCTATAAGGGCTCTGTCGAGGACACGATTTTTCAGTTGGTTGGAGGACTTCGTTCAGGTATGGGTTATTGTGGAGCACCTACCATAGAGGATTTGAAGCAGAATGGAAAATTTGTGAAAATATCAGCTGCTTCCCTGAAGGAAAGCCATCCACATGATATTCATATTACAAAAGAAGCACCAAACTATTCGGTAGATGATAATTAATTTTTTATAAGCGTTAGAAAGGATTTATATTTTTATGATAAAATATATTGTTAGAAATCTTGAGATCGCATTGCGCAGGAGATATACGCTGGCATATTTATTGGGAATCGTTGGATTATGTATTTTGGCTAACGTTGCCGTTGTTGGGTTCAGAATGATATATGGTACCAATGATGGTACGTTTGCGTATAATATTATTGATTATGCGACGTGGTGTTTTATTATACCCTATTATAGCTGTATTTTTATAACAGATATTGTATTTGGAAAGGTTTATCCGAATCCGAGGATCAAGGATAATATTACGAAAAACCTGAATCGGACACAGATTTATTTCTCGAAGCTGATCAGTTCCCTGATTGTGGCAATCCTTTTTTTAATTGCTGCATTTGTGATTTTAATGTTGACTACGACTGTATTCCAATTTAGTGATGGAACGATGCAGTGGTGGGTGGTAGAAGACTTCTTACAGAAGATGTGTCTGGCTCTTCCTTTATGGCTGGCTGGTATTTCTATCGCTAATATGTGTTTATTTATCACGAAGAATAAAAAGAAAGCATTTGTGAGCTTCTTTCTCTTAACATTTCTGATTCCACGTGCTATTATGTTCTTCGCAGCAGAACCGTTTGAGTGGCCGGTATTTAGGACAGCACGTGCATATTTGATTTCACAGAATTTTAGTTTGTTGCCATATCCGGCAGACCCAGAACGTAATGTGCTTCTTATTGTTATCATTGGAATCTTATATATGGTAGTGGCAAACGTAGCAGGCGTGATTGCCTTTAATAAAAAGAAATTTTAGTTGATAGGATTGA
The DNA here is from genome assembly GCA_964483155.1 of uncultured Lachnospiraceae bacterium. Classification (GTDB taxonomy): domain Bacteria; phylum Bacillota; class Clostridia; order Lachnospirales; family Lachnospiraceae; genus JAAYYM01. The sequence goes on along the minus strand of CAZAAC010000013.1, from coordinate 47,771 downwards.
AAAGTTGTTCGTAATCGTGTATGATAAAAACGGTGGAGAATAAATGAAAAGTTAGGGCATATGACTTTTGAAGGGAGTACTATATGGCGGCTTTGGATGGGCAGAGCCGTGGTTCTTTTGTGGCAACAAACATAATCAACCACACTGACTTACAGAAGCTGCAAGATGGGTTTGCAGCATTAGCTAAAATTTTCTTGTTTTGTGTTGATGCCGAAGGTAGAAGAATAACGGAAATGTCGGGACCTCCTGACGAAGTAAGCAGAATTTTAAGCATATTAAGTGAAAAACATCTGGTTGGAGTGATTCATCGTGTGGCTGGTAGTTCTATTGAGGAACAGGCCATAGAGGATACAGAATTTTCCAACATCAAAATAGCAAGCGTATCTACAAAAATTGAGGGCAAACCGGTGATAAGCTGGTTTATTTGTGGTATCATCTCGGATATCGACAGTAGTGATAAAAGTGCTGCACTTAATTTTTCCCATATGACAGATCAGAAAAGTTTCTTACAAAGTATTGATTATCTTAGAAATATGTCCATGCAGGTATTTCACAGTAAAGTAGTAGCGGCACGAGCAGCGTTTGAGTCTGCGAGAAGCAAAATCTCGGAACAGGCGATGAGTCATGAGCTTAGAAGAAGTGAGATTATGACGGAGGTTGTACAGTTACTGGAAAGTGAAGCAGGGTTTGAGAAGATCGCAAATGATATCCTGAATCTGACGGGTACATTTATCAACATCAGCCATGCTTATGTAATGAGACCTAGTAAAAACAATGATAAAATAGATGTCCTGGGAATGTGGGAAAACAAAAATGTGGAGTCTCTACTTGATGGCATCAAGTCTATTTCTTTCAGCAGAGTTCCCTTATTATCGGAAAAGGTAGTCGTTATTTCTACGAAAACTAAAATAGCGGAAGCTGACAGAGATAAAATGAAGGAATATAATCTGGAAGCGATGGTTGCAATGCCTATTTTCGTAAATGGGAATGTGGCAATGTATACTTTTTTTGCAGAAGGACGTCATGAAAAAGACTGGGAATTAAGTGAAATCAAATTCTTCGGTGATGTGACGAAGATTTTACAAAGTATATTGACACGCCGCATCCAAAAGAACTCGCTGGCGAGCTCTTATGCTTCGCTGGAAGCTATTCTGGATAATGTAGGAAGTGCAATATATGTACGTGATATCGAGACAGATGAAGTACTGTTTGCAAACAGAATTTTTAGAACTACTTTTGATAGCGAGATTAAAGAGGGCACTATTAATGACCTTTTAGATAAAGGAAGAAAATCAAAGACCAGCTCCTCGTATTTAGAAATGCGCCATACGGCAAAAGGCAGATGGTATGATTTGCATTATACTTATATTCATTGGGTGGATGGCAGAAAAGTATCACTTTGTGCCGTATTTGATATTACGGATAAAAAATTATATCAGCAAAAGATTGAGCAGCAGGCAAACAATGATTTCCTGACAGGGCTTTATAACCGTATGTGCTGTGAGCGCGATTTGGTGCATTATGTAGATGAAGCCAAACAGTGCAATGGTAAAGGTGCGCTGCTCTATTTGGATTTAGACGATTTTAAGCATATCAATGATGGTCTGGGACATCAATATGGTGATGTTCTGTTAAAGGCTATTTCGCACAGCCTACAACGTATTACAGGAATCGAAGATACCTGCTATCGTATGGGTGGAGATGAATTCGTTATTATCATACCGGAGAGCAGCTTTAAAGAATTTGAGAAAATCATAGAGGAAATCAAGATCGTATTTAATAAACCATGGTTCTTAAAGGGTGCAGATTATTATTGTACGACGAGTATGGGTATTGTCACATTTCCTGATGAAGGAGAAACCGTACAGGATTTGATCAAAAAAGCTGATATCGCGATGTATGAGGCGAAGAAAAGTGGTAAAAATCGTACCGCCTATTATGCTGATGATGTGGATTCACAGTCTAATAAGCGTCTGGATATGGAAAAAAATATGCGTGATGCCACTGCAGATAATTACAAAGAGTTTGAAGTATATTATCAGCCTATTATAGATATCCGTAAGGAAGGTATGCCTTGTACTGGTGCAGAAGCGTTGATTCGTTGGAATTCTTCAGAGCTGGGTTTTGTTTCACCTGCAGATTTTATTCCATTGGCAGAGTATCTGGGGCTGATCAATCCGATTGGAAATTATGTGCTGCAGGAGGCTTGTAAAGCATGTAAGAATTGGAATGAGTCAGGACATCCTTATTATAAAGTAAATGTTAATTTATCTGTAGTGCAATTGTTACAGAGTGATATTGTAGAGACGATTGCAGACACGCTGGAACAAACCGGTGTCAATCCGAGAAATTTAACGCTTGAAGTGACAGAGAGCCTTGCCATTAACGACATGGCGCGTATGAAGGAAATATTGAGTAACATTAAGAAATTAGGTGTGCGTATTGCACTGGATGATTTTGGAACGGGCTATTCTTCCTTAAATCATATCAGAGAAATGCCGCTGGATGTAATTAAGGTTGACCAGAGTTTTGTATCTGATTTAGCAGAAAACCAGTATTCACAGTCGTTTATTAAGATGGTAGGAGAATTAGCATCAGCAATTGGTGTTAAGATCTGTGTAGAAGGCATTGAGACATATGAGCAATATAAAGTAATGGAAAATATGAACGTAAGGCTTGTACAAGGCTATTATTTTGACAGGCCTATGCCTCTGGTTATGTTTGAGGATAAGTATGTGAATGATTAAATGATATAAGGAGGAGAATGAGGGATGAGAGCATTAATCAGTGTTTCTGACAAGACGGGTATCGTGGAGCTTGCCAGAGAATTAGTGAGTATCGGCGTAGAGATTATCTCAACGGGCGGTACTTATTCTAAGCTAAGGGAGGAAGGTATCCCAGCAATTGAAATTTCTGAATTAACAGGATTTCCAGAATGTCTCGATGGAAGAGTCAAGACATTGCATCCTAAGGTACATGCAGGATTGCTGGCAATCAGAAATAATTCAGACCATATGAGTCAATTAAAAGAACTGCAAGTGGAGACGATAGATTTTGTATTTGTAAATCTATATCCTTTTAAAGCTACTATTATGAAGGAGGGTGTAACCAGAGCAGAAGCCATTGAAAATATTGATATTGGCGGTCCTACTATGTTGCGAAGTGCGGCGAAGAATTATCAGGATGTTGCTGTCGTGACAGATCCGGCCGACTATGAGAAAGTACTGGGCGAACTGAAAGCAGGCGGCAGTGTATCTCTGGAGACTAAGTTTTACCTGATGCAGAAGGTATTTACCCATACAAGCAATTATGATACTATGATTTGCGATTATCTGCGGAAGCAAAGAGAAGACTACTCTTTCCCAGAAACCTTGACGATGACCTTCGAAAAGGTGCAGGATATGCGATATGGTGAGAACCCACATCAGCAGGCAGCCTTTTATAGACAAATCGGTAAACAAAAAGGTTCTTTGGTAGATGCGGTACAGCATAATGGTAAAGAATTATCATTTAATAATATCAATGATACAAATGGTGCACTTGAGCTTCTGAAAGAATTTAGTGAGCCAACAGTCGTGGCCTGCAAGCATGGAAATCCATGTGGTGTAGGAAGTGTCGCGATTGGCAATGAAGTGGCAGGAGACTCTTGTTCGACAGAGAGCGAGGCTATTTATAAGGCTTGGCGTAAAGCGTTTGAGACAGACAAGACTTCGATTTATGGAGGCATTGTCGTGGTCAATCGTAAAGTGACAAAGCAGATGGCAGAAGAAATGCATGAGATATTTCTAGAGGTAGTCGTAGCACCTTCCTATGAGAAGGAAGCGATGGAGCTGCTCTGCGAAAAGAAAAATATTCGTGTGCTGGAACTAAAGGATATCGAAGTTCCTCAGGATGTGCATGCATATGATATGAAAAAAGTAAATGGTGGACTAATCGTACAGACGATCGATGCGGAGTTATATCGCGAAGATGGCTGGAGGGTAGTGACAAAGACACAGCCGACTGCAGAGCAGATCGAAGAGATGAAGTTTGGTATGAAGGTAGTCAAATTTGTGAAGTCTAACGGCATTACCATCACGAAGAATAAGAGTACGATCGGAATAGGGCCTGGTCAGGTTAATCGTATCTGGCCAACCAAACAGAGTATAGAGCATGCCGAGGAGTTTTTTGGAGCGGGCGTGACAAAGGATGCCGTACTGGCATCAGATGCGTTTTTCCCATTTAGTGATATCGTAGAAGAAGCACACAGAGCGGGCATCAAAGCAATCATACAGCCAGGTGGCGCGATGAGAGACCAGTTATCGATTGATAAGTGTGACGAATACGGGATGACGATGGTATTTACAGGTATGAGACATTTTAAGCATTAATAGAATAGTAAGAGGGCGGATGCAAAATTGATTGATTCTGCATCCGCCCTCTTTATGTTTTTTAGATTTATTCTTCGTCTTTCTTTTTGATGAATTCTGGTCTGTATAGATGATCACGTAACATCTTTATATATTTTGCATATTCAACATTCATATCGTCCATATCTGGATCTGACTCAAAAGCTTCTCTCATAAAGCCCTCCGAACACCAATTTAGGATATGGATAACCTTCTTAATATCTATTCGATCCTGAAATTTGGTGAGATCTGTCTGTCTATAGAGCCCATTATAAATTTGCTCCATTGCATTCTCTTTTTCACCTTCCCGCAATGCGGCGAGCGCATCAGGATGTTTTTCAAACTTAATTCCATTGAGGAATTTTTCCATGTAGGGATAATTTTTCATCACTCTTGTTTTCGCATATTCAATCTGACGAATCAACTCAAAAAAATCCTTTTCGTCTTTTTTGACTGATTGGGTCAGCTCTAAAGACATAAATCTTACACTATAATCATAGATAAACGAATATAATCCTTTTTTACTGATAAAGTAATGGAATAGCAGACCTTTCGAAATACCGGCACGGCGTACAATGACATCTGTACTCGCACGTTTGTATCCGTCCTCACTAAATGTCCGTAAGGAGGCGTTGATAATAGCATCCTGTCTTTCTTTTTTTATATCGAAGAATTTTTGATTCATAGATATATCCTACCTTTCAGCAAAACCCGTACAAAAAATTGACCTTTCAAGTCAAGTACAATGTTAACATAAAGTGTTGTAATAATCAAGTAAAAAGTGTTTGTTATCTTTCCTATTTCCTTGATATAAAAAGAAAAAAAGAGTATAATTTTGTTAGTAGTATAAAACAAATATATTAATGCAATAGTGTGACGAAAACGGTGGAGGAATAAGATGGGCAAATTTGTAGTGGCAGGAATCATTCAGGTCGAGACAATTGTACAAGTGGATACTATTCCAGTACAGTATTCACCGATTACCAGTAAATCAGACTCTATTTTCACAGATATCGGTGGAGATGCATACAATGAGTGCCTGGCGCTTAAGTCACTGGGTAATGAAGTAACTTTTATGTCTATGATTGGAAAGGACTCACAAAAGGATTTAGTCAATGTGTATGGAATGTGCCAGGACGTCAATACAGGATTTATATTAAATGTTCTGAAGAGCACACCAACCGCAACTATTTTGTATGATGGTTCGAGAAGACAGCAGATATTTGAAGACATTAAGGATATACATGAGTTTGTGTATCATATAGATGTCTTTGAAGAAGAAATAAAGACAGCAGATATGGTGGTTCTGGCAAATGCAAATTTTTGTAAGCCACTAGCGATAAAAACCAAGGAAATGGGGAAAACACTGGCAGTTAATTTCCGTGGTTTTTCTGAGGATAAGGTTAAATTTAATGAGGATATGTTGCGTGTTGCTGATATTGTATATATCGGCGATGATAACATCGTGGATTCCTCGTACGATTTCGTTAAGAAGCTGGCAGAAGAGTTTGGTAATGAGATTATTATTCTCGGACAAGGTGAAAAGGGTCTGATTATTTATTCAAAAAAGGATAATATTCTGGTACATTATAATACAGTTAAGACAAATGAAGTAGTCAATACAGTGGGTGCCGGAGAAGCATTGTTTTCATGTTTTCTGCATTTCTATTTAAAAACGGGAGAGCCGATTCATGCAATTAAAAATGCAATTTTATTTGCCTCTTATAAGATAGGATTTGTTGGTTCTTCAAGAGGTTTTATGACGGAGGAGGAAATAGAACATTGGCATAGTCTGATCTGGGGAGAGATGAAAATCGAGTAGCAGGAGGCTAATGGTTCCCTATAAATTTTTTTGCAAAAAAAATATAATTTTTCTTGTGTTTTCACTATACATGAAATACAATATGTAGTGGAGATAACTCAAATAAGAGGCTGTTTCAAAAATATGAAATTTTGAACATGCCTCTTTTTATGGGAACACAAATCATAGGAGGGTTTTTTTATGGGGCAAAAGACTAAATATCAGAAATTACTGCTTGGTATCCAGCACACACTCGCAATGTTCGGGGCGACGGTTCTAGTTCCGGCTTTGACAGGACTAGATACGGCAATCACCTTGTTCTGCGCAGGTGTTGGCACATTGATTTTTCATCTTGTTACAAAGAAAAAGGTTCCTGTTTTTTTAGGATCTAGTTTTGCTTTCATGGGCGGTATCATGGCTGTCATCGGAAGTGCAAGGATGGGTGATGCAGACTTTTTTCCGAGACTTGCAGCTGTAAAAGGTGCACTGATTGTAGCTGGTCTAGTGTATGTAGTATTGGCAGGATTGATTAAGCTGTTTGGATATGAAAAAGTAAATCAATTATTACCACCAATTGTTACAGGACCTGTTATTATTGTTATAGGTCTGCGACTAAGCTCTTCAGCAATCACAAATGCTTTTTATGCAGGTGGTAGTGTGTTTGACCTAAAATCAGTTTTAGTAACGGTAGTCGTTCTGGCAACCATCATTATTATTTCTGTATTTGCAAAGGGTATTTTTAACCTGATGCCGATTCTCTTCGCAATCATTGCAGGCTTTTTAGTTTGTATCCCATTGGGTTTATGCGATTTCACGAGAGTTACAACAGCACATTTCTTTGCATTTGCGGATGCCAATATTTTAGCACAGGTTACTTTACTACCTGTATTTCAAGCGGATGCAATCTTAGCAATTGCTCCAATTGCGCTTGTTACGTTTATTGAGCATGTAGGTGATATTACTACGAATAGTGCTGTATGTGGTAAAAACTTTATGGTTGATCCTGGCATTCATAGAACAGTATTAGGCGATGGTCTTGCAACTGCTTTTGCAGGTTTGCTTGGTGGTCCAGCTAATACAACTTATGGTGAAAATACAGGTGTTTTGGCAGTTACGAAAAATTATGATCCAGCAGTGATCCGTATTGCAGCAGTTTTTGCAATTGTACTTGGGCTTTTAGGCAAGGTTGGCGCCTTCATCGCGAGCATTCCAGCAGCAGTAACAGGCGGAATCAGCATTGTTCTCTATGGTATGATTGCAGCAGTTGGTGTAAGAATACTGATTAATGCCCGTTTGAACTTTGGCAACAGTCGTAACCTGATTATTGCAGCGCTGATTCTGGTACTTGGTATCGGTTGTGACAGTATTCCTCTTTACGGCACAGTGTCTATTTCAGGAATGGCACTTGCAGCGATTGCGGGTATTCTTCTCGCAGCGGTTCTTCCAAAGGGAGATGACTCCATAGTGGAGTAGCATAAAATCAATCTATTTTTAAAAAATAAGGTTATTGCTCTGGCAAAGGAAAAATTTGCTGGAGCAATATTTTTTTATTTAGGAAATCGTTACGATACACATTTTCTACTTGCATTTCAGAAAAGAGTATGATATTCTAATAAAAAGAACAAGCGTTCGGAACATGTATTCGAACCTCTGTGTTAGAATATTTAACTAAAAAAGTGGATAGAAGCGAAAGAACCAAAAGAGCATATAAAATTACAAGGTGCATATGGCGTGAAATAGGTGAAAATATGAAGTATATCGTGCAAGATGGAATGTCTGTCATGGACAAATTGAATATTTTATCAGACGCTGCAAAATATGATGTTTCCTGCACGAGTAGTGGCGTTGATAGAAGTGGCGATGGCACTGGCATGGGTAATGCAGTAAAAAGCGGTATCTGCCATAGCTTTGCAGGTGATGGACGATGCATTTCTTTATTGAAAATATTATTTACAAATGAGTGTATCTATAATTGCAAATATTGTATCAATCGTGCGACAAATGATGTCCCACGGGTTTCTTTCACGCCAGACGAGATATGTGAACTGACGATGCAGTTTTATAGAAGAAACTATATTGAAGGTTTGTTTCTGAGTTCAGGAATACTTCATAGTCCTAATTATACAATGGAGCTTATTTATCAAGCCATATGGAAACTCCGCAAGGAGCACAATTTTCAGGGATATATCCATGTGAAAGCGATCCCTGGAACGGACGAGAGTATTATTGGAAAACTTGGCTTGATTGTGGACAGGATGAGCGTTAACTTAGAATTGCCGACCGCGGAGGGACTCAAGGCAATTGCACCGAATAAGACCAGACAGACGATTCTGAAACCCATGAAACAAATTCAGACGGGTATTGCTGTAAATAAAAATGAAATCGTTTTATATAAAAATGCGCCGAGATTTGTACCAGCAGGACAGAGTACCCAAATGGTAATCGGGGCAACTCCAGAAAGTGATTTTCAGATTGTATCGGTAGCAGAAAGCCTGTATCAGAAATTTGATTTAAAGCGTGTTTTTTATTCTGCCTTTATTAACATTAATCATGATAAGGATTTACCGGCAACACTCGAAGGCCCGCCGCTTCTTAGGGAACATCGTTTATATCAGGCTGATTTCCTGCTTCGTTTCTATGGGTTTAAGGCAGATGAGCTGTTAAGTGAGGACAGACCAAATTTTAATACGATGTTTGACCCAAAGTGTGATTGGGCACTGCGCCATCTGGAGTTTTTCCCAGTAGAGATTAATCGTGCAGATCAAAAAACACTCTTGCGCGTACCGGGAATTGGAACGAAATCAGCGCAGCGTATCGTATGGGCGAGAAGACATGGCAGTTTGACCTTTGAAGATTTAAAAAAGGTGGGAGTAGTATTAAAGAGAGCACTTTACTTTATTACCTGCAATGGAAAAATGATGTATCATACGAAGCTGGAGGAGGATTTTATAGCCAATAATCTACTAGAGGTTAAGGAGCGTTTGCCAGTAGGAATCAGCCGGGACGGTATGACCTATAAGCAGATCAGTTTATTTGATGATGTAAAATTCGGTTTTCAACAGCAGGTTACGGAAATACTGCAGACAGGTTCTGGTTGAGACGGATACTATAATGAGAGATACAGACACAAGGAGAGAAAGATGAATCACAAGATATTTATATGTGACAATTCAATAGAAGGGATATTCTCAGGCGTGTTTGAGGCATGGAAGGAAGCGAGAACGATTGGCCACAGTCATTGTAAGCTGGAAACACGCATGCCACAGTTTGCTTCAGAAAATGATGGATACCAGTTGCTGGGTGTAGAAGAAAATATGATTGGCGGCGACTATAGAAATTTTGAATTATTTTCAGAGTATGTAGAGGTAGAGACCGACGAAGAAAAAGCACGAAAAGTGACGAAAGCGGTTTGTGATAGATTAGGGTTTTTGACCTATCAGGGAATTTGTAAGGCCATTGCTGCTGAGGATAAGGAGCTCATAGGGAAAAGAAAGAATGCGACTGACTATGATAAGGGTGATGCTGTATACCGGACGATTGTATGCGGTTTTTCCATGCAAAATGGAGAAGAGGTCCTGACGAATCTGGGAAATTCATATGTGGCGAGAGTTTTTGAATTGGCACGCAGAGTAGATAATGAAATAGGACATTGGCGGGAATTTCTACGTTTCAAAGAACTTAAGAATGGTATCCTGTTTGCAAAAATAGGACCACTAAATAATATTCTTCCAATGTTAATGCCACATTTTACCGATCGACTGCCACTTGAGGATTTTATGATTTATGATGACAGGAGAGAGCTTTTTGCTATTCATAAAAGCATGCGTGGCATGAACGGGCAGAAAACTGGCTGGGTAATTGTCAGAGGAAAAAAACTGGAGGAAGATGAATTATCGGACTATTCTGATGCTGAAGTTTATTATGAAGAGCTTTTTACTGCATTTTGCCACTCTATTACGATCGAAGAACGCAGAAATAAGCGGTTACAGCAACAAATGTTACCACTTAAGTTTCGAAAATATATGGTTGAATTTGAATAAAATGAGGCGAAAAGACAAGGTGTACTTTAGCACACTGAAATCCGGACTAGTCATTTTGTATACTATAGCCACAATATATGGAAGAATATAAAAGAAGTATACAAATATCTTGTGTTTTTTTAAGAACAATAAGATATTCCATATTATGGGATATTATTTGACATTTTCATTTTATGGCGTATAATAACTAAACACGGGGAGATTTGGAGTGTACACAATAACGCATGCGAAGAGTGAAAATATCTGAAAGAGGTGTAATTATGTGCGAATATAAAATCAAACTGTCGTTTGACGATGCGAAAGAATTTGTCAGAAGAGCCTCAAACTGTGATTTTGATATCAATGTCTTTTATAACAGAGTGATCATTGATGCAAAGTCTATCTTAGGCGTTTTGGGTTTGGATTTCAATCAACCGCTGACAGTTCAATATGCAGGTAAGAACGATGCATTCGAGAATTTTATTCAGCGATATGATATTTGTGAATAGGCAATGATACTATAATTCACGGGAACGATTATGGAGCAGCTTGAAAGAGGCAGTATAAGAATTTCGGTACGCAATTTAGTTGAGTTTGTGTTGCGTTCCGGCAATATTGATAATCGTCATCGGGCAGCAAGCGATAATTCCATGCAGGAAGGCGGTAGAATTCACCGCATGATTCAGAGACGAATGGGATCTGAATATCATGCGGAGTTTTTTATGCGCCATACAATAACGGTAGAGGATACTTTTGATGTTATTCTTGAAGGGCGTGCAGACGGTGTGATCATCGAGCAGGCGGCAGGTGTGGAGGATGCAATTGTAACCATTGATGAAATAAAAAGTGTATACAAGGATTTAGAATATATTAAAGAACCTGTTGCGGTGCATTTGGCACAGGCAAAATGCTATGCATATATTTATGCTGAGCAGAACAAGCTACAGGAAATAAGAGTCCGAATGACATATTGCAGTATTGAAACAGAAGAACTTAAGTATTTTTATGAGAGCTATACTTATGCAGAAATCCAGAATTGGTTTCAGAATCTGATGGATGTCTATACGAAATGGGCAAAATTTGAATTTGAATGGAAAAAAATACGTAAAACGTCTATTAAGGAAACCGCATTTCCTTTTCCTTATCGTGCAGGTCAGAAGGAATTAATTTCACAGGTGTATCGCACCATTTACCATGAAAAGAAAATATTTATTGAAGCACCAACAGGTGTTGGTAAAACAATATCCACGGTATTTCCGGCAATAAAAGCGGTAGGCGAGGATAGAGGAGATAAACTATTTTATTTAACAGCGAAAACAATCACCAGGACTGTTGCGAAGGACTGTTTTGCGCTTCTGAGAAAGCAGGGACTTCGTTATAAGACAGTTATGCTTACTGCAAAGGAAAAGACCTGTATCTACGATGTAGCGGACTGTAATCCTGATGCATGTCCACGTGCCAAAGGACATTATGACAGAATAAATGATGCAATCTATGATTTGCTCATGCAAGAAGATGTTTTTGAAAGGGATTGTATCGAGGAATATGCAGCCAAATATGAGGTCTGTCCATTTGAAATGTGTTTAGACATATCTCTTTTTTCTGATGCAGTTATATGTGATTATAATTATGTTTTTGACCCTAATGTATATCTCAGACGCTTTTTTGCAGAGGGTGTGCAGGGAAACTATTTGTTTCTGATTGATGAAGCGCATAATCTGGTCGACAGGGCGATGGATATGTATAGTGCCATTCTTTATAAAGAAGACTTTTTAGAACTAAAGAAGCAGGTAAAGCCTTATCATAAAAAACTGGAAAAAGCACTGGACAGTGCAAATAAATTTATGCTTTCTATAAAGCGGGAGTGCGATGTGTTTCGGGTTCTTGACGTTGATGGCTCTGCAGAGGGGATGAGCCTTTCTCCTTTTTTAGTCGTACTGACGCGGCTTATGGGGCAAATGGAAAAGTTTATGGAGGAAGAGGACCGCAGAGAGGTAAGAGAACCTGTTTTTGATTTGTATTTACAAGTGCGGCATTTTCTGAATATGTATGACAATATCAATGATAATTATGTTGCTTATTGTGAGCACAATGATGAAGGCAGATTTATGATAAAGCTGTTGTGCGTGAATCCTGCAAAGAATATTACGAAGTGCCTCGATAAGGGAGCCAGCGCCGCTTTTTTTTCTGCGACACTGCTTCCAATCCCATACTACAGGAATCTTCTCAGTGGAAATGATGAAGACTATGCGGTCTATGCGCAGTCAGTATTTGATGAAAAAAAACGTGGTTTATTTGTCTGCAATGATGTGACAAGTAAGTATTCGAGACGTAGCGAAATGGAATACTATCATATTGCAAAGTACATTCATCTTATTGCAAAAGAAAAAATTGGTAATTATCTGATTTTTTTTCCTTCGCATGCATTTTTAAGTCAGGTACTCAAAGCCTATGAAGAATATTTTGCGGACGATAGTATGGAATATGTCGTGCAAAGGGCGGGTATGCGTGAAGAAGAAAGAGAGCAGTTTTTAATGCGTTTCGAGGGAAATGAGGACTATGAAATTAGCGAAGTGATTCATATGGATATCGAGTATGAAATGGAAAAGACATTGCTGGGATTTTGCGTGATGGGTGGCATTTTCAGCGAAGGAATTGATTTACAGCATGATCGCCTGATTGGTACCATTATTGTGGGTACAGGTATTCCGATGGTGTGCAATGAGCGAGAATTACTGAAAGATAGTTATGAGGAAGAAGGATTACCAGGTTATGATTATGCATATCGGTATCCAGGTATGAATAAAGTGCTGCAAGCGGCAGGACGTGTCATCAGAACAGTAGAAGACACAGGTATCGTGGTACTATTAGATGATCGTTTTCTGACGCGTCCTTATCAAAAAATGTTCCCACGTGAGTGGCAACATTTTAAGACTTGTAATATCACTTCTATTTCTAATGAAGTAGCTGAATTCTGGGCGCTTCAAGAAGATGACCAGAGTGGTCAGTGATAGAAATCTATGCAGGGAAGGGATTTGCATGCAGGATTCTTGCGATTTCCTCTTTATAAGGAGGTAATTTCGCGCCAGAATGGTCTGGGTCATCTATATAAGGAGTTTCGAGTATCTTAGGAATATGCAAAAAGTCAGGGTGATAGACAACTTTTTTTAAAGTCTCAAATCCAATCGTTCCCTGATCGATGTTGGCATGACGATCCTTTGCAGCACCAAGCTCGTTTTTACTATCATTAACATGAAATACAGCGATCTGCTTTTTCCCAATCAAGTGATCAAAGCGGTCAAATACACTTTCTAAGTCATTTACGATATCATACCCGGCATCATTGACATGACAGGTATCAAAGCAGACACGTAGCTTATCATTATAACGGACACCGTCATAAATACGCGCCAATTCTTCGAAGGTGCGACCGATTTCAGAGCCTTTTCCAGACATGGTCTCAAGTGCAATATTGCATATCGTATCTGCCGTCAGCACTTCATTAATTCCTTCTATTATTTTAGTTATGCCGATCTCTACCCCTGCGGCTACATGGGAGCCTGGATGTAAAATCAGAGTCGTAGAGCCCATTGCGGCTGCACGTTCCAGTTCGAGTGCAAGAAATTCCACGGCAAGCTTATAGGTTGCAGGATTGACAGAATTGCCGAGGTTAATAATGTAGGGAGCATGGACAACAAATTCATCTATGCCGACTTCTTTCATATAAGCCTGTGCAGCTGGAATATTTAACTCGCTTATGTTTTTACGTCTGGTATTTTGTGGAGCTCCGGTATATACCATGAAGGTGTTGGCGCCATAGCTTACTGCTTCCTGTACAGAGCCTAAGAACATGTCTTTCCCGCTCATTCCAACATGAGAACCTATTTTTATTTTCATTTCGGTCGCCTCCCAAATATTAATATTTACAATAATGTAACACAAATTGTAACAGAATGCACGCAGGTCTTTCCTAATAAAGAAACAGATATCGAATAAGTGCTTAAAAATGTAAAAAAAAGCAACTATTATGTGTAATTGCAGTGTAAGCTAATTGACTTATACATGATAAAATAGTAAAATTTTAATATAAGATTCTATTTTTAATAGGTAATAATAGAAAGGGTGGTATGCATTATGTCTAAAGAGGGTAAGGCAGATAGAAAGGGTGTAGGGTTTTTCCGTTCTGTTTCATTTAGGATAATTATAGTGGCATTTTGTTCAGTTGTAATTGCAGTTGTTTTTTTTATGTTATTCATTATTCCACGTGCAAAAAGTATTGTTAGTGATATTACACAAAATTATATGTTGAGTATGGCTACAGCAGAGAGAGAGAGACTGGATGCAGTGATAGGAGACACAGCTGGTACGACAGAACAATTTGCAAGTATATTAGAAAATGTCAAGGTAGAAGGTGTTGAGTCTTCCTATGCGTATCTTGTTAGTCCTGATGGCACGATGCTATATCATCCTACGGCAGACAAAATAGGAAGTCCTGTTGAAAACGCTGTTGTGACCGGACTGGTCGCAGAACTTAAGGGTGGCAAGGTGCCTGCGGATGCAGTGGTTGGATATGAATTTAAGGGTGTCATGAAATATGCAGGATATGCAATTACAAGTCAAAAACAGATATTAGTTGTTACAGCAGACGAAGAGGATGTTTTAGCACCAATCGATGAAATTCAAAGAATAGCAAATATCGTGGTCATCTTTATTTTAGTATTATGTCTTGTATTTGATTATGTATTCAGCACAATGATTGTTAAACCTTTAAAGCTGCTTACAGTTCTTATTGAAGACACTGCAGCCTTTGACTTTAAAAAGAGTAGCAGTATAGATAAAATCTGTACGAAAAAAGATGAGATTGGTGTCATGGGAAGAGCTATCAGTGATATGAGACAGAAATTACATGACATTGTAGGCAGCATAGATGTAGCGAGCCGTAAAATAGCAGATAACGTAAATTCGCTACAGGATGTTACGAATGTGGTCAATAGTATGTGTACTGATAATTCCGCTACAACGGAGCAATTAGCAGCTGGCATGCAGGAGACAGCAGCTACGGCAGAGACAATCTATGGAAATATCGGCATCATGCAGACAGGCGCATCTGATATTGGGCAGCTTTCTGTGGAAGGTGCAAAGATTTCAAGTGAAGTCATGAGTAGAGCGATTTCACTCAGAGATACAACAATGGAAGCAAGCAATAGAACAAAAAAGATTTATGACGAAGTCAAGGTGAAATCAGACGGCGCAATAGAAGGTTCTAAAGCAGTTGATAAGATCAATGAATTAACAGAAGCAATTATGGCGATTTCATCTCAGACAAGCTTGTTAGCGCTTAATGCAAGTATTGAGGCAGCGAGGGCAGGAGAAGCGGGACGTGGTTTTGCAGTCGTTGCTACAGAAATAGGTAATCTGGCAGTGCAGACATCTCATGCGGTTACGGATATTAATGCAATCGTTGGCGAAGTAAACATGGCAGTTGCAAATATGTCAGAGTGTATGGAAGATGCGATGAGATTTATAGAGAAAACAGTCATTAATGATTATAACGAGTTTATGGAAGTAGGAAATCAGTATAATAATGATGCCAGCCAGTTTGAGCAGAGTATGAATGATATTCACGAGTCTGTTGAAAATCTAACAAGCTCTATCGCAACCATCACAGATGCATTAGCAGGTATTAATGCTACAGTGGGACAATCAACAGTTGGTGTTACAGATATTGCAGGTAAGACAACAGACATGGTGGGTAAGACAAGTCATACCTATGACCTTGTTTCGGAAAGTCTGGACTATATCAAACAGTTAACAGAAATTGTACACCAGTTTAAATTGAACTAGGTTAGTTTTTGTGAGCAGGTGCTTGTAGTGCCTGCTCATTTATCAAGTCTTTATATATATATAGTAAAGTGTTTTGCAGATGGTATCATATGGATGTCAGACGGATCCTTAATCATGAAGAAGGGTATAGGAATTGAAATGAATAAAAGAGTATACGTGTTAACTGTGATTTTACTATCAAGTCTGGGATTGCTTTGCTTTTCCGCTTGTGGCCAAAATCCTTCTGTACCTGCGCAGAATACGTCGCAGGACGAAGATCCAGAAGCAACAGAAGAAACAACAACAGCAGAAACAGAAGCTACCGATATAAAATCGGCGCAGACGGTTTCATCAGAACCGATCATGAATGACGAGACTGCATATGTAAGCTTTTTAAGTGCGCTGACAGTGCACGATGTAGATGCAATTTCTAAAGCATATGAGGAATGGGAACGACTCGCTAAGGCTTCCAATGATACGCAAAGGAACGATGCATTATTTCGATATTTTGATTCATTTTTTCATTTGGCACAGATTTCTATTGATGATATGATTCTTCCAATGGATGAAGATATGACGATTCTAGATCGTATTACAGAACAAAGTCCAGATGGGTACTATAGTGTGGTTATGGACGAAGCCAGCTTTTCAGAAGATGCAGAGATTCAGATATCGGCAATGCTTCGTAACAATGGTTATGCTGCATACTATTCAGAGGGTGGTTATTATTTATCTGAAGATCCTGATTTTCTTTCGGATAAATGTAGTCCCTATCTGTCAGAGGGTCTGAAGACCTATTTAGAATTACGCAGTACCTATCTTAAAACAGGTGCAGTGATTGATGATGCAGGGTTATGTATGACATGGGATGAACTATCAGATCGCATTATCGCATGGGAGTCATATGCCGAGAGCTATCCTGATACACCGGAGGCCGAGGCAGCTAAGAAGGAGGCCGAAAATTGTTTTGATATTTACCTGACCTGTCGATATTTGGACAATACCCCGATGTTCCAAGAAGAAGTCCTTACTGATGAGGTTAGAGAAAGTTATGAGCGATTTATTACGACATACCCATCTTCAAAATATCATGAGATCATCACTACTTATTACAATATCTTAGAAGAAAAAGACTTCTTTTTATCGGCAGAGGCAACAGACTATCTGTCACAAAACAATCTGGATATTTCATTACCTGATTATGCAGAAATGCCAACTGTCATTTCCTCTAGTTGTTTTTATCCGCTACAGGCTTCTAAAATACAAACAATTTCTATTGTGATGACAGAGGGAGAGTTTAGTGAGCAGTTAGATGCAGGCCCTTACAGCGGGTGGAATTATGTGGGGAATTTTGTGATCGAAGGTAAGGACGCAGATGGAAATCTAGTTTCCTCTCTTGACCTGAATGAAGCTTTTGGTGGTGGGAACCTGGTCTTTGGCTCGATGGTCGAGCTTGCTTTTGAAGACTACAATCAGGATGGGAATCTTGATTTTACAGTGGGACAGTGGGGCACAAGTAATGGTTTCATTTATCGTTTATTTAGTGTGAACCAGGAATCTGAAATCGTAGCACTTCCTATTGAGGATGATTTAAGTATCTTTTCAGCATGCTTTGATTACTCTACGTTCTTTGAAAAAGCAGAAGATACAGTCTTTCTGGTTCCATTTTACGATAACACAGTGGGGAAGAGCCAGATAGCATATTATAGTTGGGACGGGATATCGTATCAGGTTACAAAAACTGAAATTTCAGAAGAATAATTTCTATGAAAGGAAAAGGAACCGAATGAAAAAAATTAATTTCTATGATGTGAAGCCTTATGATAAAGAGTTTTTTGATATGGCAAATCTCAAATATCAGTATCAGATTATATATCATGAGGAAAAACTAAATTCGCATACCGCTCTTTTTGCAAAGGGAAGTGATGCAGTCTGTGCATTTGTAAATGATAATATTGATAAGGACACGATAGAGGTTCTGCATGGCGAAGGCGTAGGATTAATTGCTATGAGATGTGCAGGCTATAACAATGTTGACTTTAAAGCAGCCCATGAGAAAATTCACGTTGTCAGAGTGCCGGCATATTCTCCATATGCAGTTGCAGAACATGCAATCGGTCTGCTTATGACATTAAATCGAAAACTGCATAAAGCCTATAATCGCACGAGAGAGTTTAATTTCAGTCTAAACGGTTTGACAGGATTTGATCTACACGGAAAAACAGTAGGTGTGATCGGTACTGGGAAAATAGGAAGATGTTTTATTGATATTTGCAGAGGATTTGGAATGAATGTAATCGCTTATGATCCCTATCCGATTAAGGATTCTGACATTGCATATGTAGAGGTGGAGGAGTTGTTTAGAAAATCTAATGTTATTTCGCTTCATTGTCCGCTTACAAAAGATAATCACCATCTTATTAATAAAGATGCTATTGAGAAAATGATGGATGGTGTTGTAATCATCAATACATCGCGAGGTGCGTTAATTGATAGTGAAGCTTTATTAGAAGAATTATTAAGCGAGAAGGTAGGGGCTGCGGGGCTCGATGTATATGAAGAGGAGTCAGATATATTTTATGTAGATAATTCTAATGTTATTGTACAGGATGATGTTTTAAGAAGATTGCTATCGTTGCCAAATGTTTTGCTGACATCCCATCAGGCATTTTTGACAAAGGAGGCTTTAGCCAATATTGCGGATACAACACTGGGCAATATCAATGCTTTTTTTGAGAATAAAGCGCTTGAAAATGAGGTTTGTTATCAATGCTCTGGTTCGCATGGAGAGTGTAAGCATGAAGAAACTGGAAGGTGTTTCAAATAATAACACGCCTATTGTTAGCTATATTTCAAATTTAGGTTGACAATTGAATAAAATTGTACTATCTTTAAGCAAGACTACATGAAAAGAGGAGATTTGTATGGAGCGTTCAAAGAATGTAGAAGTGCAGAAAAGTAGGACAAAGGATATGATTGGAATTGGACTGTGTGCAGCGATTATAGCGGTGTGCTCTTGGTTTTCTATTCCGATGGCAGTTCCCTTTACATTACAGACCCTTGCAGTTTTTATTACAGTGGGATTGTTAGGCGGTAAGAGGGGAGCGTTGGCAGTACTCGTATATATCATGCTAGGCGCAATTGGGCTTCCAGTTTTTCATGGATTTACGGGCGGTTTTGGTATTCTCCTGGGGACGACAGGAGGCTATATTATAGGTTTTGTTTTTTTGGCATTGGTGTATTGGTTGATTACGGCGTGGCTAGGATATAAGACATGGGTTGTCGTTTTAGGTATGGTGTGCGGAATAATAGTCTGCTACATTTTTGGAACGGCATGGTTTATGTATGTATATGCACAGAACTCAGGTGCAATTGGTCTCATGACTGCGCTAAGCTGGTGTGTGATTCCCTTTATTCTTCCGGATTTCATTAAAATCGCGGTAGCTGTTATTATTGTAAAAAGGGTATCAGCGCATGTTAATTTTTAGTAGTTTTTAAGAACATGCTAAATGCACTTACGAAAACCGAAAAAAAATGGTATAATACAAGTATTGGAACAAGAATTTTCCGATACTTGTTTTATTTGATACAGTTGATAGTGTAGATTTGTGATAAAATGTGTTGCACTTCTAATTAAGGATTAAATTATGAATCGTACAGAAGTAGTTATGAAAGAACAATTTGAAAAGCTGGTTATCATTGCCAAAAAAAATGATGATGTTATTGACATTGAAGATATTTTTTATGTATTTGGGAATACACTTAGTGAGTCTGATATTGAGTTAATATCAGGTCAGTTAAAATGTGAAAATATTGAGGTAATGAATCTGAATGAGGATAAAAAAGAGCAGGGTGATGTCATTGCCGAGTATGAAGGAGATCATGAAGAAAATCACGATGAAGAGCATGAAGAGGAACATGAAGAGGCAGATTACTCAGAAGATTCTGTAAGAGCTTATTTAAAGGAAATCGGTAAAATTCCTCTGCTTTCCGCTGAAGAGGAAGTAGAAATAGCTAAGAGAATTGAGGCGGGTGACGATACGGCGAAGGAAGAGATGATTAATACAAATCTACGTCTTGTGGTCAGTGTGGCGAAGCGTTATGTGGCAGGGAGCAATATGACGTTATTGGATTTGGTGCAGGAAGGAAATATTGGTCTTCTAAAGGCAGTGGATAAATTTGATTATCACAGAGGCTATAAATTCAGCACGTATGCAATGTGGTGGGTGAGACAGGCCATTACCAGAGCCATAGCAGATCAGTCCAGAACCATAAGGATTCCCGTACATATGAAAGAACATATGAACAAAATCTCAAAAGCCAAAAGAAAGTTTCTGACGGAACACGAAAGAGAGCCTTTAGTGGAAGAATTAGCAGAAATCATGGAGATGCCGATAAGTCGTATGGAAGAAATCTTAAAATTATACGGGGACACAATATCTTTGGATACCCCTATTGGGGATGGAGATGATACTGTGCTCATGGATTTTGTGGCGGATGATAATATGCCCGAACAGTTTGCATCGGCGGAGCACACTATGATGGGGGAAGAAATTGACAAAATTTTATTGGGACTTACAGACAGAGAGCAGAGAATTTTACGATTACGATTTGGCTTTTTGGACGGTAGGATATGGACGCTCGAAGAAGTAGGAAAAGAGTATCATGTAACAAGAGAGAGAATTCGCCAGATTGAAGCGAGAGCACTTCGCAGACTCCAAATGAAGCGGGAGACAAAGAAACTGAAGTCTTATCTGGAATAATAATAGTTATGCAAATTTTTAGGGAGTGGATTCGCCCGCTGAATCGAGCGAATCCAAAAAATAAATAAAAGCGAAGTTACTTGTGATTGATTAGTGTATTTCTACCGAACTCACTTACTTTGAAGTGTGGAAGGCTACTTGCTTCATATTTGCCATATCCGGTAGTCAGTATATCGATTTGATCATTTTTCTTGAAAGCAGTTAATTCTAATACTTTTTCTGCTTCTGTATTATAGATTGTGCAGGAGGCTGATTTTCCCTCTGCCAGATTATAAATCACAAATTCGGTGTCTGTTAAATAATCATATTCAAAATTGCGTGCAAAGGCTCCAAATGCAAGGATACTATTAGGTTTTGCCAAGATAGGCATTTCCATGTAGGTACAGCTATGTCTATACCATCTTCCAGCCTCATATTGCTTTCCAGTAATGATATCCGTCCATAGCGCTTGCTCCTCCTCTGCGCTTCGCGGAATATAGTATTCAGCTTCACTTTCAGCGTTAAGAATCGGTGCTACAAGAAGGCTGTCACCAAATAAATACTGCCGATCAAGTGGCAGGCAGTTCTGATCACTTGCATAATCAATTACCATGGCTCTCATCATAGGAATACCAGTCATATTTGTATGGACAGCCTGTGCAAAAATATATGGCATGAGGCGTCCCTTTAGTTTTGTGAAAAAGCGAAGCACCTCACAGGATTCTTCATCAAAAAGCCAAGGCACACGGTAGGAACTACTTCCATGTAATCTGGAGTGTGAGGAGAGTAGACCAAATGCTGCCCATCTTTTATAAATGTCTGGTGTAGCCATGTCTTCAAAGCCAGAAATATCATGACTGAAGAACCCAAAGCCCGACAAACAAAGAGAGAGACCGCCACGTAGTGTTTCTGCCATAGAACTGTATGCGGCAGAGCAATCGCCACCCCAATGAACAGGAAACTGTTGTCCACCAACGGTTGCACTGCGAGCAAATAAGCAGGCTTTATTCTTCCCATAATATGATTCAAGGAATGTAAATACACATTTATTATAAATATAGGTATAGTAGTTATGCATTTTAATAGGATCGGAGCCGTCATAATATACGATATCTGTCGTGGGAATACGTTCTGCAAAGTCAGTTTTAAAAGTATCCACACCCATTTCACATAGCTTGTGGAGTTTATCTGTATACCATGTACATGCGGAAGGGTTCGTAAAATCAATGATGGCCATACCTGGTTGCCAAAGGTCTGTCTGAAATATACTTCCATCAGATTTTTTTATAAAATAGCCATTTTTTTGGCCTTCCTCAAACATCTTTGAATGCTGGGCAACATAGGGATTAATCCAGACGCAGGAAGAAAGTCCCTTATCTTTGAGCCGGCCAAGCATTGCTTTCGGTTCTGGAAACTGTTCTAAATTCCATTCCATATTACATAGCTCATATTCTTTCATCCAAAAGCAGTCAAAGTGAAATACCTGTAGAGGGATATCCCTGTCTGCCATGCCATCAATAAAAGAAGTAATGGTTTCCTCATTATAGGTAGTCGTAAAAGAAGTGGTTAGCCATAATCCAAAAGTAAAAGCAGGTGGCAAAGCTGGTCTACCAGTTAAACCAGTATACAGGTGTAATGTATCCGCAATATTGTCACTACCGAGGATAAAATACTCAAGTTCCTCCCCTTGTACAGTGAAAGAAACCTTACTTACGGTGTCGGAAGCCGTCTCATAAGAAACTCTGTCTGGTGTATTTACAAATACACCATAACCACGCGAAGAGACATAGAAAGGAATGCTTTTATAGCTCTGCGGGGTACAGGTACCACCATCAGAATTCCAGATTTCAACATTTTGACCATTTTTAATAAAAGGTGTGAACTTTTCACCAAAGCCATAAATATACTCACCTGCGCTTAGGCTTAATTGTTCTCTTATAAAAGTGCTACGCTTATCCGCTGGATAGGCAAAGAAAGTATCATTTTCAAGCGGTCTGAGTCTCTCAGCAGTACGATAGGGAGCCTCCTCAATAATAGAAGTAGAACGCCATCCGCCTCCAGTCATTAGCTTACCCTCGTAGGTATAAGTAAACTGCCAGGTTTCTTTCGTAATACGTACAGCAGTGTTTCCCGTAATGAGTTCTACATACTCTTCTGTATCATTTATCGTTGGAAAAAAGGTTCTGCTTTCTGCATTCTCGTGCAATGAAAAGTGGGGACCATGATCCACAAATCCTTTGTAGTGCACTATATTTACTTTTATTATATTTTCAACTGTAGAAGAATAAGTTATCTCAAGATTAGGTCCTGCAAGTGTCATACCACGATGCGCCACCTTGACAGGTGTAGCTAGTATTTTAATTGCATTTTCCGTTGTACTGATTTCATATGCATGTGCCACATAATTCGTGTCATATCCATTTTTTGTAAGCCAAAATCCATCTGAAAAAATCATGATTGCTACCTTCCTTTCCTATGGAGAAGCATTTTTAGAGAAAGACATAGCCGATACTATTTACAATCAAACCTAGACTATGTATACTAATAGTATATTTGTATTGTTTCAAATTAACTATAATAATATCAATCAAAAATAACACAATTTTAATATTGTGCCAGCAGGTTGTAAAAGCATTCTGAGGGAATAGCAAAAGGAGAAAGACATGACACTTAATTTTTTTCTAAAAGAAAAGAGCAAACATGGCACACCACTTTTGCCGCTTCGAATTCATTACCTGACGTATGCAGAAAGTAAAGAGGAAGGTTATGTATTTTTCTATTCGCATTGGCACAGCGAGATTGAAATCTTTGTCGTAAAGGAAGGCGCAGTCATTTATATGATAGAAGATAAAGAATATATTCTACGGGCTGGAGAAGGTGTTTTTGTAAATTCTAACAAACTGCATATGGCACGCGCTTACAAAGGACAGCCATGCGTTTGCGGCGCAATTGTATTTCAACCAACATTTCTGATTGATAACATTAATGCACCAGCATATGAAAAATATATCTATCCGGTTTTAGCAGGGCATCGTGTATTTCATCCAAAATTGACTCAATCGGTCGAGTGGCAGAGACAAGCCATTTCTGAAATGATTCAGATTTGTAATTTAAAAGAGGAAGAAACGGAAAGCAGAGAACTATGGATCAAGGGAGAACTTCTCAAAGTGTGGGATCTTTGCTATCGCCATCCTGTAAAGAAAGATTCAGAAGCTGTCAGCGTCAAAAAAAGCTATAAACTGAAGCGAATGGAACCAGTCATGCATTATATTCATCAACATTACAGTGAAGAAATAGCCCTGTCAGACCTCGCGGAGATTATTCCCATGAGCGAGGGGCAGTTCTGCCGTTCCTTTAAGGAGATTATGAATATGTCGCCAATCGCATATGTTGTGCGTTACCGGATATTGAAAGGATGTACAATGCTGAAGGATACTGATGATAAGATCGGTGACATCGCGCGCGATGTCGGATTTGGGAATATCAGTTACTTTAACCGCGAATTTTTACGCGTCATTGGGTGTTCTCCCAGTACTTATCGTAAGCGGCAAATGCAGGAACAATTTATATAAATATTTTAGAATAGGAGAAGGATACTGATGAAATCAAAAATTCTTGTAATTGTAATAACGGGTTTATCTCTGCTAGCTTTTGCAGGGTGTGGAATACTTGAAAATAAGGCAATCGATAACGAGGTTGAAACGACAGAAGCATCAGGGTCTATAGAAGTAACAGAGGAATCAGAAGCTGAAACGACAGAAGCTATCGTAATGACGGCATCTACACCAGATAATCTTACTGAGGAAGAGCTACAATGGTTTTCTGAGTATTTTAATGATTCTCAGAATAACGGTTTTTTAGTACATCAATATGAAACGCCTGAAGACGTTGATTTGCTACAGGTATTTTGGTGTGTCGATACGAAGGCAGAAATAACAGAGGAGGAAGCCTTAGCAGTAACAGAGGGAGAGGGCTTTTATGTAGATGCTCTTAAAATTCCGACCGATTTTATTCACGCTTTTATTACGGAAAAAATGGGGATTGATTCTGAGACGATCCGCAATCAGTTAAGCGATAGTATGTATCATGAGGAGTATGACGCTTACTATTTTCAAAGAGGCGACAGTAATTATAAATCTATTTTCTGCATCGATGGAACAAAGGATGCTAACGGTTTCTATACCTTGTTCTTTACGACCTATTATAATGATGGTGTTTGGAAGGTAACGCTTTTAAAAGATGGTGAGAAGTATTTATTTAAAAGTAATACCAGTCTTTCTATGAAAGAAAATGCCATGAAAATAAATGAATTTGAGGAAAATAAGAATACTTACGCGCAAAAAAGCAGCCAGAACTTCAATTTCTATTATAAAGAGGATACCGGTGAAGTAGTCTGCGCAGTTGAGATAAATGGACTTCGTACACTATACTTCAGAAACGGCATATGCTATTGCATTACATTAAGTGATGATGATAATAAGGTATGTCCAACAGAAGCATATTTTGCCGAAATTGGAGCAGAGGTCTATCAAGAATTTCTACTGATTGAGTAAAGGTTTTTTGATACGTATGGATGATATAGGAAAAACTTTTGTGTGCACATAGTATGTCAAGGAGGAGAAAAATGGAAAAATCAATCATGATAGAGAAAATTATTAAGCTAGAGTGGGATGCTTTTGATCAAACAGATAATATAGGCGGGCGAGCTGATTGCCAGGATGAGTGGAAAACGTTTTATATTATGAGAAGAAGCCAATATCTGACGTGGACAGACGAACTACTGGAAAGCTATATGAGTGATTTAGAAGAAGCAAATCTCCAAGGCCGTAATCTGATTGCAGAAAAGTATGGGCGGATGATGGAAAGCACGAATCCAGAGGAATATGAAAAAATTAAAAGTGTTATTTTATCGCATTCTGTTGAAAGAAAAAAGATTACAGAGGAAATTGTGGCCATTCAGGTGACCTGGATGGAAGAATTTGCAATGGAAAATCCTTCTCTGGCACAGAATATGAGAGTTATTCATACTGCAGAAGATACGCCTGATACGACATCATATGAAACATATTTAAGAGGAGAGATGGGAACCTATTCAGATAAGACACTTCGCCTTTATGGCTATTTTATTGTAACGTTATATAAAGAAGGTAAGAATCTTGCGGCTCTGACGATAGCAAATACCTTTCAGCCCGAATAGAACGATGGAAATGATTAGTGATCAGTAATATGAAGTACCGTCTGTCAGCTAGACAGGCGGTACTTTTGCTATGTGTCATTTTCTCATATGACAATTGTAATAACCTATATAATATGTATTGACAACCAATATTATACGCCGTATATTGTCAATATAAGAATAAGCGGAGAGGAGCTGATTTAATGGTATTTAATACAGGCGCGGCCTTGCTGGATGCAATCGTACTGTCAGTCGTCTCGAAAGACAGAGAAGGCACCTACGGCTATAAAATCACGCAAGATGTTAGGAAAATTATAGAGATTTCAGAATCGACACTGTATCCGGTGCTGAGAAGACTACAAAAAGATGATTGTCTGGAAGTGTATGATAGGGAATGCGGTGGCAGAAACAGACGTTATTACAAAGCAACGGAAAGAGGCGAAACGCAGCTGAATCTTTACAAAACAGAGTGGCAGGAATACTCTGAAAAAATCACAAGCATGTTTACGGGAGGGATGAAAAATGAATAGAGCGCAGTTCATGCAAAAACTTGGAGCACTGCTTGGTGATTTACCAGTAAATGAAAGAACAGACGCATTAAAATATTATGCGGATTATCTTGATGAGGCTGGAGAAGAGAATGTAGACAAGGTGCTTGAAGAGCTTGGCACACCCGAGCAGGTTGCAAAGATTATAAAGGCGGAATTAAATGCGAAGGATAGAGAAAGCGGAGAATTTACGGAAGCAGGCTATAAGAATCCTGTATATGACAGACAAACAGGAATGCCAGTAGAAGTAATCTCAAAAGGAACTTCGCAACAATCTGAAAGACAAAACAATACAAGCGGACAGACAACACAAACAACAACGAGGACGAATACACCAATGGAGGGATGGAAAATAGTATTGATCGTGCTATTATGTATATTTGCTATTCCAGTAGGCATTCCATTGATATCCGCTGTTTTTTCAATCATGATAGGGGTATTGTCTGCAGTAGTAGGCTTGGTAATCGGATTTGGAGCAGCAGCAGTAGGTCTGTTTGTAGGAGCAATGGTACTGCTTGCAGTAGGGCTATTTAATCTGGCATCACTTCCATTTGTAAGCCTTGTACTAATCGGTGTTGGATTACTACTGGCAGCACTTGGTATGTTGTTTCTGATTTTGACGGTACTGATTTGTGGTAAATTAATTCCAGCTGTTTGCAGAGGTATTGTAGCTATCTGCAGAATGCCATTTAAGAAAAAGGAGGTAATCGCATGAACAAATTTATAAAGGTATGTTTAGCAATAACGGGCGTGTTGGTTGCATTCGGATTAGTATTTTTTGTCATCGGCGCTATATTTGGGGGATTAAAGCAGGCTATCAATATTGGAAGCAGGGGAGGATATTGTATTGGCCCTCATTCATATGGCACCATGTGGCTCTCACTTGATGATGATATAGAAGATTTTGTCGAGGATAGTGAATTAATAGACTATGAAGAAGATGACTTGGGATCAGACAAGGAAATCAAGGAGGTTCGTATTGAACTTGGAGCAGGAGAATTATTTGTAGAGGAATATGATGGGACAAATTTCAAAGTAGAAGCTACAAATGTTTCTGACTTGGAATGCTATTCTAAAGAAGGAATCCTTTATATTGAAGGACTTAGGGATGCGTATAGCGGAATCAGAAGGAGAATAGTCACACTCTATATTCCAGAATCAGCTGGGCTCGATAATTTTGATTTGAATCTTGGAGCTGGAGCGAGTAGAATAGATGATATAAAAGCTGATGAAATAGAGATTAGGGTTGGCGCTGGTGAATTAAAAGGGTCAAATATTTATGCAGAAGCAGCTAATGTATCGGTAGGCGCAGGCAACATTGAACTAAAGGACTCGGATTTGGGCGAAGGAGACTTCGAAGTTGGAATGGGTCAGATCGTATACAAGGGAGCCTTAAAGAAGGATGTCAATGTTGAATGCAGCATGGGAAGTATACGTATCTATCTTGACGGAGAAAAAGAAGATTTTAATTATAAGATTAGTTGTGAGATGGGTAGCGTAACTGTAGGACATAGACAGTATGCTGGATTTAGCGAAGAGAAAAGAATCGATAATGGTGCAAACAATGATATGGAGTTAGATTGTGCCATGGGTAGTATTGAAGTCAAATATAATGAATAATAGATAAGGAGGAAAAAGAAATGCAAGATGAAGTGAAAAAGTTATATAAATCAAGGAATGATAGAATGATATGCGGTGTATGTGGAGGTCTAGCCGAGTATCTGCATATGGATCCAACAATTGTACGCTTGCTCATGGTATTGATAGGATTTACCGGTGGCGGTGTAATCGCCTACCTAATAGCGGCTATCGTAATACCAGAGCAACCGTTTTAAGCTTTTACATTTTTACTTTTCTATCCACCCTTTTACATCAGGTACCTTTTCAAGTATTGGTAAGAGAATCAGTGTAATTATGATACCAACGAAACCCTGAACGATATTGAAAGGAATTCCAGTGGCAGAGGAACTGACACCAGCCGTAAAGGTGATACTGTTAAATGCACCACTGGCAAGGACAGCAAGGAATATTTCGTATAAAAAGTAACCAATCACCATAAAAAATTCCGCTATGGCACCTGCTGCAATAAGGCAGACATACTTAGTGGATTTTTTTGTGACATGAAAGAATCGATGAAGCGTTCTGAAAAGAAGACCTGCTATAACAGCAGTAAGTGCCTTGATTACAAAAGTAGCAGGCGCAAATGCAGCATAGCCGGAGAATAAATCAGCAAACATAGAACCAATGCCGGCAGCCAGACCACCATATATAGGTCCCAGTATGATACCGCATAATAATACTAAAGCATCCCCTAAATGAATATAACCAAAGGTAGGGGTGGGTATCTTAATAATCATAGTTGCAACACATGAAAAAGCGGCCATTAAAGCTGCGGTTACAATAAATTTGGTATTACGTTCTTTTTTCATAATAGGTGCCTCCTGTTTAAGCGGTTATTCTCTTTTGTATAGTATACACGAATTACTTATAATTACAAGAAAAAATCAATCTGTTATGATAAAAGATAAAATAGCATCTGTTACCTTTGAGCAAAATGACTCTACGTAGCGATGAAACAAATAAGATAACAGTAGTAATAATATTGCTGAAGAAACAAAGATAATTGCCGCGCAAAGCTGATAATTAGGGCCTATCGATGTGGTTGAAAGCCATAGCAGCATGGCAGAAGAGAATGAGAAAATAAAAGGAAGATTAAATAAATATACCGCGAATGAAACATCTCCAAGAAACAGGATCGGTTTAGCAGATAGTATTTTTTGTATCTGCGGGAGGAATACGATGGCACTGATAACAAAGAAGGCACCAATCATATGATAAAAATTTGTTGGTGTTAATGAGGCAGGTAAATGATTTAAGAAGCGATAATAGTTTGTGGGAACAATACCAGAAGGATAGCCCCCCATAAATAGTCCTAACAGCAAAAGAAAGAACATAAATATTTTTGAGAAAAGAGACGATCTGATACGTACGAGTAAAGCCTCATAGCGAACTACAATATAGGCAAGCGATGTACCTAGCACAAAGGTTAGGTACAAACTATCTGCAGCAATGCACAATAAAGCAAAGAAGCCATATAGGAAAAGCATGCGTCGATTTTTACGTCCTGCCATTATACTCAAAATGTTAGATAAGAATCCGCCAAGAAAAAGAGTGGATAACATCCAAAAAGAATTTGAAAATGTTTCATCAGAAAAAAACCATATTTTCACAAAGGCAGAAGTAAGAAGGTCATAAACAGACAGCCTGTATTCATAACGACCAAGCATCAGCGAGGAGCCAGTAATCTGCGCAGCAGCGTTGTTTACAAAGAGGCCAAGCCATGATGCAGACAAAATCAGCAGGCATACAACAAATACAGGAAGCATAAGGCGAGGATAACGCTTAATAAGACTGGTTGATAGAGAAGCACGGTATTGCTCTGCATTCTCATCAGATTTTCTGAGGATCTTATAACTAATAATAAAGGCGCTAATAACAAAAAACACACATACCCAGAAATTACCGTTCGAAAACACCGATAAAAAGGATTGTGCATAAAAGGAATCAAGTCCGTTTGCAAAATGAGAAGGCGCATCTGCACCGAAGTAGGAAGCAGGGTAAAATGCCATCAAAAAATGATTTACAAATACTAAAATACAGGCAATACCACGTAATCCATCGATGTATGAAATTCTTTTGTTCATATCAGTACCCCCTAATCAAATATTGATACATATTCATCAAGCATTTCTTGCGTAAAACGATTGGCTCCCTTTTCGTTCAAATGTGAAGCATCACCAAAGTAGTCATCTTCATAGCAGGCAATGATTGTGTCAATCGTGATAGCAGGATAATCTGTTTTCAAAAGGTTCATATAATCTGAATACTCTTTTACATAAACAGGATCAAGACTTACATAGGAAGAGGTATTCATTGGCGCCTGTTCTAAAACAACAGAAATATTATTCTCAGCACATAAATCAAGTAATTTGCGCAGATACAAATCAACCATTGGGGATAAATTTAAAGCTGTATAATTAGATTCGTAATTATGGTCAGAGCAGCCATCTGCGGTTCCGAAATAATAGTGCCCACGGTTTGCCGCTATGGCATTGTATAGTTCGCTATTTGTATTATAACGTCCTACAAAACCGCTATTATACATAGCTGGAAGATATTTATTTGGCAGACGTAAACGGTAACTGATACAGTCAAGAAGATAACCATCAGTTAATATCGCATTTTCGGAAACAATATTTGCATTATGCAGGACTTCAATAGATTCTGGTATATCCAGATAATTGAAATACATAGTCCGTTGCCAAAAAGTATCAAGAAAAGAGTAGTGATAAGGTGTGAACATAATGAATGCGGTATCTGGCGCATCATGATGGTCTAAATAACGCTCCAGGGTATAATAAATTTCGATGGGTGTAGAACCGCCCATGGAAAGATTAATTACGTTTTTACCAAGCATATCAGGAATCAAACCGGCCTTAGCTGTTGAATCACCCAATATTAAAGTATCAAAAGAAGCACCTCTTATGGCAGTATCTCTCTGATATTTCCAGGAAGGATATTCTTCATCCATGTAGCCAAATGGAAACAATGCCGTATAAAGACAAAGTGCCAGTAAGGGAGCTGTAGCTAATATACATTTACCAAAAAACTTAGGTAGAGAAGGTTTCATTCTTAGTTCACCTCTTTGGGTAGTATTAAAAATTCATATATAAAAATTCTTGCGTTGACAGATTACAAGATAACAATACCATACTAATCAATAAATAGTAAAATCCCCATCGTACAATAGCTGGTCTAGTAGCTAGGTATGAAAAAGCATCTTTCTTTTCAAATACCAGGTCTACAATTAGCAATATGATAAGAGAAAAAATCAAAATGTACAGATTCATAGTACCTAAGCCAAGACTATATATGGTACCGTCAAATAATGGCATCAGGCTAAAGCCTGTGAACATACGTCTAAAGATTTCAAATGCTTCAGCTACACTGTGGGCACAAAAGAAAACAAGTGAGATATGAAATAAAATAAAAGTAAAGGCGATGCGGATAGCCTTGCCGATTCTATTATTAAAATCATAGTGTAGTATCTTGCATGTCCAAGCACGAAATGGTTTTAATAAATCACTAGCTATTTGAAAAACACCATTTATGAGACCCCACATAATATAGGTCATACTTGCACCATGCCAGAGTCCACTTGATAAAAAGACAATCATAACATTTAAGTATTTTCGCCATCTTTTGACCCTGCTTCCACCTAAAGGGATATAGAGATAATCCACAAACCATGTATTTAAGGAAATGTGCCATCTGCGCCAAAACTCCTTTACGCTTTTTGAAAAAAATGGTTGTCTGAAGTTTGTCATCAGATGAAAGCCCATAACTTTAGCAGCACCTATGGCAATATTTGAATAACTTGCGAAGTCACAGTAAATTTGCAGGCCAAAACAAAATATACCAATAACAAGTGTTATTCCAGTATAGTTTTTAATATTTCCATAAACCAGATCGGTCAATATTTGTAATCTGGAAGCAATTACAACTTTTTGGAAATAGCCCCAAAGCATGAGAATAAGACCATCCCGCACACGTGTGTAATCAAAAAAATGTTTTTCTTCAAATTGTGGAAGCAGATTCTTGCTTCGTTCAATCGGTCCGGCAAGTATGTTCGGGAAGAAAGAAACAAACAGTGCATATTTCAGTATATTTTTTTCGGGCTTTACTTCACCACGGTAACTATCCATAATATAAGAAAGAGACTGAAAAGTATAGAAAGAAATACCAACAGGCAGCATCAGGTTTAATCTTGTGTCAGCAGGGCTACCACCAAATACTGAGAAAAGAGTATTAATCCCATCCAACAAAAAATTAGCATATTTGAAAAAGACAAGCATAGACAAATTCAGAACCACACTAAGAGCAATATACAATTTTTTTCTTTTTGCTGTATCAGCCTGATAAATCAGCATGCCGCCAAAATACGTAATGAGAGTGGAGGCCATGAGAAGGAGTGCATATTTAGGATTCAAATACATATAATAGTAGTAACTAACCAAAAGAAGCCATATATATCTGAATCTGTGTGGAATCAGAAAATACAACAATACAGTGAGCGGAAAAAATATAAGAAAAGGTATTGAATTAAATAACATATTCATTCTCCTGATTGATTAAATATTAAAAATTAACTATGTAATTGTACTATGGAAAGTGCCGTATGTCAAACCTTTGAGATTGCTTTTTCATTGGCAAAGGCTTATACTATTTTTTGAGATTGATTTCATAATTCAGCAGAATAGAGGGTATAAAATATGGGAAAATCCCCACAAATGGACAATGAAAAGAAAAAGTCATGGAAAAGTGAAATTGCAGAATGGGTTATTGTAATAGAGGTTGCGATTGTTTTTGCCGTAATCCTTAATATGTTCATTATTGTAAATGCAGAAATTCCTTCAGCATCTATGGAGACGACAATTATGACAGGTGATCGGGCATTTGGAAGCCGCCTTGCATATATCAATAAAGAGCCTGAACGAGGTGAGATTGTAATGTTTAAGTTCCCAGATGATGAGAGTCAGCTTTTTATCAAACGTGTGATAGGAATGCCAAATGAAACAATAGAAGTAAAGGGCGGTAAGGTGTATATTGATGGAAGCGATACAGCACTTGCAGAACCATATTTAAATGTTGTGCCCGTAGGTGATTACGGACCAGTTACCATACCAGAGGGCGCTTATTTCATGATGGGTGATAACAGAAACAATTCAGCGGATTCAAGATACTGGAATAATCCATTTGTATACAAAGACAAAATCGTAGGGAAAGCAATTATCAGATATTATCCAAGTTTTAAGAAGCTTTATTAGTGGGGCGGGAACGAAAGATAATCCATGGTAATAGTAAAAATGATAAAGCAGACAGTAGCGTACAGAGCTTAAAATACCAGAAGGTTGAGAAATAGATGGTAATTTGCTTTGGGCTGTCTGTTTTTTCTGTATATACACGAACTTTATTCTGTGCACCCTTTTCTAAGCGTAAGGGCATTCCATTTTCATCGACAGCCTTATAACCGTCATAATAAAACAAAGGAAATTCTACATAATTTTCAGCAGTAGTACATGTGTAAGAATAGAAAATGCGAGTGCCATCTTTATGGTAGGATATTGTCGTAATAGAACTCTCATCTTTACCAACCAAAGCGTTGGAGGTATAATATGCAGTCAATGTACCTGCGGGAAGATAGTCTTCTTGCAGTCTAGAATTAATATCGCCTGTTATTTTGGAAGTTAAAAGTTTGTCGCAGGAAATAAATCCGTTCCATTCCATGTGGAAGCCAATTGTACAGGCAAGGATGCATATTGCGATTAGTAGTATACGATAAAACCGTTTTGGAAGTTGGTATAAATCCTCAGCGATAACGCCAATTCCCATAATCATGGCAGGCGCACTAATGAGCAGAAAACGTTCCGGAAACTGCAGAATTGAAAGCATTGACTCGACTGGTCTGCATTTAAATAGCAGAGACCAGGGGAATAGTTCGGTAGAAAGAAAATAGGTAACGATACCTATGACCAGCAATCGCAACGCATAGTGCAAAACCTTCTCTCGCTCGGAACCCTTTTCTTGATTACGTTTTTTGATCTTGCAAAGTAGATACCAACTAGTAATAATCAGCAGACATAGTAAGAACACCAAACCACGTTCGCTCAAAAAAGTATCAAAGGCACTGATAAGTGATACAAGAAAATGTCGTTCCAAATTTTCGAGAGTCAGTCCACTTTTATAATAATAAAGAAAGGGAACAAGGGTATACAGGTTTAATAAAAAAGTCATAAAAGCTGATTTCAGCAAAGGCGTCAGGCGATTTTCGTTCCATAACTGTGGAAGGTAGCAGAGCATGATGATAAAACAAAACGATATGGCAAGAACAGTTGACAATATATGTGACTGAACGATACCTGTTAGTCCAATGGCAAGCAGGTACCATTTTTTATGGTTGCCGAGAAATATATGGTAAAGCCCTACAAACATGAGAGGGAAAAATATCATTGCGATACCCATACCAAGAGCCTGCCCACCAGGATACATAACATAAAGCCTGTGTGGAGAAAAACAGTATAGCAACGCAGCTAAAGCAGCACTTTTACGAGAATGGGTTAAATCTTTTACACATCCATACATTACAAAAAGGGTGGCTATATTAATCAAAACATGGAGAGACTTATAAGATGCCAGCATGGAAACGCCACAAGTACGAAGCAGGGCTGGAATATAAAGAAATAATCCGGGATACATACAACCGAGTTCTCCATAATTATTGCAGTAATTTGCATTAATGATGGCAGGAACCTGCCGCTCAGAGAGGGCGATTCGAATCCCCTCCATACGCAGGAGCTGCGCACGTGTGTCTACACCAAACCAAAGATAGTCATAAAAAATAGGTAAATTTACGAGCAAGATGGCGGATAAAAATAAAATACAAAGTATAATCTGCTCCTTTTCAAAGTGTAATTTGCGGATGCGGATATAGATATAGGCAAAAGGTGCTAAAAGACCTAATATGGTGAGCAATAGAATATTGTAGAGGGTATCATTGGTCAAAGGCTGCTCAGAGGAAATTGAAACCTCCTTAATACATAGAGAACCTTCTCCCGGATATGGAAAACGGATGCGGAATTTATCGGTTGCAGATGTTACTGCAATAGTAGTTTCAGCTATCGTTTGATCTGGGTTAAGGTAAAGCTCTGTATCGGCTTCTGCATTCATTGAGAAACGACAGAAAGAATCGTAGTCTGATGAATAGACAATACGAAACGTATAGGTGCCTTCTTGTAAGGTGGTTACGCTAGAATCTGCAAAAATCCCATGATAGCCAGAGGAAGAATCAATGAAGATGCCATCCTCTGTTAAAACACCAGCATCCAAATTGAATTCTGACAAATGATACGTATAGGAATAGGCATCTGGAAGTTTATCAAGCTGTGATTTGATTCCGATGCCCATTAGTATAGTATATAATATGATAAAAAGTATACCAGCTCTATTAAGATTCATATTGTGATGCGTAGCCTCCCAGTTTAATAATTATTTTTTTGAAGGTATTCATCAATGCCCCATTTCTCTCGTACAAGTATATATCCGTCTTCTTTTTTTATGTAAACCGGCGGTAAATATTCTATAAAAAGAGAGTTAAAACACATGGTATAACTGCCAACCAGGCTGTATAAAATGTAATCTCCTACAGACAGCATGGGGGCATCAGAAAGCGTCATGATACGATCTGTATCCATACAGGAAAACCCGCAAATGACCTGTCTTTCATAAGAAGCATCAGAAGTAGTAATCAGCTCATAGTCTAATCGAGTTTTTCTCAGAAAAGGATCTACATGTAGCCGGCCACCATCAGTAATGATAAAGTGATCTCGGTAAGTGTCTTTCACATCGATAACCTGTGTCAGATATTGTATAGGTGTTGAGATAAGTGCGGCGCCTGGCTCTATCATGAGTACAGTTTCCTTTGGATCAAAGGTAGTAAGAAGCTGTTTGGTAATAGCGGCGATGTATGTGTCTGGAGCATCAAGATTGTCCTTGCCCATAAAAAAGCTGCCACCAATATCAATATAGCTAAGCTTTAAGTCATATTGTTTAGTCAGAAAACAGGCCTGTCTGGAAAGTTCAGAAAATATCTTAGGAGAACGCGACTTCGAATTTGTATGCATATGAAGACCTGTTACGGAAACATTCTCTAACTGACGTATTTCGGATAATGCCTGCTGAAAATAGCCATTTTCAACATTGAAACCAAAACGATTGCTATAACCTTCTTCGTTGCTCTCTTCAGGACAAACTGACGGCAGGTTAAAGCTGACACGCAAACCAATGCTGATTGGAATACCAAGTGTATTTGCTTCGGCAAGCCATTTTATCTCTCTTGCGGAATCAATATTAACAATACTGCCATGTTGAATGGCATATAAAAACTGATCATGACTTTTGATAGGACCATTAAAAATGATATGCTCAGGTAAAAAACCAATGCGTTGTGCAAGCGCATATTCAGTATCAGAAACCACTTCAGCATGGCAACCGTATTGCCTGACATAATTTAATAGGTAGGGAAGAGAATTCGTTTTAACGGAATACCCAAAAATAAAGTTCCCCCAATATTTTTCCAAAGCAATTGAAAAAGCATTGAGGTTGGTTTTAAGAATTTCTTCATCTATAAGAAAGCAAGGTGTATGTTGCTTTACTGTCTCAAAAGTATCCATCAAAGGTCTCCTTAGTACTATAATTTATTTAACATGTAGTATATCATAAACCAAGATATTTTCCAAATGTTTTATGAATTTATTATATTTTTATAGATATTTAATTGCCACAAATTTCTAACACGGGTATACTATAAATGCGGGAGGTGTTGTGTGTATGAAGAACATTGTGGATTATGTTTCTGATTCGGGCGGACAGACCATAAGCGAAAGAGCATTTAATGATGTAGATGCATTGATTCTTTCGCAACTTGCATATTTGAAATATGATGGAATTGTACCTGGAATCGAAGGGAAACAGTCAATTAATATAGCTGAAATAAAAGAACATAAGGATGTAGAAAATTTATTTGCGGAAACGATGCGTGAAAAGGAGAACAGAACACTTTTTGAGGCAGTAGCCAAGAGTAATAGATTTGGGAACATGAAACTGAATTACTATGTTAATATTGTTGATGTAGGCTGGGAAATTCAGTTTTCAGCAGTCATGTTCATTTTTCCGGGAGATATAACATATGTTGCATTTCGAGGAACAGATGAGACATTTGTGGGCTGGAAGGAAGATTTTAATATGGGCTTCCTGACGCCTGTACCTGCACAAGAAAAAGCACTGCAGTATCTAAACATTGTCGCTGATTTCTTTGCAGGCAATTTTATAGTAGGCGGGCATTCTAAAGGCGGTAATTTGTCTGTATATGCGGCAATGAATTGCAAGGATGCAATCCGCGAAAGAATAAGCAAGGTTTACAGTCTGGATGGCCCAGGGTTTCGAGAAGAAATATTGATGAGTAGTAATTATGATGCAATCAGCGACAAAGTATCAAAAATCCTGCCACATTCGTCTGTGGTAGGGATGATTTTGCAACAGCAGGAAAAATATGATATTATCGAGTGCAGAAGTGTTGGGCTGTTCCAACATAATCCCTATAACTGGATCGTAAACGAAGATGGTTTTATAAAAACAGAGAAGTTCGGAGAAGGAGCGAGATTGTTTAATGAGAGCCTGAATGAGTGGGCATCTTCCATGGATAAGGAACAATTTCAGGAGTTTGTTGAAGCATTATATAAAATCATAGGTGCAGCAGAAGCAGATAATCTGATTGATTTGACGCGGGATTGGAAAAAGAACACAGCATTGATTATTGCAGCACTAAAGGATATGGATGATCATTCAAAAGAAATGATTAAACTTGTCATAAAGTCATTACTTAAAATTATAAATCATACAGTAAAAAAAGAATTGCCACTAACCCCTAAATAGAAGATTGAAAAGGCGGAAATCAAATTGAGCAAAAAACAAAAGGATATCAGATATACGACAAAATATGCAGCAATACAATGCTCTTACTGGCCAATATTTTGTAGCAGCTATAGTTTTGCGGCAGTTTTTCTGCTTTCAAGAAATTTCAATAATAAAGAGATTGGTATCGTCTTAGCGCTTGCTAACATATTTGCTGTTTTTTTACAGCCGGCAATCGCAAATCTTGCGGATACCACGAAAAAAATATCGCTTAAGAACCTAACGAGCGCGCTTGCATTTGCTGCAGCTGCCCTTACTTTGGTAAGATGTTTTATTCCCAATGTTGTAGTAGTACTTGCCGTACTCCTGATCCTGGAACTTACTATTTTGTTTTCGCTACAGCCATTGATCAATGCTTTGGGTATGAGACTGATTAATAAAGGCATCAATTTAAATTTTGGATTAGCGAGGGGGCTTGGCTCACTTTCTTTTGCACTTTGTTCTTATATTGTGGGCATATTGGTGGAACGTTTTGGGCCAGAGGCAGCACCAGTTGTTTCTACTTTTCTGTTTGCTTCACTGATTATATTTGTGTACACGTTCACGGATGAACGGATTAAGAATAAGAAGTCTTATCATGATAGCGATTCAGAAATTGCAACGGCAACCAGTATGTCAGGGAAAGAGGACTATTTGGATGAAAATTCAAATGTAGATTCAAGTGAGAATTCGAATGGTGATTCGAAAGTATCAGGCTTAAAGCAGTTTGCAAAAAAATATAAGAGATTTGTTTTGCTTTTGCTGGCTGTGACCTTTACTTTTTGTTCGCATACAATGATCAATAATTATATTATTCAGATTGTGGAAAATGTAGGGGGCAATACGAAAAGCATGGGTCTTGCTATTGGTATTGCAGCAATGGTAGAGCTTCCAGCAATGATATTCTTTACTTATTTAATACAGAAGGTGTCTTGTTCCACAATTTTAAGAGTTTCTTTTCTATTCTTTGTCCTGAAAGCTGTTGTTACAATGTTAGCGCCTAGCGTAGGGGTTATTTACTGGTCACAATTGCTTCAGGCTGGTGCATATGCGATGTTTATTCCAGGTTCTGTATATTATGTAAACCAAGAGATTGGCAAAACTGATCTTGTAAAAGGACAGGCTTTTATGACAGGTGCTATTACTTTAGGAGGTGTAGCTGCTAGTTTATTAGGAGGGTGGCTGCTTGACGGACCAGGCGTACATGCCATGCTGATTGCGGGAACGGTCGCAACGATTCTGGGTCTACTGGTTGCTTTTTTAGCTATAGAAAATAGAAAAATGAAGGTGAACGGATGAGCCGTACGATATTAGAATTAAAAAATGTAAAAAAAGCTTTTGATACCGAGGAAGTATTGAAAGGAATTAATCTGTCAGTGGAAGCGGGAGAAATCATAACGATACTGGGTGCATCTGGTTGTGGAAAAACAACGACAATCCGTATTATTGCAGGTCTTACTGAGTTAGATGAGGGCGAGGTGTGGCTGAGCGGCGAGAATGTGACATATAAAGAGCCTAATATGCGTAATGTGAATACGGTGTTTCAAAATTATGCGCTATTCCCTCATATGAATGTCGAAAACAATGTTGGATATGGTTTGAAAATCCGAAATGTGGACAAGCAGGAAATCAAGCAAAGAGTGCATGAGGCATTGGAACTTGTACAATTAGAGGATTTTGGCAGGAGAAAGCCTTTTGAATTGTCGGGGGGTCAGAGACAGAGAGTTGCTGTGGCACGCGCAATTATTAATAAGCCACATGTGTTGCTATTAG
This sequence comes from uncultured Lachnospiraceae bacterium, assembly GCA_964483155.1. Taxonomy (GTDB): domain Bacteria; phylum Bacillota; class Clostridia; order Lachnospirales; family Lachnospiraceae; genus JAAYYM01. The sequence goes on along the minus strand of CAZAAC010000013.1, from coordinate 7,933 downwards.
ATGAACCACTTGGTGCCCTGGATCTGCAGTTACGCCGTCAAATGCAAATTGAACTTAAAAAAATACAGCAACAACTAGGAATTACATTTGTTTATATAACGCATGATCAGGAAGAGGCAGCCTACCTGTCAGATCATATCGTCGTGATGCGGGACGGACAGATTGAGCAGATTGGGACGGTAAAGGAGATTTTTGAAGCACCTGCGACCCCCTATGTTGCACAGTTTATCGATAATAGAGCAAGGTAGGAGAAAAAGTATGAAACGTAAAAGATGGATTTATCTTACACTGATTCCCATATATGCCTTTACATTAGTATTTATAGTTTTTCCGCTTATTTATATGGTGTTCTTAAGTTTCATGAGTAGGGCAGCAGTATGGGGAATCGTTCCTAACTTTACTTTGGAACATTATAGTAGGATTTTTGAGCCGTTATATTTAAATACATTTGCCGAATCATTGAAACTGGCTTTTTTGTCAACAGGTTTAATCGTTCTGCTTGGGTATCCTTTTGGCTATTATATGGCACAATTACCAATGATATGGAAACAGCGGGTCATGATTATGATTATGATACCGTTTTGGACGAGCTCTTTGCTTCGTCTATATGGCTGGATTATCGTGTTTCGCAGTAATGGTGTACTGGATATGCTTTTAATGAAACTGCATATCATAGAAGAACCACTAAAACTATTATACTCCTATCAGGCTGTATTAATCGGCATGGTTTATGCATTGTTGCCATTTATGATTTTGTCTGTTTACTCCAGTGTGGAAAAAATGGATTGGAATCTGCGAGAAGCGGCATTGGATCTCGGTGCATCAAGAGGTAAGGCTTTTGTTACAGTTACATTGCCGCTTACGATGCCTGGATTAATATCGGGTGTTATTCTAACATTTATTCCCTCCATGGGACTGTTTTTCATAGCAGATATTTTGGGTGGCAATAAAATTGTACTTGTTGGAAGCCTGATACAGGAGCAGCTGACAAAAGGGCGCAATCTGCCTTTTGCCGCAGCATTATCAGTGATTTTGACAATTTTGACTTCCCTGCTGATTTTTGCTTATCGTAAAGTTTTTCGCGCAAAGGAGCTGGAGGGAATGGTATGAGCAAGAAAAAGAAGTTTCCCTATATTTATATGGCAATTATCATTATCATTATGTACATTCCCATTATGGTTACGGTATTTTATTCGTTTAATGCTTCAAAGATCTCTTCTATATGGGGTGGCTTTAGCTTAAACTGGTATGTGGAGCTCTTTAGCCGGCGAGATATCATGGAAGCATTGGGTAACAGCATTATCCTCGCAGCGCTTTCAGGAACATTTGCGGTCATCATTGGAACTTTGGGTGCATTAGGGATGACAAAGACAACGTGCCGATTTAACGGTGTGATTTCCTATTTGTCTACGATTCCACTTATGATTCCAGAAATCATACTTGGCATGGTATTTCTGGCAGTTTTTTCTTTGATGGGATTGCCATTTGGAATGCTGACATTGACGATTGCACATACAGCATTTTGTATTCCCTACATTTTTATAATGGTGAGTGCACGCTTGATTGGTATGGATAAGAGTTTAGAGGAGGCAGCCCGTGATTTGGGGGCTTCCCAAAAGCGTGCCTTTTTTGATATAATATTACCATTGATTATGCCAGCTATTTTGTCAGGTGCATTATTGGCATTTGCCATGTCTTTTGACGATGTAGTAATCAGCATTTTTACAACTGGAGCAAGGGTGAATCTACTTCCCATCAAAATATATACAAAGTTAAAAACAGGCGTTACACCAGAAATTAGCGCATTGGCAACTATAATACTGCTTGTGACCATTGGACTCGTACTATTGTCAAATCAAATTAGTCGTAATGAGAATAAGTAACAGGAGTGAACAAAAGGAGGAAAAGTATGAAAAAATTAGTTACGATAGGAGTTATGTTACTAGCAGCGGCGGGATTGCTCGCTGGTTGTGGTTCAAAAGCAAATAAAGAGCTTTATCTTTATACATGGGATGGTATGTTTCCGCAAGAAGTCCTGACGGGCTTTGAAGAAGAAACGGGTATCAAAATTTACTATTCTAATTTTGACTATGATGAGGATATGCTGGCAAAACTGGAGGAGACAGAAGGCGGCGAATATGACTTGGTCATCGCAGATGACTATATCATTGAGCTTGCAATACAAGAGGGACTCGTGCAGAAGCTGGACCAGTCCAAGATGCCAAATTTCTCGAACATCAATCCTTTGTATCAGGGGTATTTCTATGATGAAGCAAATGAATATACGGTTCCCTATGGAGCTGGTATCCCTTTAATTGTGTATGATAAAGAGGCAATCGGATTTGAGATGACCTCCTATGAGGACTTGTGGAATCCTGCCCTTGAAAAGAATGTTGCTTTAATCGGAAATTACAGAGTGATTAATGGTGTTGCCCTTAAGACACTGGGTGAATCTTTTAATACGGACAATTTAGACACGATACAGGCTGCTGGAGATAAGCTCCTTACACTGGCACCAAATATTCGACTCATCAGTGACAGCAATACACAGGATTATATAATCAGCGGAGAAGTAGATGTAGCATTACTGTATACATCACAGGTAAACCTGGCACTTGCCGCTAATCCGGAGCTTTCGGTGTGCTATCCTTCTGAGGGCCTTGGATTTGGCATTATGGCTGGATTTATTCCTTCTAAAGCACCTAACGCGGAGGCAGCGCATGCGTTTTTGGACTATATTCTGCGTCCAGAGGTATCAGCAAAGTGTTTTGAATATTTAGGATATTATTGTACAAATAAGGCGGCAGAAGATTATATTTCTGATGCCATGAAGGCTTCACTGATTGTTCCTGATACAGTTACTTCTGGTGAAATCATACAAAATGTAAGTCAGGAAGCAGAAGATCTGCATGCCGAAGTGTGGAAGCAGTTTCAAACCGCATGTGAGTAGGGACGAGATTCTATATATGTGTGGCAAGGGGAGATATGTATAAAATGCAGAATAAGAAAATAACTGTCTTAATATGCTTTGCATTTATGCTAGGTATCATATTGTTGCAGACAGGATGCTCTTTGGGCAAGAAAGAAAGCTCTAAGATTGCACTTGGTATGCAGGCGTTAGCGGATCTTGATTATGAGAGCGCTAACCAGTATTTTGAAGCAGCCATTGTTGCAGGTGAAAATGCTAAGCAGGCTTATCGCGGGCAGGGAATGGTATATCTTGCCATGGCACAGTATGATGATTCTATTGCAGCCTTTGAACGTGCCTTGAGACAATCAAATGGTTTAGTGGATGACATTGAATACGATATCGCTTACTATCTGGCAGTAGCAGAATATAAGAATAATGATTTTACAGGTGCTTATGATACATATTCTGCAATTATTGCTTTGGATGAAAATAATGTGCAGGCCTATTACCTTCGTGGAGTAGCAGCTCTTAAATGTAATATGTATGACGAAGCAATTTCGGATTTTAACAAAGTCATCGAAATAGCGCCAAAGGATCATGACCTTTCTATTAGAATTTATGAAGATTTAGTGGAAGCAGGCTATAAAGAAGACGGAGATACCTATTTAAAACGAGCACTAGAGAGTGATACGAAGATGAGTGTCTATCAGCAGGGAAAGTTCTACTATTATCTTGGTCAATATGAGGATGCACGTAATAGCTTTGAGAAAGCAAGTACATCAATGGATCAGGTAGAATTACTATTATTTCTTGGAAAGACTTACGAAGCTCTGGGCGATATGAATTATGCGGCATCTCTTTACAGTGATTATTTAGAGGATCATCAAAATGAGGCTGAGGTTTATAATCAGCTGGGGCTATGTAAACTTTCCATAGGTGAGTATAGTGATGCACTGGAAGTTTTTGAACAGGGTATCGCGCTTGAAGACAATACGATTATGCAAAGCTTGAAATATAACGAAATGGTTACTTATGAATATCTGACAGATTTTAAGAAAGCAACTGTCTTAATAGAGGATTATCTGAAGATTTACCCAGATGACGAAAAGGCACTCAGAGAGTATGCATTTTTGAAAACCAGATAGTAGATTTTGTGTATTCAAAAATTTGGCAGAATTACTAAAAAAAGAGAATTGTTTCAGAGAATATAGTTGATGAAATAGTAAAAATGAAGTGCTGAAAACAGCCAAACCCCTTGTAAAATCATAGGGTACAGGCCTTTGTGCAAAAATACCTCAAAACACTATATCTTGTGTTAAACTTAGAAAGTTAACATAAGATATAGTGTTTTTCTGTTGACTTTTCAGTAGGCCAATGTTATAATTTTTTTAATTAGTTCTATCATATTTATGTAAACAAAATTGGGGTTTTGGGTAGAATTGATGAGGGAAGGGAGTAGAGGAATGTTTAGCGTAATCAAAAGAGATGGGGAAGTTACAGATTTTAATTTGACAAAGATCAATGATGCGATTATGAAGGCATTTGTTGCATGTGATAAGCAATATAATAATGATATCATTGATTTGCTGGCATTACGTGTTACGGCTGATTTCCAAAGCAAGCTAAAGGATGAAAAGGTTCATGTCGAAGATGTGCAGGACAGTGTGGAGGCTGTGTTGGAACAGGCTGGCTATACCGATGTTGCAAAAGCATATATCCTTTACCGCAAGAATAGAGAAAAAATACGTAATATGAAGTCAACTATTCTTGATTATAAAGATGTTGTTAATAGTTATGTAAAGATAGAGGATTGGAGAGTTAAGGAAAATTCTACAGTGACTTATTCGGTCGGTGGACTGATATTAAGCAATTCAGGTGCTGTGACTGCTAATTACTGGCTATCTGAGATATATGATCATGAGATAGCAGAAGCACATCGCAATGCAGATATTCACATCCACGATCTGTCTATGCTGACGGGTTATTGTGCAGGTTGGTCTCTTAAGCAGTTAATTACAGAGGGACTTGGTGGTATCAGAGGTAAAATTACTTCTGCACCAGCGGCACATCTTTCTGTACTGTGCAATCAAATGGTTAATTTTCTTGGCATTATGCAGAATGAATGGGCTGGAGCACAGGCTTTTTCTTCCTTTGACACTTATTTGGCGCCATTTGTAAAGGTAGATAATCTTTCCTACAGAGAAGTGAAAAAAAGTATTGAAGCATTTATATATGGCGTTAACACACCAAGCAGATGGGGAACACAGGCACCCTTTTCTAATATTACATTAGACTGGACTGTCCCGAGTGATCTCGCTGATTTGCCAGCACTTGTAGGTGGGAAGGAAATGGATTTCCAATATAAAGACTGCAAAATGGAAATGGATATGATTAATAAAGCCTTTATTGAAACAATGATTGAGGGCGATGCAAATGGACGTGGGTTCCAATATCCTATTCCTACTTATTCCATTACTAAGGATTTTGACTGGTCTGATACAGAAAATAATCGCTTATTATTTGAGATGACTTCTAAGTATGGAACACCTTATTTCTCAAACTTCATCAATTCTGATATGGAACCAAGTGATGTGAGAAGTATGTGCTGCAGATTAAGACTTGATTTACGCGAATTACGTAAAAAGACAGGTGGTTTCTTCGGCTCAGGAGAGAGCACAGGTTCTGTAGGCGTTGTCACAATAAACATGCCAAGAATTGCTTTCCTATCTTCTAATAAGGATGATTTCTATAAACGGCTCAATAGAATGATGGATGTATCAGCGCGGAGCTTGAAAGTTAAGCGAGGTGTAATTTCCAAACTATTGGAGGAAGGATTATATCCATATACAAAACGTTATCTAGGTGATTTTAGTAATCATTTTTCTACAATAGGTTTGATTGGTATGAATGAGGTTGGCCTAAATGCCAATTGGCTGCGTGCGGATATGATAGATAAGAAAACGCAGGAGTTCACAAAAGAGGTTCTTAAACATATGAGAAATCGTCTTTCTGATTATCAGGAGGAGTATGGGGATTTATATAATCTCGAAGCAACACCAGCCGAGAGTACGACATATCGTCTGGCAAAGCACGATAAAAAACGTTGGCCGAATTTAAAAACAGCTGGAAATCAAGGAGATACTCCATATTATACCAACAGCTCACATTTACCAGTTGATTATACTGCTGATGTATTTGATGCTTTGGATATTCAGGATGATTTGCAGTCGTTATATACATCAGGGACGGTATTTCATGCATTTTTAGGAGAGAAGCTCCCAGATTGGAAAGCAGCGGCATCATTAGTCAAAAAGATTGCAGATAATTACAAATTACCATATTACACATTATCACCTACATATTCAGTGTGTAAGGAGCATGGATATATCGCAGGCGAACATGCAACATGTCCCAAATGTGGTGCAAGTGCAGAGGTTTACAGTAGAATCACAGGTTATTATCGTCCTGTTCAGAATTGGAATGATGGGAAAACACAGGAGTATAAAAATCGTAAGGTATATGATGTTGCAAGTTCTGGATTGAAAAGGCCTACAAGCAGTATTGTAACAGTTTCGAGTTTAAAAGATAGTGCAGAACCAGATGTATCTGTACAACCGGTTGAAAATGTGAAATATCTTTTCGTGACGAAAACATGTCCAAACTGCAGGCTTGCTAAAGAGTATTTAAGAAATGAGAAATACGTTTTAATTGATGCAGAAGAGAATATTGAACTCGCTATGAGATACAAAGTAATGCAGGCGCCTACATTAGTCGTAGTAGAGGGATATACCATTACTAAATATACAAATGCTTTTCATATAAAAAGGTATATTGAAGAAAAAGCAACGGTATCGTTGTGAAGAGCGATTTTATAACTTTTTGATGAGGGAAGTTTTAAAATACTGTCGATGCCTTATGGGATCGACAAGGAAGGAAATGCATAGGGAGCATTTCCTTCCTTGATGCTAAGTCACAAAGGAGAAATGTATGATTAATAAACTGATTGATAATATTGAAAAAACGAATGCGCCCATCGTAGTAGGATTAGATCCAATGCTTTCCTATATACCGGCGCATATTTTAAATCATGCTTATGGCGAATTTGGAGAAACACTGGAAGGCGCGGCAGAGGCGATATGGCTTTTTAATAAGGGAATTATAGACGCAACATATGACCTGATACCAGCAGTGAAACCCCAAGTGGCTATGTATGAACAGTTTGGCATACCAGGACTCATTACGTTTGACAAAACGGTCAAGTATTGCAAAGAAAAAGGGCTTGTCGTAATTGGAGATGTAAAGAGGGGTGATATTGGCTCGACATCTGCGGCATATGCGGTTGCCCATCTCGGGAAGGTACAGGTTGGCAGTCAGAAAATAGCCGTATTCGATGAAGATTTTGCGACGATTAATCCGTATCTTGGATCAGATGGTATTGATCCTTTTATCAAAGTGTGTCAGGAAGAAAAAAAGGGGCTATTCATTCTTGCAAAGACATCTAACCCGAGTAGCGGAGAATTTCAGGACAGATTAGTAGAGGGCAGACCACTCTATGAATGTGTAGGTGAAAAAATTGCAATGTGGGGCGAGCAATTTATGAGTAAGAAATATGCATATAGTTATATTGGTGCAGTAGTAGGAGCCACTTATCCAGAGCAGGGGAAGATACTGCGCAAGATCATGCAACGTACTTTCATTTTGGTTCCTGGGTATGGTGCACAGGGGGGCAAAGGGAAAGATTTAGCATACTTTTTTGATAAAGAGGGACGCGGTGCAATTATCAATTCCTCGCGTGGTATTATTGCGGCCTATAAAACAGAACAATACATGAATTTCGGATCAGAATACTATGCTGATGCCAGCCGTCAGGCAGTTATTGACATGCGGGCAGATATTACACAGGCATTAGGAAAGTAAAATAGTGTTACCAGTTGGCTGATAGTGATATAGTAAAATACAATTTGCGAAAAATAAGGATAGGAGTACAAAATGGAGCAATACAAACAACAATTTATTGAGTTC
>CAZAAC010000012.1:0-57927 GCA_964483155.1 uncultured Lachnospiraceae bacterium | reverse complement strand
CGAGTGCCTTAACGCCAGGAAAGGTTTTGGTGATATTCTTCATTTCCAATATGATATTCGCCACGTGCCGTCCTCCTTCTCGATTGCAGGCTTACACACCTATAGCCATAAGTAAGGAAACCCCACGGTTTCCTTCTTCATAATTGCACTTTACATTATAGATAGTGTAACAAATAACAATCTCACCGACAATATGACATTTTTGTGAAATACTAGTACTTTTTTGTTTTTACTTTCTTGCTTAATAGTATTCGCTGATTTCTAATTTCTCTACATTGTATTTATCTTCATATGACGTAATTACATTCTTCACAATACTGTTATTATTGTGGGAAGCTGATACAATATGTGCATTCTCGATATCTGCCACAAAAATTCCATCCGCATTCAACATCATATTACTGATTCTGACAACTGCTTCAGCATCACAGGAACCACCGCTCGGTTGGGATATTCTTGCATGATAAATCAAATCCAATTCATTATAATCCAAACCAGTTTCACCTAGTGCCTCGGGCTTAATAGATTTAAAATAAGAAGAAATCAAGACAGGCTGAGACCAAGAAAAAACAGCTGCTTCACCGCTTTCCCATTTGGCTTCCGTATATGCTTCGGAAAATATTCGCATTCCATATTCACTTGCATCAGTAAAAAGTGTCTTTGCATATTCATTGGCTTTTTTTACAAATTCTAAAGAAAGTTGATCCGTTTGCATAATGTATTGTTCCATTCCACCTACTGTATATACCTTATAACAATCAGACATGCCCGTTGCAACACAACAACTTTGTGCAATCGCATTCTCTTCATTCCAAGAAGCGGTAATTGTTATTTCATCCCCAGCTGAATAGTACATTTGCGCTGGAGTGGCAGAAAACAAAACATTTTTAATAAAAGGATCCGTACTGTTATTAACAATCTCCAATTTGACTTCTGGTGACACCCCACTAAACCGAACGTCCACATGTTTAAATAGTTCTTCTTTATCAATCAGTTTTGCATCTGGTAAATCAGCTACTGTCAGAATGCTATCTTCTGCCTTAATTTTTACCTTTAACGCCTTAGCAAGTTCCTCATTATAAGCAAAGGTAATATTAATCTGATCCCCATTTTGCAAATTCTCTGATTTATCTTTTTGAAGTATGATACTATCACGCAATGCTTCATAATCGCTTAAAGTATATTTCTTACTAAGATGAATAATACTTTCATCACTTTTTTCATAAGCTTTCTGGATTGCTTCATCTATCTGTGCTTTATTCAGTTCTGCTGTCAGACTTCCCTTTGTATTATATCCTGCATAACTTACAGCAACGTTGTCATTCAGATTTATTACCCCAAAAGCAAAAAATGCTTTCCAATAAATAATGGCCGTTACTATCACCAGCCATACTAAGAATATTGTAACGCCTACTTTCCTTCTCCGCTTTTTTCTGCTTTTTCTGTTTTTTACATTCCTCTGCACACGATGTCCCAACCTTTTCCTGATTTTTAATACTATTTCTATATTTGCCAATCTCTATTTTGTCACAATATGATTTACATTTTTAATAATAATTGATATTGTTCCATCTGCATTTGTTATAAATTCTACATTGTTCGTATTATGATACTGCTCCATCGGTATATTAATCTCAATTCCCGTATCTGTTTTCAAAAACTGCTTTTGAAATTTACGTACGGTTGCTTCATTCTGCGGATATACCTGTTCTTTGTTTAAATTATATTTTTCGAGCTTTTCTTCGAATTCTTCCTTCGCTGTTGGATACTCCTTATACATTTTCTTTGCAACCGCCTCAACACTCATAGCTCCTTGTTCTGCCATTTCACTTTGCATGATGCTTTTAGATTCCATTTGTATATCAATATCATCTTCAAAATATTTTTTGTTAATTTGATCAACAGCTTTCTTCACGATTCCAAGCTTTGTTTTTTGCGACATATGTGTTTGACACTGTAGAAAGATCTCTGACAAATAATTAGTCTTCTCACCATTTACATCATACTTTTTTTCTATAATCTGTATGGCATAATCCTCTAAATTGATTAGTATTGCTTCAGAAAGCTTTTGACCTGCCATTGGAAGCGTTGCCACTTGTTTGACTATATTATTATAATTAAAACCATCTTCATTATTTGCAGTGATATGTACAAAACTTTCTTTATAATTCATCTTTAAAAGTGCAAGATACTTTTTTCCCGCATTCTGGTAAATCACAACCATAAAATCAGCCGAAGGAATTTCTACATTGCGAACCATAATATCATACATAAATTCACTGATTTCTTTACTGAACTCGACGATTTTAGCTTCATCAAAATCCTGCAGTAATTGATATACTTTGGATTTTCCCGCGTCAAATGTACATTTTTTCAAATCATCGCTTGTCGCTATCTTAAAAATATATCCGCGAATCAAATCGTTTATATCCTGGTCCCTGTCTAATGTATATTCTGACAAAATCGGCATACCAACTGAAGTCTCCAATATGTGCACAATAGCACTTGTAATTAAGATTTCATCTCTTTCCATTTTTCTTACTAATCCTTCCCCGATTCTGTAATACAGTTTTTATCCACAACTCATCTATAATATCATAAAATCATACAAAAAAACAGACTAGAAAACATGTCACAACAAAAGGTAGCTTACAAGATCACAAAATGATTCTTTAAACTGCAAATCATCTTCCTTTGTCCTTTTCTTTGGCCCTTTTAAGTGACTCTTGCTAGATTTTTTTCGCTCTGACTTTGCAATATGCCTCTCCATAAGCATTCCATCGATATTTTCGTTTGTGTATCTCTTCCCACTCTGATGAATCGGATAAACGCCCTTTCCAAGGGCCATAGATGCTACTCCATAGTCCTGTGTGACAAGAATATCACCTTTTTGAGCCAGTACAATCAATCTGAAGTCTGCAGAGTCTGCTCCCTTATCAACAGTCACAACTTCAGCATATTCTGATTTCATGACATGTGCTGTGTCACAGACAAGCACCAGTGGTATATTATATTCTTTGGCGACTTGTTCCACTATTTTAACAACTGGGCACGCATCTGCATCAATTAAAATTTTCATATATTCTGCCTCATTACGATTTTATATATTAAGACTGTAATCGCTGCCATCAGTATCGTCATCCCGCCTGCTGCCATTTCTGCAAAACCCGCAAACCCAATCATCATTACAATAAAGCTTATGGTGATTCCAATGAGCATACCTCCAAATATACCAAACATAGATGCGCCGCTCTGCTTAATTACAGTAATCTCATTCTCCCAATCATAAATTGGCAGTTTCGTATTGATAAACATTCCAAATATACTTGAAAAAAAAGAAAAAACGATAGGAGTTATTATAAACCATATGCTTTCAAAAAAAGAAGCTGGCCGAAATGATATTAGCAATAGGCTACCACATATAAATGAGGCTGGAATTCCAAGGCTCAGGTTAAATAATATTTTGCTTTGTAATATTTTCTCCGTCCTAATCGGAAGCGACTTGATGATCCATAAGCTTTTTCCTTCTAGCGATAACGATACAGCACTTGTGCACGTCATAGATATGACTGCCGAAAGGAAAAACGGGATAGCACATGTAACACCGGACATAATACCATCTAAACCCGCAATCTCTACATCCGCAAACATAGATAATATACCCGCAGGTCCTTTTACAACACTAATAATAGACAAAATCAATGCCATTATGATACCCATTCCGCAATTTGTAACATATCCTACTGAAGAAAAAAATCTTGCTGCTTCCTTCTTATATAAAGCAATTAAAGGCGATGAAGCTTTCAATTCCTGTACTTTGTATTTTGATTTTGTATTCTGCGACTTGATTCTTGTATTGATACTATTATATCGAATTGCAATAATGTTAATAAACAAAAGGAACCATACCGTAGAAATAGTAATCAGTAGAAACATCGGTACTACTTGATTGTCACATATACTGTTTTCAAAAAGTCTTGCAGGTGGATAAAGCATATTCATTTTAACAGAAATTTGATTACCAAACTCACTTACACCTGCTAAAAATGCTGCATCACTCTTCGTACTGCTATTAATATAAAATGAATATATCATAATTCCACATATTGCTACGTATGACATAATAATTGATAATAAGTTTTTATGTTTAAATCTTGAAGAAACTGCTGCAATGATTGCTCCAAGTATTGTAGCTATTGTCATAGGAATAAGGGGGGCTATTAACATGCCAAAAACCCATAATAAAAGTGTCAGTCCGCTAGATTCCAGGCTAAAAGTAGCATATGCGATTCCCATGGGCACCATAATTCCAAATGAAAATAAAAGATTGATAACATACATACAGATAAATTTACTTGTGATAACCATTTTATTTTGAATTGGCAAACTCATCAGCATGTCATAGTCTCTAAAGCCAAATAACATGACTGATGACTTTAGCATTGTAAACATTAGTGTTATCATACCTGTAATTGCTAATGCAAAACTTGGAATTACATTAGCCATTCCTGTATATCCAAGGCCAAAACCAATCGCGCCGCTATAGCCGATTAATGTACACATTAATATTGTCACTCCTAGCAAATAACCAATATATCGTCCTCTTTTTTTTCGATTTTTTTCATATTTCAATTGATTAATTCCAAAACTTGTAAGCAATTGTACTTTTGTTATCAGCCATAGTCCTCGCAGAGAACTTACATGGTCCGTCTGATTACTGTCCATTCTCAATCACCTCCATAAACACTTCTTCTAGAGAATGATTCTGAATTACAGTTTCCATATCACCTGATGCCATCAAACGTCCCTCTTTAATGATTGCAATTTTATTGCATAACCTCTCCGCCACCTCCAACACATGTGTTGAAAAGAAAATGGAACCACCCTCCTCGCACATTTCACGCATCAGCTTCTTTAAGTCCAAAGAAGCCTTAGGATCAAGACCAACAAACGGTTCATCAAGTAATAGGACTTTGGGCTTATGAATAAACGCGGAAATGAGCGCTAGCTTTTGCTTCATTCCATGAGAATAAGAAGAAATTAAATCTCCAAAAGAATCTGTAATATCAAATAGATCTCCGTACTGCCTGATTCTTTCTGCTCTTGTTCTTTTCTCAACCCCAAAAATATCACCAACAAAATTCAGATACTGAATCCCTGTTAGGTGTTCATATAAATCTGGATTATCTGGGATATACGCCATCCTTTGTTTACAAACTACTGGTTCTTCTTTTATGGAATGTCCATCAATCAGAATCTTTCCCTCTTCAAAATCCAGCACGCCTGCAATTGCTTTAATAGTAGTCGTTTTTCCTGCGCCATTATGTCCGATAAAGCCATATATGTCACCCTCTTCTATTACCAATGATAAATTGTCTACTGCCTTTTTACCTGCGCCATATTGTTTTGAGAAATTTTCAATTTTAATCATAGTGATGCCTCCATATAAGTCATGCGTTATTATGTTTCTTCACCTGTATTATTATATTAGTACAGTAATTATGTGTCAATAGAAAATATCCTCCTAAGGTTCATCAGCGCTTTTTTACATTTGCTTTCTCACAATTTTATACTCATCATTGAACTGATAATATGGACATTGAAAAAAGGAAGAGACAAGAAATCTACCCATCTCGTCTTCGTCCATATCTACATCACAAACATATTCCTCATACTCCTCATCATAAATATAATTGTTACAGCTGTCACAATTTGTATTCATTTCTCCACCTACATCTTTCTTTCATATAGCAGTAAACTGACCTTATTGGTTTGTTTTACACAAAGTTCTCGTAAAACAGTTCTATAGTCCTTTATCTTAGAAAACCCTACTTTATCTACTTTTTCTTTTGAAAATCTAATCTTAATATACCATTCAAATATTTCACGGTTAAAGACTATCTCTGCATTTGCATCCTCTTCATTCCGCTTTCTGTTTCTTTCAAATATAACAAATAAACTTTCATTATCTTCCACATCGTATCCCAAATAATGTACATATGCTATAATATCCTTCATACACATTATGACCTTTTTTTTATCATCTGCCTTTTCGTATTCGCGGTTTTTCTTAAACTTCAAGATTAATAAATTCAAGATAAACATTAATATGGCAAAGAAAACAATTACGATACCAGCTACAATATAAATCCAGTTTTCAAATCTCTTTTCTGACTCCTCCTGATTTGTAAGTTCTACTTTTTCTTCTATTCTTTGCTGTGGTGTATTCATCTGCACTGTTTGATATTGATTTAATCTGTTTTCTTTGGCTTTTGAAAACTGTTTCCACATATCACTCCCTGTTGCTACACTATCTTCATAGCTTGGAGTTGCTTCCATCTTCATCCATCCATAGTCTTCTATATAAACCTCTGTCCATGCGTGTGCTGCTGCTGCCCTCACTACATACCAGCTTCCTACTTTTCCATTACAATCAGCACGCACCCCTTCTACATATCTCGCAGGAATACCGAGACATCTGCAAAGCACTACCATACTACTTGCAAAATAAGTACAATACCCTTCCTTTTGCTCAAATAAAAATTGATCAACAATATCTCTCCCCTCTTCTGCTTCCTCCATAGAAGTGGTATATTGATATGATTTCAGATAATCTTTAATTGCTTCAGCTTTCTCATAATCAGTTGTTGCATCAATAGTTATTTCCTCTGCCAGTTCATAGACACGCTTTGGAAGCGCATCTGGTAACTGCAAATAGTAATCATATATTTCTGTTTTACGCTGCCGTATGTTACTTGCAAAATCCTCTGATTGAATCGTCATCCAGATATTTGCCCCTGACCTAAACTCTCCCATTGTCTCTTCCCAAGCCAAATTTTTTTCTTCCTCTGAGACTTTCGAAGGTTCTTTATCTTTTAGGTAAGCTGCTAATGCTGCATTATTAAAATTTATTTCTATTGCGCTAAGTGAATACTCTGTCTTATATTTTGCAATCTCCCTAAATTTGAGATTGTCACCTACCTGTAAAATTTCATTGAGTGGAACTGCATTACCCATATCAATACAACCCCCTGGACGAAATGCGCTTTTTGTATTGATGTCTTGATAAATCAGTTCAAACTTTATTTCGTTAAGTAGTGCTTCGTTTTCATTCGGAATAATTCCTCCTTGATACATATAATACAAGTTTTCATATAGATCCCATCGATATTTCGAGTTATTATCTGCCTTACCTCCTAAATCAGTAATCCATCTATCACTTAGATAACGATTTCTGATTGTGCCTGTTAAATAAATTGGTTCCATAATCGATGTATCTTTTCGTATACGCATCATAGGTTCATTAGATTTCTTTAAAATTCCCCCCATAAGATTACTATTCTCATCATTGTATCCCGTCATCGCGACCGAAAAATCAGTTTTGTCACCGTGCCCGCTTTTCCCTGCAAATATCCTCTGTCCAAGCTCCGACACATCCGCAACCACTTCCAGCACAAAGCTTTTTACACCACTCCAATCAAGAGGCTGCTTTCCAGATGGTAATAGTAATACTAGTAGAATTAAAAAAATCGTTATTGGAAGTAAAAACATACTCCCGTAATACTCTATTGTACATACCTTCATCTGACGCTGGCATATTTGAATAATCATATCCATAATATAGAATAGTACCGCTAGTATCACAATAAATCTATTTTCTTTTCCTGTTGTTCCTAAATATAAGATTGCAACTCCCATGACAATCATGATGATTACTTTTATCCGAAAGTAATATTCTGCATGGAACCCCGCCACACAAAATGCAAGTGTTATACTCACATATATTTCAAAGGTTCCTGCTACATAACCACGAATTTGAAAAGCAGCACATAAAATCACTATGATGCAGATGATTGCGAGAATACTATATAGTTTTATTTTATGCTCAGATTTTTCAATTATGGTGATGAGTAGCATTGATACTATTGCAATCAAAAATAATGTGCCAATACCAATCTCACTCTCAAAAATTCTTTGGATAGCAGCTGTCAGTAGAAATGCAGGAATAATTCTTCTGACAAATATATAAATATCTTTTCCATTTTCTTTATTCATCATCCAAAATACTCCTTTCTCTTATTTTTTCAATAAGGAGTATTTTCATGTTTTCTTCATTCATGTATCTGATAAGCTCTCTCTGCTTTTCATCCACACAATCCGTGACAAGAATAATACTGATTCGGTTGTCTGCATTCTTTAATTCTTTACAAAAGATGCAAAATTCTTTACGTAAATAATGTGTTATGAACATAATATGCTTGTTATGAATATACCCCATCTTGTTGAAAATCACTGCATGTTCCAACAGTTCCGCTTCTCCAAATTGTAATGTAGCACATACCTCATAAAAAGCTTCAAAATGATCAAGATTTTGAATATGTCTCATCTTCATCTTTTTCTGTTGATACCATACTTCACAAGGAACACTTTTTATCACACAGTCATTTATGATGGATAATGCATTTTCAATTAAGGCATCTTCTATCATAAGTTTTCTTCCTAAATGCTTTGTTTCTTTACTTGGTACTTCTCCCTCCTGCAAAAAAATATCGCTTAAATCAAGTACCACACATATACTTTGTTTTGTAATATTTCGATATTCGCGCGTATACAGCTTGCCGCGCTTAGCCGATGTCTTCCACTGGATTCTTTTTAGAGTATCTCCATGCTGGTATTCTCTTACTAAAACATCCGCCTCCTCTTCTTTGTTCCTATAGGAATCCTGTTCCTTCTCATCCTCGTCTTCAAATACAAAGTCACTATACTTCCATTTCATTACCCGGGGAAGAACAGATACTTGCATTTTTGAGAATACCGGAAATGTAATCCTGTAAAGGTTTAAAAAATCGGTGATTTCAAAAGACTTGGCGCCAACATGATATTCCCCTCTATATTTACAACAAAGTTCGGCTTCAATCGTTTCCTTTTGTCCCGGCAATAAAAAATATTGTTCCTTTTTTTCTGCGTTTATTATTTTGGAATTATCACTAAAAAAATTAACCTTAATATTGGAGTATGTTAGAAAATCTTCATTTCCAATTCTAAAAAAATAGGCTGTCGGCTCTTCCTTAACGATCTTGCTGTTTCCTGTTTTCTGATAGTATTTAAACCGTATGTATACATACACTGTATAGAGAAATGATAGGATAGGAAGTAGTATGACAAAATATAAAAGGGTATAAGAAATACGCCCGCCATAACGACTTGCATAGATTCCCATCCCTACTATCAATAAAATCATAATAAGTCTATTTCTCTTCACAATTCCTTCCCATCAGGACCCCTCTACTTTAAACTAAAGAATGGGAACCCTTACCTTAACCTTCTCCATATCGAGAACTTTCTCTACCGTCATTTGATTCAAATTTGCTTCTGGTGATAAAAGCATCCTGTGTAAAAGCATTGGCTTTAATAATCTAATAATGTCATCTGGAATCACATAGTCACGACCCTCGCAATAAGCTGCGGCCTGTGCCCCTCTTATGACAGCAAGTGTTGCTCTTGGACTAGCACCGAGAGATACATAATCGTTTGCTCTCGTTCCTTCAACAATCTTAATGAGATAATCAATCACGTCTTCATGAACAAATATCTGCATGACTTCTTTTTGCATTTGACATATTTCTGATGCATCCGTGATTGCAGTTATTTCTTTCCATTTATCATTCTGAAGATAACATCCTGTCATTTTTTTTTCTTCTTCAAATGATGGATATCCAACTGACAATTTCATAAAGAAGCGGTCAAGTTGTGCCTCTGGTAAATGGTAGGTCCCTAAATAGTCAATCGGATTTTGCGTCGCAATTACCATAAATGGCCTTTGCATAAGATGTGTCACTCCATCGACGGTAACCTGCTTTTCCTCCATAACCTCCAGAAGGCTTGCCTGCGTCTTTGGTGATGTGCGGTTTATCTCATCTGCCAGTATAATATTACCAAAAACTGCACCCTTTACATATTCAAAGGTACTCGTTTGCATATTATAAATCGTAACACCTAGTACATCCGAAGGTAATGTGTCTGGCGTAAACTGAATTCTGCTAAAGTCACACCCTGTAGTTACCGCCAGCGTCTTAGCTAGAGTTGTTTTTCCTACACCTGGAACATCTTCCAAGAGTAAGTGTCCTCCGCCAAGAAGCGTAATCAGAGACAATTCCAATATCTCTCTCTTCCCAATTATGACTTGTTCCATGTGTTGAATGATATTGCTGACTTTCTGATTCTTTTCCATACTCTTCTCCTTGCAATTATGTTATTTGAATATTTTACATTATTATTTTTCATACTAATTACTGAATCATTTTTGAAATCTGTGCTGCCTCATCTGATATTTTATTATCCCTAATAAAATGATGATATGCAACTGGATTGCTTGCATAAGACTTCGTAACTTCATTTAGTCTCTTAAAACAGTCCACTAATTCCTTAAAATCTGTCTTTTCATCCAATATGCTACGCCTATGTGCCTTATACTCGGCATCGGCACTTGCGATTACCTGCATTGCGAGTTTAAGTTCCCCATTCACATCGGATGCCTCCATTAGTACATCTGGTCTCTTTTCTAAATATTTTGTAAAATAATTCTTTGCGCCTTCAATATCCTTCTTTGCAAAAAAATCAGCAAGTTCATTCTTCATTTCAACTGTTTCTTTTTTCTCACCAAACATCCCGACCTTACACTCATAGACTTTTAGTTTCTTTACTGTTACCCAGACTAGTAGTAAAATCTCTGAAATAAAGCCAAATACTCTTTTATGATAATCATCATAAGAATCAATGTCTATTTCTTTCTGCACATCAAAGAAAATGCCAAACAGCCATGATGCGTATTCATCAAATAAAGTTTTTGAAGTAATCATAATATTCCCAAAATAAGTATACTTACTATGGACTATTCTATCATATGTCTCATAGTATTCTGCATATTTTTCTTTTATTATTTTTCCCGTTGCCTCTAAATCTTTTATATGATGGTTTGCAGCATAACCTTCATAATATGATACATTTAGTAATAATTTTTTGGTTGTGATCAAATCATATTCTTTTAATAATGTCGTACATTCTGCTTCATTGAGAATCTGCTCATTTTCATTCAGCAGATAACGTCTATAATGGCAAATACCTACATTATCAGCATCATGATAGTTTTTCCAGACCCAGTATATTCCCGTCAATTCGCTGTAATAACAGTTTTGTGTTGAAATATTATCTCCAGTTGCATCACTAAGATATCCCAGCTCTTGTGCTGTTGCACGCCCAACATGAAGCGGAATGTACATATTATCTTTTGGTGCTTCAAATGCTTTATGTGTCATGGTGAAAATTTTTACTGTCATGAATCCTCCGTCTGTTAAAATATAAACTATACTTTTAATTCAGATATCGCTCTCTTCATATCAATCATATATTTCTCTATATATGGAACACAGTCTTTCCCATATTCTGCACATATTCTTACAATTGCAGAACCAACAATAACTCCATCTGAAACAGCAGCCATTTTTTTTGCCTGTTCAGGCGTCGAAATTCCGAATCCTATCGCACAAGGAATCTCTTTTGCTTTTTTTACCACTTTTACCATTGCCGCAACATCTGTCGTTATTTTGCTTCTGACGCCTGTCACACCTAAAGAAGATATGCAATAAACAAACCCTGTTGCTTCCTTTGCAATCATTTCTATCCTATCTTGAGAAGTCGGTGCAATGATTGAAATCAAATCGACCTCATATTTTTTACAGATTTCTTGAAACTCTGCCTTTTCTTCAAACGGAAGATCTGGAAGAATCAGTCCTTCAATACCAATTTCTTTACATGTACCAATAAATTTCTCAGCACCATATGAATATACAACATTTGCATATGTCATAAATAATAATGGAACCTTAACTGTTTTTGTACACTTTCTTACCATATCAAAAATTTTGTCTGTTGTCACCCCATTTTCTAAAGCTCTTATGCTTGCCGCCTGAATTACTGGTCCTTCTGCTGTAGGATCTGAAAAAGGAATTCCCAGTTCTATTAATCCAGCTCCAGCTCTTTCTGCAGCATATATAATCTGTTCCGTAATCTCAAGTGATGGATCGCCACAGGTTATAAATGGTATCAATATCTTTTTATTATCAAATGCTTTTTCTATATTATTCATATATTTCTTCTCCTCTATATCTTGCAATCGCCGCACAATCCTTATCTCCTCTTCCGGAAATGTTGACTACAATTATTTGTTCCTTTTTCATACCTGGCGCTAATGCAATCGCATGTGCTACAGCATGCGCACTTTCGATGGCAGGAATGATTCCTTCCACTCTCGATAAATATTCAAAGGCCTCCACGGCTTCTTCATCCGTAACTGGTACATATTTTGCCCTTCCGGTGTCATGAAGATAGGCATGTTCTGGCCCTATTCCAGGATAATCCAGTCCTGCAGAAATAGAATATACTGGTGCTATTTGCCCAAATTTATCTTGGCAAAAATATGATTTCATACCATGAAAAATACCAAGTCTGCCCGTACTAATTGTTGCCGCTGTATCAAAAGTATTAATTCCTCTTCCTGCGGCCTCGCAACCAATTAATTGCACTTTTTCCTCGGAAATAAAATGATAAAAAGCACCCATTGCATTGGAACCTCCTCCTACACATGCCATTACAACATCTGGAAGTTTTCCCTCTTTTTCTAATAACTGTTCTTTTATTTCTCTGCTGATAACAGATTGAAAGTCCCTTATCATTTCTGGAAAAGGATATGGTCCCATAACAGAACCCAGTACATAATGGGTGTCATCCATTCTGGATGTCCAGTTTCGAAAGGTTTCTGATACGGCATCTTTAAGTGTTGCTGTTCCTGCATCTACAGAATTTACTTTTGCGCCTAGCAATTTCATCCTGTATACATTTAAGGCCTGCCTTTCGCAATCCACGCGACCCATAAATATTTCACATTCCATTCCCATCATAGCAGCAACGGTTGCTGTTGCTACCCCATGCTGTCCAGCACCGGTCTCTGCTATCACCCTTGTCTTTCCCATTCTTTTTGCTAATAGCATCTGACCAATCACATTATTGATTTTATGTGATCCTGTATGGTTTAAATCCTCTCTCTTTAAGTATATTTTTGCACCACCCAGTTCTTTTGACATTCTCTCTGCATAGTATAAGCGGCTTGGACGACCTACATATTCATTTAGTAATTGTGTAAATTCTTTTATGAATTCTGGATCATCTCTATATTTTTTATATGCTTTCTCAACTTCAATTACTGCATTCATGAGAGTCTCGGGTATGTATTGTCCTCCGTGAACACCAAATCTTCCTTTTGACATATTTATTCTCCTCTGCTTAATTGCTAATTTTTTTTCCTTCAAATTCTATACGCCTTTTTATATCCTTCATCAATTCATCGAACTGAACCAAATCCAACGACTGTGCGCCGTCACAAAGTGCCTTAGAAGGATTATTGTGTGTTTCTATCATTAATCCATCTGCACCTACCGCAATGGCAGCTCTTGACAATGGGGCAACTAGAGACCTTATTCCAGATGCATGACTAGGATCAATAATAACGGGTAAAAATGATTTCTTTTTTAAAAGCGGAATTGCTGAAATATCTAATGTGTTTCTAGTTAAAGTTTCTATAGTACGAATCCCTCTCTCGCAAAATATAATATTTTCATTTCCTCCTGCCATTATATATTCTGCGCTCATCAAAAATTCATCAATTGTATTATATAATCCTCTTTTCAATAGAATCGGCTTTCTGCAATGACCGACTTCCTTAAGTAAATCAAAATTCTGCATGTTTCTTGCACCAATTTGTATAATATCCACATCATCAAAATACTTTAATTGATTGATATTTGTCATTTCTGTAATAAGTGGAAGTCCCGTTTCTTTTTTTGCAAGTGAAAGCAATTTTAAGCCTTCTTCATGAAGTCCTTGAAACGAATACGGGGAAGATCTTGGCTTATATGCGCCACCCCTTAACACCGTTGCGCCGCTCTTTTTAATGGAACGTGCTACTTCAATAATCTGCTCTTCGCTTTCTACAGAACAGGGACCTGAAATAACCTGAAAGTGCCCTTCTCCAAAAACCACTTTATTCACTATAACACTTTCATTATTTGGATGAAACAGCCTATTCACTAATTTATATGGTTCTGAGACTCTTGTGCCACTTCTGATTATTTCATGTGTTTCAACAATATGACAAACATCAAGCGCATTTGTATTTCCAATTAGTCCGATTGCAATCATATCGGTTCCTGGACAGAATATGGTCTTATATCCCATTTCTTCGAACTCATCCCGGAATGACTGCACCTGCATATCGCTAACGCCTTGATTAATAATAAACATCATATCCGTACCCTCCTTACCAGCTCTTCCATCTTTATGATATTTTTCTTTCCATCCGTTTCAGCTCCACTACTGATATCTAAACAATATGCATTCGTATTCTTGGCCTCTTCAATATTTTCTACCGTTATTCCACCTGCAAGAAAATATGGTTTCTCATAATTTTTCAAAATTCTCCACGGAAAGCTTTTTCCTGTTCCGCCATAAGCGTCCTCCACCATAGTATCAAACAAAACATAATCGGCCGTTGTATTTTCTGCGGCATTAAGATTTTCAGTCGACTTAATGCGAATAGCTTTGATAATGGGTAGTCCGGTTTGTTCTTTTAGTTCATTTATATATTGATTACTTTCATTCCCATGTAGCTGTATATACTCTATACTTTTGTCTTCACAAATCGCTACAATTTCTTTCACTTCTTCATTCACAAATACGCCTACTGTATTTATCCCAGGCAAAAGATGTTTTTTGTATTCTTTTGCATCTTCTCTAGAAATACGACGCTTACTCGCTGCAAAAACGAATCCCACGTAATCAGGCATTGTCATATTTGCCGCATATATGTCTTCTATTCTGTTTAATCCGCAAATCTTAATTTTCATTCTCTACCTCATCTTTTATCTTTACCCATAAGAATACCTAGCATTGCTTTTTTGTCTTCGCTTTTCATTAGTGTTTCTCCAATCAAAACTGCATTAATTCCACTTTCTTTCAATGTTTCTATATCATCATGTGTTTTTATCCCACTTTCAGATACAAACAAAATATCTGGTGATACCATTTTTTTCAGGCGAATACTATTTTGAATATCGACTGTAAAATCTCTTAGATCTCTGTTGTTTACACCTACTATCTTTGCGCCAGCTTCTATTGCCATAAGTATCTCGCTTTCATCATGTACTTCTACCAGGACTGAAAGACCAAGACCTTCTGCTATTTCTATATATTCTTTTAATTGTCTCTTTTTTAAGATCGCACAAATTAGTAAAATTGCATCTGCCCCGATTTTTTTTGCTTCATAAATCATATATTCATCTACAATAAAGTCCTTGCGTAATACTGGTATCTTTACTATTTGTTTGATTTCAGTCAGATAACGATCACAGCCCATAAAAAAATATGGTTCTGTCAGTACTGATATGGCTCCTGCTCCAGCTGCTTCATATGCAAGTGCAATCTCCTTATATGAAAAAGTATTTGCAATAATGCCTTTAGACGGCGATGCTTTTTTTACCTCACAAATAAAAGTGATTTCTTTATCGCTAATTGCATTTAAGAAAGCATACTCGAAACAGTTTTGATTTATCTCCTGTACTTCTTGCTTTAGTTTTTCGAGAGAAAGAATTTTTTTGTTTTCTTCTACTCTTTCTTTTGTCTTTTTTACAATCTCATCTAAAATCATTTCTCTACTCCTTATTTGTCATCTCTATTACTTGTGCAAGCGTTTTCATGGCTTTTCCAGATGTAATCATTTCTTTCGCTATTTTGATTCCTTCTTCAATAGAAATCTCTTTTGCAATATGCAGTGCCGCACCCGCATTAAATAATACGGCATCTCTTTTTGCTCCTAACTGTTTATTTGATAGAATATCTATTGTATTTTTTGCATTTTCTTCAGGCGTTCCACCCAGTAATTCTTCCTTTTTGCATCGTACAAAGCCATATTGCTCTGGTGTAATTTCGTATGACTTAAATGTACCGTTTTCTATTTCGCAAACCGTCGTGGCACTACTTAGTGATATTTCGTCCAAACCATCCTGTCCATATACAACCATCCCTCTTTTGACTCCCAAATTTGACAATACTTTTGCAAGAGGCTCCACCAGTCTTTCCTCATATACACCAAGTAATTGTAATTCGGCACTTGCTGGATTTGTTAGTGGTCCCAAAATATTAAAGATTGTTGGGATTTTAATTTCTTTTCGAATTCCACCAACAAATTTCATTGCGCTATGGTATTTTTGTGCAAATAGAAACGCAAAGTTAGTATTTATTAATACCTGCAAATTTTTTTCTGGTTCAATTGTAAGCTTCACACCTAAAGCTTCTAATACATCTGCTGTTCCACATTTGCTAGATGCTGCTCTGTTTCCATGCTTTGCAACTTTCACGCCTGCTGCCGCTACGAGCAATGCTGCAATTGTCGAAATATTAATACTATGCGCGCAGTCGCCGCCTGTCCCAACAATATCAATCACTTCCATATTATGTTTTAGCTTTAGACTATGCTTCCGCATACTGCTTGCACTGGCTGTTATTTCATTAATTGTTTCTCCCTTCATATACATAGCAGTCAGATAAGCACTTTTCTGTGCATCTGTTGCTTCCTCGCTCATAATTTCATTCATTACTGTTGCTGCCATTTCATAATCGAGGTCTTCCCTATTCGCTAATTTCTTAATCGCTTCAATAATCATAATTTCATTCTCCTTTTTCCATAAAATTTGCTATAATTTCTTTTCCGTATTTTGTCAAAATAGATTCTGGATGAAACTGTAATCCATATATTTCGTATTTCTCATGTCTGACTGCCATTATTTCACCATCTGCACTTCTGGCAATCACTTTCAGACACTGTGGAATGGTTTTTTCATCTGCCGCAAGAGAATGATATCTTCCTACCTCTATTCTCTCAGGTAATCCTTTGAAAATCTTATTGTTCGTGTCAATTTCTGCAATTGACATCTTTCCATGTTGAAGCTTTTTTGCATAAGTAATTGTTGCTCCAAACACTTCGCAAATCGCCTGGTGTCCTAGACAAACACCTAGCATTGGTGTCTTTTCTTTAAAAAATTGAATAATCTCTTCGCATCTTCCTGCATCTACAGGTCTTCCAGGCCCTGGCGATAAAATAATATGACTTGGCTTCATTTTCACAATTTCTTCGCAGGTATATTCATCATTTCTGATCACCTTAATATCTGCTTCTTTTTCTCCAATCATCTGCACTAAGTTATAGGAGAAACTATCATAATTATCAACAAGTAAAACCATCTATTCCACCTCCTTTTCCATTGTTAAGGCCTTCATAATTGCTTTTGCTTTATTAATACATTCTTCATATTCTTTTTCTGGTATGCTGTCTGCAACAATACCCGCACCAGAACGTATAAATACTTTTTCGTTTTTCTTATAAGCAATTCTGATTCCAATACAGGTATCCATGTTTCCAGTAAAATCAAGATATCCAATTGCACCACCGTATATCCCTCTTTTATTATTTTCTAATTCATTAATGATTTCGCAAGCTCTGAACTTTGGTGCGCCTGACAAAGTTCCTGCTGGAAGAACTGCTGCAATTGCATCCATGGCATCCAATCCTTCTCTGATTTCTCCTCTGACGGTAGATCCTATATGCATAACATGAGAAAATTTTTCTACTTCCATATATTTTTCTACGGATACACTTCCAAACTTGCTGATTTTTCCTAAGTCATTTCTTCCTAAATCTACTAGCATATTGTGCTCAGCACACTCTTTCTCGTCACTTAGTAACTCATCTTCAAGTGCTTTATCTTCTGCTTCATCCCGACCTCTTGGTCTGGTGCCTGCAAGCGGGAAAGTATGCAGTACCCCATTTTCTAATTTGACAAGTGTTTCTGGAGAAGCTCCAGCTGCCTCTAAATCATCTCCGCTAAAGTAGAACATATAAGGAGAAGGATTTAGTGTACGAAGCTCCCTATACATATTAAACAAGCTGCCTTGCATATCAGCTTTAAGTCTATTTGAAAGCACGACTTGAAAGATATCTCCCTCGTATATATATTTTTTTGCAGTTTCAACCATATTCATAAATTTTTCTTTCTCAAATAATGGTATAAACTCACTCTCTATTTTTGCCTGTGGTATGATGGCATCTTCACCATAAAGAATAATTTTTTTCATTTCCTGCAGCATTTCAGATGCTTTTTCATAATTTTTATCTACATCATCTGTTTTTACATTAGCAATTAATAAAATTTTCTGCTTTAGATTATCAAAAGCAATTACCTTATCAAATAGCATTAAATCTACATCTTTAAACTCTTCTTCATCAAATGCATCTAGTTTAAGCTTTGGTTCACTATACTTGATAAAGTCATAAGAGAAATAGCCTACCAACCCACCTGTGAAAACTGGAAGTTCCGCAATCTTTGGGCCTTTGTATTGTTCCATAATTTTTCTGATTAGCTGTTGTGGTAATCTATTCTCATATTGTTTCACTGTATTATTTTCTAAATCTTTAATGATAACTGTATTATCTTTCGCTGTAATACTAAGAATAGGATCATAGCCTAAAAAAGTATATCTACCCCAGTGCTCTTGTTTTTCTACACTTTCCAATAAATAACAGAATTTACTAACCTTTTTCAGCTTTTTTAGCAATTGGATCGGTGTGATTACATCTGAAAGCATTTCCTTTACGATTGGTACGCTGTGATAAGTCCTTGCCATTTCTTTCACTTCTTGTATTGTTGACTGATACATCATATCCCCTTCTTTCTTCTTATATTTTTTTGAAATAAAAAAAACCCATCCTTATTTTCATAAGGACGGGCTAAAATTTCATTGCTCGCGGTACCACCTAAATTGATGCATTGCATCCACTCTCTCACACACTGTCATGTGCTTTCCTTGATAACGGGTGGAAAACCCGTCGGGCATTACTAGGTAAAAACCTTTACTCCCTCCTTCATGAGTCCATTCCATATATGTCTGTATGCTACTTCTCATCAAATGCAGCTTTCTGTAATACTTACCAAATATGTACTCTTCTCAATCATTAGTTTAAACTATATTCAATTAAAATAAAAAACTCCTGTCCTATAAAATAATAGGACAGGAGATATTATCTTCTGCGGTGCCACCTAACTTCATCCAAATGGATGCGCTTTACTCATGTACAAACATACATGTACTGCTTTAACGTTCAGTCTACGTCTCCCCTACTCCTCATAGTTTCGGTTCGCCCTCACAAGTCCATTCATCTCTTTTCCCATTGTTGTAATCACACCCTATACAACTCTCTGTAAATGTTTCAAAAGGTTACTTCTCTTGCTCATCGGTTTATCATTTTATTAAGAATAATGTACTTTATAAAAAAAGTCAATCTTTTTTTTGGATATAAACTTAAGCTAAACATATGCTTATTAAAAACAACTGTATCATCGCAAGATTTTACGGTAAATAATTGAAGATCCATATTCATCCGTAACTGTCATTATCTCTTCCTCATCAAGCTCAAATACTACCGTCCATGCCGAAAAAAAGTCTCCTTCTTCACTATATAAATTTATGGTATCACCGTCAATACTATATGACCATTGTGTTGGATCATCCTTATACCATTCTCCCGTATTCCAAGTATTAATAGAATCACTTGCTTTTCCCTTATATGCGCCAATTACATCGATTGTCATATCTTCGTTAAAATTCATATTCAAATAGCTGCCATCATTATAAGAATCACTAAGCCAATTGCCAATGATAAACTCTGGTAAATATAAAACAATATCCTCTTGTGACGTCCCTGCATTTTCTGTTGTATCATATTCTTCTTGATTAAGCTCTATTTCAAACTCTTCTGGTATGTCAGAACTATGTTCTGTTAAATCAAATGCAAAATCCATTTGTAAAGGTTTTTCTGCTCCCGTATCCAGCATTGTTGAAATAGTTAATATTAATGTTGTTTCCTGCTTCTTATTTACTTCCATATGTAATGCTATCTTTTCTGGAAAAATATCAGTCATACTAAATGCAGTAATATCACAGACACCGTCTTTTGGTATTAAATATAATGATGTAATATCAAAAGCATCAATATTATCTTCTGGCAAAAACTCTTTGTAAGAATAGTAATAAGTTGAGTCTTCTAAAAAATCAGCACTTATTTGCCATTCCCCGCTTTCAGATATACTTAACTTTGCAGGGGCTTCGTCTGAAAACATTTGCTCCATCTGTTCTGCAAAGTCTTCTGGATATCCATTTTCTATAAGCAAGCTTTTGTTTTCCTCAATTCCAGTTAAAGAAACCATCTTTCCAGTACCATTCCAAATACCAACAATATCCTCAAGCTCTGTATCCAACTCTTCTTCTGAAATCAAAAGATCTTCTTCCATCTCACTGTCTTCTTCAACAGCACTCTCACTAGAAAGACCATTTTCCAAGTCTGTTTTTAAATCTGATTCCATGGAAGATACCATATCACTCTGACTTATTTTACTTACCAATTTTACAATAGAAATAATACCGATTACTGTCAATAAAACAAATACTGCAGCCACAATTGCAATAATCAAACCAATGTTTCGCTTTTTCACAGGTTGCGGGGCTATCACAGTTTTATTGGGTAAAGGTGTATTTACTACTGGTTTATTTACTACTGGTGTATTTTCTACCGCTGCTTGTCCTGCATTTTGTGCTGATGAGTTTGGAATTTCCTGAGAATTTACATTTTCTATCTTCCAACCACAATTTTTACAGAACTTCATTTCTGGTGTAATGGAACTACCACATTTCTTACAAAATTTTGTTTCCATTCATAATCCCCCTTTCATAAAATTTGCAATTATCAATTTAACATGACACTTTTTACTATATTTGTATTATACTTTATCGTAGTATGATAGTAAACACTTAACCTAATCCAAAATAGTATTTGACCCCTTCCACCAGTCAATCGCCATACCAAGTGCTCCTATAACTGGTGGCACTTTTGGAATAACAGAAAAAGCGTCTGGTGCTATTTCATTCATAACCTTCATATAAGAATCAATTAAAAAAGAATTTCCCGTCTGAAATAATCCCCCTATTAGGACAACAGGAAAATGCTCTTTTTCCATTTTTAACCTGCGAACAATTCCAGCTCCGTAGAGTCCTTCTTCATGACCCATTCTTTTTAAAAGCATCTGTGCTATCATATCATTTTCCTCAGCTGCTTTAAAAACCATAGCGGGAATCTGATATTGCTGTTCAGCACTAATGCCATGAATGCGGATTCGATTACATAAAGCATCCATATCAGAAACTCCAAACAATATTGGTAGTCTTTTTTCCAAAACGGTTTTATCATAAGTATTCTCATTAGATCGAAACGCATAATGTAATGCCTGACTGACCATTTCTGCCCCGCCACCTGCATTCCCTAGCTCGTAATCCAAATTGCGTAAAGTCAACTTTTCTCCATTATGATTTCTGCCCGAGTGTCCTGCTCCTGTCCCACAAATAGAAACAATTCCCACCATATCTTTTGTTACTGAACGCATTCCTATCCATGAATCATGCACTATTTTTACAGGTACTTCTCCCATCAGCCTTTTTGCCATAGGTGTTAAAATTTCAAAATCTGCCTTTTCATCTGCTCCTGACATTCCAAAGACTGCGTATTTTATATCCTGACAGATTAATCCTGCTCTATTTAGTGCTTCCTCTTTAGCCTTTTTTAACGCTTCCTCTGCATTTTTCTCCCCTACTACCTGATAGTTTGCGGGTCCCCCAAACCCCTCCGCTAAAATGCAGCCATCTTCTCTGGCTATGGCACAGTGCGTTTTAGTTCCACCCGCATCCATTCCCAATATCCACATATTAACCTCCAAAAAAATTAGATAAATATTGTTTATGTGCTTCCATCATCTCTGCTAAAATATCCTCTGCATCTCTTGCATCGTGTACCAGAGGATTATTGAGCAATGCTAAAAACACTTTGTTCTTATCCCCATGAATCGCTGCTTCAATCGTCAATCTCTCATATGCTTTTACTTGACAGATCAAACCTTTTATGACTTCTGGCAAGCCTTCTGTCGGCAATGGCACTGCACCTTCTCTACCGATCCTGCAATTAATTTCAATCACAGCATCTTCTGGTAATTCTGGTATTGTTTTACCGTTTACCACATCCACTACTTGTACATCACCAGAATTGTTATAAATGCTGTTAATCAATTTTATGGCTGCTTCCGAATATCTGGCGCCTCCTCTTTTTGCAAGAGCCTCTGGTTTTACATTTAGATTCTTATCTCTATATGTTTCAAAAAGCTGTATTTCTGTTCTTCTTACCTGTTCTGCTCTGGTACCTTCTCCTGAATGCACTTTTTCATTTTCTTCCGCAATCATTTCTTTCTCAAGATAATAGTACTGCATATAGGGAGATAGTAGTCCTTTCATTCTCTCCTCTACTATGTTCATTGTCTCTTTTTTATCAATATTTTTTACAATGCCTTCTTTTTTTCTTACCTTTACAATTTCTTCAATACAATCAATTCCTTGGTAATATGCATGATTCATCATGCTCAAGTGATTTAATCCTATCATTCTACAGTCTAGTTCTTCTACTGGAACATGTAGTCTATCTGCGGCATCATGCCACATATTAATGGGTACATTACAAAGTCCAATACTTTTTATTAAGGTAAATTTAGTCACAGCCTCTGTTATGATTCCTGCTGGATTCGTAAAATTTATAAGCCATGCATCAGGACATATATCCTGCATATCTTTGCAGATATCCAAAATCACCGGTATTGTTCGCAGTGCTTTGAAGCATCCCCCTGGTCCAGTTGTCTCCTGTCCAATCGTTCCATATTTCAAAGGAATATGTTCATCCTTTTCTCTGGCCTCAAGTCCACCCACTCTAAACTGTGTAATTACAAAATCGGCATCTTTTAAACCTTCTTTTCTATCCAGTGTATATGATATTTTGATGGAAAGCCCTGCCTTCTGAATCATTCTCTTTGCAAACTCTGTAATTATTTGTACCTTTCCCTCACCTATGGGAATATCTATCAAAACAATCTCACATATTGGTAAGGTATCCTTATGCAAAATTACACCTTCTACTAGTTCCGGTGTATAGCTGCTCCCTCCGCCGACGATTGCTAATTTTATATGCTCCATCCTCTTTCCTCCTCTATTCATAAACATTCCATTCTATATAAATATGTTATATTATTATATCATAAACTATTGCAAATTTATCTCAATCAAGGTAAATTATATTAGTATATAAAATATGACAGGGGGGGTATAACCTGTCTTACTTTATGAATACTTATCAATATCTAGTCGTAGAAATTAAAAAAACAAGGTAAAGAAAGGATTAGAAAATGTTTGACAGAATTAATAATTTTATCTCTTGGTTTGACGGAATAGTATGGGGGATCCCTCTTATTGTTTTGATTATGGTTGTTGGTATTTATCTTACAATCAGGTTAGGGTTTTTACAGCTTATTCATTTACCAAAGGCGCTACGTTTTATGATTAAGAATGAGGAAGGCGGAACTGGTGAAGTTACCAGCTTCGGTGCTCTCTGTACCGCTCTTTCAGCTACTATCGGAACTGGAAATATTGTTGGTGTGGCAACTGCCATTGTGGCTGGAGGTCCAGGTGCACTTTTTTGGATGTGGATAGCGGCATTTTTTGGTATGGCAACAAAGTACGCAGAAGGACTTCTTGCCATTCTGTATCGCAACATTGATAAAGATGGACATGTTTTAGGTGGACCTTTCTACTACATCGAAAACGGCATGGGCCCTAAATTTAAATGGCTTGGTAAAATCTTTGCTTTTTTTGGAGTAAGTGCGGGTCTGTTAGGAATTGGAACCTTTACGCAGATAAACGGTATTACGTCTTCCGTTAAAAATTACTTTGATCCAGACAGTATCTTTTCTGTAAATATACTGGGGGCAGATATTTCGATTACTGTTATCATTGCAGGTGCAATTGTAACTTTCTGTGCAGGTCTCGTTCTCATTGGTGGAATAAAAAGAATTGCAAATGTATCAGAGATTATTGTTCCCTTTATGGCTGTTACCTATGTCGTAATCTGTTCTTTTTTGGTTATTTACAATTTCAGGGCCATTCCTGGTGCTTTTAAGGAAATTATTGAGGGTGCTTTCGGTCTCAGAGCTGCAGCTGGTGGCGCACTTGGTGCAATTACTGTTGCCATGCAAAAGGGAATTGCACGCGGAATCTTTTCAAATGAAGCTGGACTGGGAAGTGCTCCTATTGCAGCTGCTGCTGCAAAGACAAAGGAGCCTGTTCGCCAGGGACTTGTTTCCATGACAGGAACCTTTATCGATACTATCATTATCTGTACACTAACCGGCTTATGCATTGTCATTACGGGTTCCTGGAATATAGGACTCGAGGGCGTTGCTGTCACTACCAATGCTTTTAATGCTGGTCTTCCCTTTGATCCTGCTATTTCTTCTTTTCTCCTTATGCTATGTCTTGTATTTTTTGCATTTACGACAATCATAGGTTGGAATTATTATAGTGAACGTTGTTTGGAATACTTAACAGGAGGCAGTCAGAAATCTGTGAAAGTCTTCCGCTGGTTATATATATTAGCTGTCTTTATAGGACCATATATGACAGTGGAAGCCGTGTGGAATACCGCTGATATTTTTAATGGCCTCATGGCAATTCCAAATCTCATTGCGTTATTGGCGCTTGGTGGAATTATTTCTAAGACCACAAAAGAATATTTTGTTAGAACTTCTAAAAAATAAACCCTTTAAATTTGTAATTAGGGAGCTACGCACTACTGGTTTTCATCAGCTAGTGCGACAGCTCCTTTTTTAATAGGATCTGCAACATTTTACAAATCGGTTTTCTTGTCCAGTCTAAAAACAGACCAAAAAAGAATGCATTTGCAACTGTGGCTTCTCTGACCGTAAAATCATAATGGCAACTGATTGTAATAAAAATAGTCACTCCTAATAAGATAAAATCTGCAACTTGTTTCCAGCGACCTAACGATATATTAATTCTTTCAGACAAAAGCTGCAAAAATCCTTCATAAGGAATTCGAATAAGTCCCACTCCAAGCACAAAATTAATACCCACTGCATTAAGTAACATAGCAATTATAAAAATGAATATTTTTGTTAAATATGTTTCAATATTTACAAAAGATAATATGTGATATAATACAAAATCCAGAACCAAACCTCCATAAACTGTAATCAGCATCTGAAGGCACTGTCTGATTTTCCACTTCTTCCCTTCTAATACTATCTGTCCAATAAAGAAAACGCCTTGAAAACAAATTGCGATTATTCCCATGCTGATATTAGTAAAATAAGACATTGTGAGCTGAAATGCACCAACTGGTCCTTGCCCAATATTTGCATAAGCCATTAGCGCTGATGAGGAATAGCAAATTGTAATCGCTATCATAGTTATGGCAAACCGCTTAAGATTATCTGCTGTTTTCGACATCTCTAAACACAAGCCTCTATCAGCGTTATATTTCCAACCTGATTTCTGATTCTTTCATTTATTTGATCAGTTATCATATATGTCAACTGAGAAAAATCACAATACTCATATGTCGCTGTGCGCTCAAATTTTGTATTATCTGCCAATAACATTACTTTCTTAGCTTTAGAAATAACACATTTGTTTACAGCTAAACCATCTAGTACATTTACGCCAGGTCCCGTCATATCTTTACAGCCTTCCATTCCTAATACAACTATATCAAAATAAACATCTCGGAGCATATCTGTTACATAGCTGCCTATCGTACGTTTTCCTTGATTCCAATATTCTCCTCCCACCAGGATTATACGATGGTTTCCATTCTCAAGATAAGGAATTAACTCATACGAATTTGTAAAAACCGTAAGATCTTTTTTCATGCGAAGTAATCTTCCGAGTGGTAATGCTGTGCTACTTGGATCAATATAAATCACCATATGATCTTCTATATAATTAATTGCCTGCAAGGCTATTTTTCTCTTTGCCGCATTTTGCTCCTGCTGGCGAACCTCCATGGGAACTTCTGTTCCTGTGCTTTTTAAAACTGCTCCTCCGTGTGTTCTATAAACAAGTCCCTTCTGCTCCATGAAATTCAAATCATTTCGTATTGTTTCTTTTGTTACTCTATATTGTAGTGCTAATTCGTTAACTTTTACTGCTTCACATGCTAATATGTCCTTTGTAATCTCTTCACGTCTAATTGCATTTTCTTTTCTCATTAAAAAACCTCCCTTTTGTTTATAATAGCAAATGCAAATATTTCTGCAACTATTTACAAACATTTTTTGAAAACAAAAGGAAGGTTCGTTGTTTATTACTATTTTGTTTTTTGTTTTTTACTTATTTCAAAAGGCTGAGCAAAAAATACTCTTTCTTACATTTCATTTAAATACTAAAAGATTGACATTGTTAAAAATAGTGTCGCCATAAGTGATGCTACCAAAGATACTACTGTAATCTGCGTATTAATGGATGGTCCTGCTGTATCTTTAAATGGATCGCCTACAGTATCGCCTACAACGGCTGCCTTATGGGTATCTGAACCTTTGCCACCGTTATGTCCAGACTCAATATATTTTTTTGTATTATCCCACAAACCACCTGCATTTGACATAAACAGTGCAAGTAAAAGACCACTGATAATATTCCCTGTTAAAAATCCGCCAATTGCCTGAACTCCACCGATAAATCCAACAACAAGAGTTGCAATTATAGCGAATAGTCCAGCAGGTACAAGTTCTTTGAGTGCTCCAGTAGTAGCAATTTCAATGCACTTATCATATTCTGGGACAACTCCTTTTTTACCTTCTTTTAGTCCTGCGATTTCTTTAAATTGTCTATGTATTTCCGCTACTAGACGTTGTGCATTACGATCTACACCAAGCATCAGCATAGCTGAGAATACTGCAGGTATTGTAGCTCCTACCAACAAACCGAAGAATACAAGTGGATCCATAATATTGAAGCCAGTTATCGTTTCTAACCCAAGCTCTATGGCCTTGACATTTACTTCACTAATAAATGCGCCTAGCAAAGCAATTACAGTAAGTCCTGCTGCTCCTATTGCAAAACCCTTTGTAATAGCTTTTACCGTATTTCCTGCACTATCAAGAGAATCTGTTATCTCAAGTGCTTTATCTCCCAAATCTCCCATTTCAACTAAACCGCGGGCATTATCGACAATCGGACCATATGCATCATTAGATATAATCATACCTACGATTGATAGCATACCTACTGCTGCCATTGAAATACCAAACATCGCATAGCCTTCTCCTAGAGGTTCACAGATTTTATATGCTGCAACAGCAGAAATTCCGATACCTACCATAGAAGGAAGTGCGCTCATAAAGCCATATGAAACGCCAGCTAAAATAGTAAATGCTGGTCCTGATTCAGATGCTTTTGCAACTTCATGAACAGGTTTTTTATTGTCATCTGTAAAATAATCACTTGCGATTCCGATAACAACACCAACACCAAGTCCTATTGCACTTGCCAGCCAGATACGCCACTCAAAGTGAAATACATATGTTGCAATCGCTGTAATTAGTGCAAAAACTATTGTTGTAATATAAGTACTGCTATTCAGTGCCCTTGTAGGGCTCCCGTTTTTACCCATCCTTGCAGTCGCAACACCAATGATAGAGGCTAATAGGCCTAATGTCGCATAGCATAATACCATGCCTGCATTCACATTACCACCAGCTACTTTATCAAGTGTTACTGCCATAACAAATGCAGCTGCTAAAGAAGCGACATTAGAATCAAATAAATCAGCTCCCATGCCTGCTACATCTCCTACATTATCTCCTACATTATCTGCGATAACTGCTGGATTTCTTGGGTCATCTTCTGGTATTCCAAGTTCTACTTTTCCTACTAAATCTGCGCTAATATCCGCGGTCTTTGTAAAAATTCCTCCTCCAGCTTTTGCAAACAATGCTAATGAGCTGGCTCCAAAACTAAATCCCAGTAGCGCTGTTGTACTATTTGTTAATAGTAAAATCAAAGTAACACCTAACAGACTACTTCCTACTACTGCCATTCCCATAACTGCACCCCCACGGAATCCAGCCATAAAAGAAGGTTTTAGTCCATCTGTAGAAGCTTCAGCTGCTTTTACATTTGCAATTGTTGCAATGCCAATTCCTATTTTCCCTGCAATTGCAGAAAAAACAGTTCCAAAAAGATATGCAAAAGTCATAATTACATTATCTAAAGGATTGCCCATCCATATTGGAGAAGGAAGCAATATAAAAATGATAATTGCGGCAATTCCACAAAAACGCGCCAATGCAATATACTCTTTCTTTAAAAAAGTATTTGCCCCGTTCTTAATAAGTAAGCCAATAGCTGCAACCTGCGGATTAGATGATGGTAATGCTTTTACCCATTTGTAAAGCCAAAATGCTTCTCCAAAAGCTAGCAATGATACAATAATTGCAACGATTTGAAAAAATTGAATATCCATGTTTTTATCCCCCTTTTTATTTGATTAGAGGTATCGTATCACTTCTTTTTAACATATGCAATACGTAATTTGTTGGTTTTGTATATTTTTTTTTAAATTGAATATAAAATATATACAAAATAACCATTTATAAGTAGTTTTTCATGTTTTGGATGCTTTTATGTTATGTGAAATCTTATATAAAATAACACTTCTACCATAAAAATGATATAATAGATTTATATGACACTACCTATTATGTAAGGAGAATTGATATGTTTAACAAAATCATAAATGTAGGAATTGCTGGCTTTGGCATGTCCGGTAAGATTTTTCAAGCTCCATTTTTGCATGCTGACAAAAGATATCATATAAAAAAAGTATATGAGCGCTCTACTAATAACTCACAACTAGAGTATCCTTATGTAGAAGTAGTCAGAGCTTTTGAAGAACTATTAACAGATGATATTGATTTAGTTATTATATCAACACCAAATGCTTATCATGTCCCTATGGCCACACAAGCTATTGAAGCAGGAAAAAATGTAATTGTCGAGAAGCCAGTGGCCGCTTCTTCAAAGGAGGCTGCAGAACTTTGTCAGCTAGCAAAGCAAAAGGGCGTTATTTTCTCTGTCTATCAAAGCAGAAGATTTGACGGTGATTTTTTAACAGTAAAGCAATTGATTAAAGACGGTTCTCTTGGTGAAATTCTTGATTATGAAGCTCATTATGATCGTTTTGTTTTTGGTTGTAGCTCTAAAAAATGGAAATATGAAACTTGTGTTGGTACAGATATTTTATATGATCTTGGTGTACATATTATTGATCAAGCCTATTGTTTGTTTGGAATGCCAGATGAAGTATATGCCGATTTCAGAAAACAGAGGCAGGAATCAGCTGGGATTGATAACTTTGAAGTTATTCTTTACTATAAAGACAAAAGAGCAATACTATCAGCGGGGGAAGTAGTAGCAAAACAAGGCCCTCATTATATGGTTAATGGAAGAAAGGGAACATTCATTAAATATGGAATGGATGTACAGGAGAATGCTCTAATTTTAGGAAAAAGACCTCCTATGGAAAACTGGGGCTGTGATTTAGAAGAGAATTATGGAACCTTGTATTATGAACAAAATAATAGTATTTTCGAAAAGATAATTCCTACCGTAACTGGGAATTATGGAAACTACTATAATAACATTTATGACGTCTTGGTAAATAATGCAACGCTTTCTGTAAAACCGGAAGATGCTGTTGATGTGCTTAAAATAATTGAAGCTTCACAGAAAAGTAATCTGGAAAAGAAAAGAATAAGACTCTAAATCATATTGAAAAGCCTTAGAGATTTCACAAATGCGTCTTCTCTGAGGCTTTTTTGCTAGCATTAATGTTAATATGTCTTTTTGGGTTTTTTCACTGGTTTTGATACAGTCGAGGCTGAATCTGATACAATCTTTTCTGCTTTTGGTTTCTTCACTTCTTTTTTCTTAGGACTCTTATCTCCCATATTAGTCACCTCCCATCCTTAATTACTAATTATACTCTTATTTCTATTTTTTTTAAAGATTAGCTTTTTCTATTTTTACAATATACGGTTTTTTTGATATTCTTCCAGCTCTAAATTGAGTTCCTTTGCCTTACGGTTATCGAGAAACCACAAAATCATATGTACTAGAATTGATATGACAAACACAGAAATCATAAATGAAATCAGCAGATCCACTGCCATAGCTTTATTTAAAAATACAAAGTAAGTAAGCAGTGCTTCTAATAAAAGCAAATGCAAAATTTTTCTGAAAATCAGTTGTCTTACCGTTAATTCTTTTTTTGAATAAGTCATAACCATTGGTATCATACTAAGAAATCCATAAATAATTGGAACAAAAAATGCTTCATATCCAAATTTCATATCTCTTTCAAAACAAAGTCCTAAAATTCCCATTGCTATATTAACGAATGTAACTACAATAAAGAAACTCATTGCAACTTTTTTAAAATGTTCAATTTTATCCATTTTCGCGCCCTCCGCGCAGTCTCTGCTTCAGGACTGGTACATATTTTCTGGAAATAATAACACTTTCCTTATTTGTCAAAACTGCTGCAAATCTGCTGTTTAAAGCCGGTTTCACAAACTGTATTTTCATAAGATTGATAATAGTATCTTTTGAGCAGCGAAAAAATTCTTTATCTACATATAAGTTTTCAAACTCATAAAGACGCATTTTAATTTCATAAACATTATTTTTTAAATAAACAAACACCTTATTGTCTACCGATTCCACATAAAAAATTTCAGAAAGTGGAATCACGTGAACCCCACTTTCATCATATCCTTCTATACTTTCCTGTCTGGACTTTACAAAATGCACGATTTCAGATACTTCCTTAGATACCTTATAACATGCAATCAGCACTCTCTCTTCTTGTTGCTCTGTAATTTTTTCAATCTCAACCTTCATAATTCCTCTTCTTAAAATGAATAAGATTCCTCTATATCGAGTTCTTCCATTTGTTTTAAATAATGATTATAATAATTTAAGATTACCTCATTCATTGTCTGTATGCAATCAATTTTATTAATCTCTCCACTTCCAAGCATATTTGCAAGCATCGGCGAAAAGAAAACCAAGTCCGTAAAATTCATATGACCAGCTCCATTAAAATGTACTTCTTTTGCATCAATCGCATTTTTCAAAGTTACATTATTTGCATACTGTTCTCCATAGGTCAGCCCCTCTTGATAATGAGCAGTTGTATCAATACATAAAAGCGGCACTGGATAAGGTTCTTCATTTATGGTATAGCGATTATTATCACAAGCGATTTCTTCGCCAAGCATTGTCCCATCCAAGTCGATAACGGCATCAATATCCGTTCTCTGTCTTCCAACAGTCACAGCGGCTGCTCCACCAAGTGAGTGTCCTATGATTCCTATTTCAGAGATATTAATGCATGAGAAAGTTTTGTTCTCTTTTTGGTTGGAGACTTTCTCTTTTATTGTATCAATTACAAAGTTTATGTCTGTACATCGGACATTCATCCATTTTCTGGTGATATCATAAATTTGATCTTCTGTCGTATTTTCTTCATTAACTAAAAATACGCTTTGCATAAATTCAGGATTTACAGTTATGATTTTTCCATCTGCCTGCTTCGTAAAAAAAGCATGATAAGGATGATCAATACTACATACTACATATCCATTGGAAGCAAGTTCCGCATAGGTTGAATAATTGCTCATGCGAAAACCAAATGCTCCATGAGAAAAAATAATTAATGGAAATGTTTCATTTTTGTCTGTTTTTGGATACCAAAACTGAACTGTCACTTCACGATTAGAGCCATCTGTTTCAAAAGTTTCAGTGCTGTTTTTATCTTCCCATGTGTAGATCTCTGTTTCTATTTTATAGTTTCCACTTACAGGAAGTTGATTACACTGTGGAAAAATTAAACTTGGTGCTGTAGCTAAAAAAATAATCAAAAAGCTTCCTAAAAAACCAACTATAGTTTTCCATCTTTTATAGTTATGGCTCTCCCTTTTTCTAATAAGACTAACCGCACTTATTATTCCGCGAAGAATCAATAATCCCAATAACAGTATCCAACGAAAGCTCCAATGAAGCACACCAATCATTATTAGTAATAGAAACAATATCAACTCCACAATATGTAGAATGCTTTTTTCTTTCCAATATGTGCTTTTTTCCCAAATCCTTATGGTACAATAAATCAGTTCTGCTAAAATTACAATCATAAAAATAATAGTACCTATCATAGTATTCTCCTTTTTTCCAGTTTATCTTCTGGGCATAAATGAAGTATATGATAGGTACAAAATTCATTCAATATCAACTGCTGTGAGATACAAAAAATACAGGTAAAATGCAAATCCAGCAACTTCCATACTTATTACATTATGTTTTTTTCTTTCTTATGCCTTCTTCCAATGCATTCACAACACTCTCCAGTACTTTAATTCTGGCATAATACTTACTATTTGCTTCTACTATAACCCAGGGTGCATTTTTAGTAGAGGTTCTGATAATCATTTCGTTGACTGCCTCCTCGTAGGCATCCCACTTTTCCCTGTTTCTCCAGTCTTCCTCTGTAATCTTCCATTGCTTTTCTGGCGTGTTCTGTCTATCTTGAAATCTTCGAAGCTGCTCTTCCTTATCCACATTCATCCAGAATTTTATAACAATACACCCAAAGTTTGTAAGACTTTCTTCCATATGGTTTATTTCTTTGTATGCTCTCTGCCATTCATTTTCTTTACAAAATCCTTCAATTCTTTCTACCATAACACGCCCATACCATGAGCGATCAAAAATAGTCATATGACCTGCTTTTGGCATAGCATTCCAGAATCTCCATAGATAATGATGTTCTTTTTCTATATCATTAGGTGCGGCAACAGGAATCACTTCATACCCTCTGGGATCTATATTTTGAGTGACACGTTTGATTGCACCACCTTTTCCTCCTGCATCCCATCCTTCAAATGCCAGTATTACAGGAACTCTATATTTATACATTTCATAATGAAGTATTGCGAGTTTTTCTTGAAGTTTTTCCAGTTTCTCTTTATATTCCTCTTTTTCTAAAGTAAGACTTAGGTCCACATTACCAAGCACATCTAAGTTTAAAAATTTTTCAATTGTTTCTATTTCTTTCGTTCGAATTTGCTCTGCTTCATCTCTATACACAGGTTCTTCTTTTTGCGACACATCCGTTTCTTGCTTCTGCAGTTTCTTTTGTCTTTGGTGTAGCGCTAATGTCAATTGTTCAACTACCGTAGCTATAATTTTACTAATTGCATATTCATTATTGGTCGCTTCTATGATAGTCCATGGTGCAAAATCAGTATCTGTTTTTGCAATCATATTATCAAAGACATCTAAAAATTTATCATAGTTTTCGTTTTGTATCCAGTCTCTTTCTGTAACACGCCAAGAAGTTTTTTTTGACTCTTCAAGATTCTTAAAACGTTTCTTCTGCTCTTTTTTCGATATATGCAAAAAGAACTTAATGATTATCATCCCATCATCTACCAATTCTTCTTCAAAATTCAGAATTTCACTAATTACATCTGTTTTTTCTTTTACCGGCTTTGTATCTCCCATATTACTCTCTGCAATTTTTTTATACCAGCTTCGATCGAATATATGAATACGCCCATTTGCAGGTGTTTTTGTCCAAAATCGCCATAAAAATGGTCTCATTTCTTCTTCTTCAGAAGTCTTCTGCACAGTAAACACTTTAAATCCTCTTGGATCAAGAGGCGCTATTAATTGGTTAATCAGTGTTCCTTTTCCAGCTGCTCCCCAGCCTTCAAATACAATCATTATCGGTATGCCTGCTGTCTTGCATTCTCTTTGCAACAAAGCTAACTTAGGCGTCAGCTCATCCATAATTATAGTATATTCTTTTTTCTCAAGCACTTTTTTAAGGTCAATTTTTTCTAACATAGCAACCTCCTTATCTCTTTCAATATTAGGTTAACTGGTTATACAATCTCAATCTTTCTAACTATATTATACTAGGTGTTTTTTATTACTTCCAACTCTTTTTTTATCATTCTCTTCTCATTATACATTTTTTCATCGGCACGATTGACAATTAAATCAACGTATTCGCCAATAGTATATTTAAATGTTTCAATACCGTGGCTTGCGCTAATAATATACTTTCTGTCTTCATTCTGATTAATCTGATCATATTCTTGTAAAATACGATTCCAAATTCTTTCCGCTCCCTCTTCATCTAGTTCCTCAAAAATAATTAAAAATTCATCCCCTCCAAGTCTTG
Organism: uncultured Lachnospiraceae bacterium; assembly: GCA_964483155.1. Taxonomy (GTDB): domain Bacteria; phylum Bacillota; class Clostridia; order Lachnospirales; family Lachnospiraceae; genus JAAYYM01. The sequence continues at coordinate 23,570 of CAZAAC010000012.1, read as the reverse complement.
CAACAAAATCATTTTCGCGTATATTTTTTTTGATTCCGTCTACAACACTTAAAATAAGCTCATCACCCGCCTCATGTCCTAAAAAGTCATTGACTCCCTTTAGTCCATTTATATCAATGAAACAAATACTTATTAAGCTTCTATTTTTTAAACTATTCTTATATAACTGATTTAGCTTATCAAAACCTGCACGTCTGTTATAAACACCTGTCATAACATCATATTCTGAAAAATATTTTAATCTATCTTTTCTAATTTTACCAATTGTCATACTTACTGCAAAAATGAAAGCGACTACTAAAATAGAAAAATAGACCATATAATTTTTAAACATCACTGCCAATATAAAGTCCCCTACATTACTGGTAAACAGTTTTCCATTTGGTGTCTCTGGCGCTATATAAGATACAATATACCAATCCCCGGCATCAAATATCAGGGAATCGTTCTCTCCACTATCCAATGAAAAATCATTATTTGTTAATACATTTGTATAATTAAAAACACCACTTACAGAACTCAATGAGCCTTCCTCTTTTTTATTCATTGTCTCCCACTCATTCGGATATTTACAAGCAAAACTTTCATTTACTTTATCACTATACATAAAAGTCCATTCATAACTGCTGTCTTCACTATTATAAAGCCAATATCCGTCTGCATTAAGCAAAAATACACTACCGTGTGCTGTTAATGCAATTTCTTTCACCTGTCTAAGCATATCGTCGGCGTTGTAATTCAGCATTACAATTCCCTCTAATTTACCATCTTTACCGTAATATGGCTTTGACAATCGAATCATCGGCTTAATTGGCTGTTCAATTTCATCGCCCTCAATATTTAAGTCCAGTTTTGATATATATATCTGGTTTTTGTTTAAAGAAATAGTATCCTTGAAATAGTATCGATCCTTCTTATTTTGTAAATTCAATCGATCAACAATTTCTGCACCATCATCTTTATAATTCACCCTGATTACTTCATTGCCATCTAAATCAATAAAGCGAATCTGATCATAGATTTTTTTTCTGTTTGAAAATGCAAGCCATTGACTCTCCAGCTCTGCATAATTATAGTCCCCATTATCTAATTGTAAACTATCATTTATATATAATAAATCAGATACCACTTGATTGATTTTATTTGAAATGATGACTCTCTCCACATCAATTACTATCTGCTCATTATTGATAATTCCACTTTTCTGTATTTTATTTACATTAAACTGCATCAGCAATGTAATAGAAAGATAAGATAGTCCCATTATAAAGAATAAAACTAACATGAATTTGATGATTGTCTTTACTTCTTTAAATACTTTCTCATTAAACATCTATCTACCTTCTTTCTCTTTTCTATCGTTTTTAACAATATTATCCTTTAATTTTAGTCAAAACACATAATTTTTATAGTGCAATTTATAATTTTATTGTATACTATTTACACAAAATAATTATAAATATTGTTTTGTACACAAATATAGTTTTTCTTATGAATCATTAGGTTTTCTTCATTATATTTTAATTCTTGATATGTTGTGATTACCTATAGAAATATTGCAAAAAAAGGAGAAATCAATTGGAAACGAATAGGAAAGCTAGTTCAGACACAAGAAAGATGATTGATGAAGAGGCAAAGAACTATTTTTTATGGGTCGTAACAGTCGTGTCTATTGTAATGGTTATGGCTACTATAGGCACTAAGGTTGCAGGTCTCGCCAGTGAAAATGTAACTTGGTTTTTGTTAGGCATACTATTGGCTGCTGTGGTCTTAAATGCTTTGATGCTAAGATGGTTAAATTCCAAATTTTCAGGTAGGGCCTTCTCAAAATGGATTATGATGTTTTCTCTAACCATTTTACTAGTATTGATGAGATTTATTACAGAAAATGCACCAGAAACACATGCTTTAGGCTATTTTATTATTGTTGCTGCAATTTTCTTCTTTGATATTAAAGTAATTATATATGCTTTTGCAGTAGCCGTTGCAGTAGATGTGTTTATGTGGAACCTAATACCGATACAAATGGATGCTTTTGTTAAAATTCCGCGCGATATTGCTATCCGTTATTTCTGCTATATTTGGGTTACTTTAGTTGCTATATTTGTAGTAAAATCTTTTGATAGACTGTTTCATCTTGCTGGAAATCGTGAGCTGGAGGCAACTGAAATGTCTTCACATTTGCAAAAAACGTTGGGTAATATTAAAATGCTATCTTCTGATTTATTTCAAAATACAGAAGCATTAAAAGTAAGTTGTGATAGTAATGCAAATCGTTTTAAGACCATCCGTTCTCAAGCAGAGTCCTTGCAGACAATCTCAAAAGACCAGTCTAATCATATGAATAAAAATGTTGAAATACTAACGGAAATTGATGGTGAAATTCACCAGGTGGCTGATAATACTACAAGCATCAGCACCAAAATTGCTGACTTTCTAACTATCATTAAGGATGGAACTGCTGCAATCAATACACAAGAAGCAAGTCTGAATGCTTCTGAAAAAACAAATCAAGAAATTATGCATGTTGTCCGCGAATTAGAAAATAATTCCTCTCAAATTGCATCTATTGTTGGTACTATTATGGGTATTGCGAATCAAACTAACCTATTAGCATTAAATGCATCTATCGAAGCTGCCAGGGCAGGAGAACACGGCAAAGGTTTTGCCGTTGTGGCAGAAGAAGTCCGCAAGCTTGCAGACGACACAAAAATAGCCGTTAGTACCATCGACGCCTTGGTTCAAACGAATAAATTAAGTACAAAAGAAACAGTAGGAAAGATTGAGCAGTCTACAGAAGAGCTGACCAGTCAGCGTAGTGCTATGAACCTTACCAGCACTACTTTTAATGGTATTCAGAGTGAAGCACAATTAATAAACGTGGCTATTCAGGAAATCACAGTATGCGTGGAAGAGCTCATCGCTTCTAACGATGAATCTTCTAAGCTGGTACAGTTGGTATCTACTCTATCTCAAAATGCATCAGGCTGTTCAGAGGATATTCTTTTAGAAATCGAAGACTATCATACAAAGGTTTTTGAACTGGAAATGCAGATTGACCATTTTGGAAATCTTGCGCAATCTTTGAAAACCGAAGCAAATATAACAGTATCATAAATTTTGCATTCTCTATAAAAGAAATAATAAGCCTATAAAAAATCCTCAAGAATGTGTCAATACATTTCTTGAGGATTTTTTTACTGGATATACTACAGTTATAATAAATTTGCACTGAGATATTGTATTGTATCATTACACCAATCTATTTCCACTGAAATTATTTTCTTACCTCGATCTATTGTTACGACTCTATAATGCCAAAAAGCATCTTTTTTCGCCTCTGTTTTGATAAAACTCATGAGCTCTTCTATTTTTTTTAATTCTTCAATTTTAATTTGTTTATAGTTTTGAACCTGTGCAATACTTATCTTCGCAGAAATATTGTAACCAAAATATAGTTTGAACATTAATTCCGTTCTTATCTGCTTTCCGTCTGTAAGAGGACTCCTTAACCAATCATAAAATTTATTAACACCCGCTTCAGTAAGTTTATATACCTTACTCTCAGGTCTGTTGTCAGCTTTTACTATTTCGACTGTTGCTAGTTTTTCAGTAACTAACTTCTTAAGTGTAGGGTAGATTTGCTTATAATCCATATCCCAAAAGTTCCCAACTCCCTTGCTGGCGGTTAATTTAATATGATACCCTGACATGGGATGAAAATTTAAGATACCAAGAATTGCATAATAATTATTATTTATTCTGGACATCATGACCTCCATAAAATCTATATTTATCTAGATAACAAAAAAACCTTACATCCTTAGTTTATATGCAATTCATTGAGAAATCAATCATCAAATTAATAGTTTTTTACATAATCCATGGTTTTTTGTGATGTGTATCATAATTTGTTCTTGTAAATTTGGTCTGTATAAAAATATTGACTTTAATATTTTCGTATGATACTATCACATATGTGAATTTCATATATATGAAGTTCATATATTAGATATTCATATATGCGAAGTTCATATATATAACTCGGATATAATCCTCAATACAATAATAAATACTAAAAAAATTGAAATACAGGAGAATTCATATGGTTTCGCTTAAGGACGTTTCAATTAGATGTGGTGTTTCAGTTGCTACTGTCAGTAAAGCTCTAAATGATAAAAAAGATATTGGAATGGCTACGAAAGAATATATCCATAGAGTTGCTAAAGAAATGAATTACTTTCCAGATCATTCGGCGAGAGCTCTTAAGACAAAGCATACACATAATATAGGCGTGCTATATGTAGGTGAAGCACAAAATGGATTGACACATGATTATTTTGCTAGCGTTCTATGCAGTTTCAAACAAAAATTTGAAAGCTGCGGTTATGCAATTACTTTCATAAACAAACATAATTGTAAAAATATGTCTAGTTATGAACTATGTAAATATCATGGTGTCGAGGGTATTATTATTGCCTGCATTCAACACTATGATTCAGATATTTTAGAGGTAATTAATGGAGATATTCCCGTTGTAACTATCGATGGCGTATTTGATAACAGGACAGCAGTTCTTTCAGATAATGAAAAAGGGATGCAGGAACTAGTCACATTTTTGTATGAAATGGGACACAAAAAAATTTCTTTTATCCATGGAAATGATTCTGCTATTACGCAAAGCCGTGTGAAAAGTTTTTATGAAACTATGGAAAAACTGGGATTGGCGGTTCCTGATAAGTTTGTAAAGCAGGGTTCTTATCATGATCCTATTACAACAGCTAAACTTACTAATGAGCTCCTTGCAACAGAAAGTCAATTAACCTGTATCATATTTCCAGATGATTTTTCTAGTCTTGGTGGCATTCGTACTTTAAAGGAGAATGGTTTTCGTATTCCAGAAGATATATCTGTCGTTGGCTATGATGGCATCGTTTTATCACAGATGTTAACACCACAACTGACCACTCTGCAGCAAGACACAAAAACAATTGGGACATATGCTGCTAAAAAACTAATTATGCTAATTGAAAACCCAGGAAATTCAACGATAGAAAGAATCGTTGTAAAAGGAAAAGTATTAAAAGGAACTTCTGTTAAGAATCTTAATACAAAACAATGTTTTGAAATGAGTACAAAAATTTAATTTGTTGCTCTTGAAAAACGGAAGGTCTCACACTTCAATCTGATATTTATATAATTACATATAAATATAAAACAAAACAGGAGGATTTAAAATGAAAAAGAAGCTTTTAAGTAGTCTCTTAACCGTTGCCATGGTTACTGCATTGCTTGCAGGATGTGGCAGTACAGGTGAAGCGGCAACAACAGAAACACCAGCAGCAGAGGAAACAGCTGAAGTAGCTGAAACTGCGGAAGCAGTAGAAACAGAAACTGCAGATGCTGCAACAACAGATGGTCTTGCTTATCAAGGAGATATCGAATTTATGCACTATTCAACAGAAGAAGAAGCAAAAGGAAATGGCGGTTCAGATGGATTAAGAACAATGATTTCTGAGTGGGAAACAGCTAACAGCGGTATAACATTAACACAGTCCATTCTTGCAAATACTGAATACAAAACACAGATTGCAACTCTCGCTGCAGCAGATGACCTTCCAGATATGTTCTTGCTTCAGGGCATGGATACAAAAAAATGGTCAGAAGATGGCCTTGTAATGGATCTGACAGATATTGTTGCAAATTCACCAGAAAATGCACAGTATAATATGGATCTGGCAACACCTTTTGTATCTGATGGTAAGATTTATGGTATTCCTGCATTAACAGGTGGTACATGTACTGCTATCGTATATGATGCAGCATTATGGAAAGAAGCTGGATTTGATACATTCCCAACTACTTGGGATGATGTATTAAAAGCAAAGGAATATTTCGATAGTAAAGGAATTACAACAATTGGATTTGGTAATGCAGATACATGGCAGGCAAATTCAACCTTCTTAACAGTTATCGGAAACAGATTTACTGGTTCAGACTGGTTTACTTCACTCGTAGACAACTCTGGCGCTGCTTTTACAGATCAAGAATTTATTGATGCTTTAACCTTTACAAAAGATATTTTTGCATCAGGTGTATTTAATAAAGATTTCAATGCAATTACACATTATGATGCAAGAGAGTACTACATTTCTGGCCAGTGTGCAGCATACATTGGTGGAAATTGGGATATGTCATACATTGGAACTACATTGGGTGAATCTAATCCGGATTTAGCTGCAACATCTAAATTAGCAATATTCCCTCAGCCTGCTAATGCTACGGGTGCTACTGATACACATGCTTATGGTTTAGGCTATGCAGTTGCTATTAATCCTAAGGTTGCAGAAGATCCAGATAAACTTGCAGCTTGTATAGATTTGGCTTATAAGGTAACAGGAACAGGTTTCGCTGATTATGTTTCAGGAAAATGGGCATTAAGCGGATTTGCAAAACCTTCTAGCGTTGATTTGAGCAAATTTGATCAGATGACACAGGACTTATACAATTTTACATATGTTGATTATCCTACTTGTCAGATTTATGATTCTTACATCTCCAGCTCATTATGGGGTGTACTAAATACTGATTTACAGGCAATGATGAATGGTGATATGGAACCAGAAACTGTTGCAGAAAATGCTCAAATTGCATATGAAGAAGCAACAAAATAAATTTATTTGATTATGTTATTAAATGATAGGCCTTATCTGCGTTTTTTACAGATAAGGCTTTTATCAAACAATTGAATGGAGGCAAGTAATGTCAAATATAGTCAAACCAAAGGGGAGGGTTCTTTTTGCATATTTACTTCTCCCACTGACCATTTATATTTTTGCAGTTTTTATTCCCCTTATAACAGCAGGTTATTATAGTTTTTTTGAATGGAAAGGGGGACCCACAAAATTATTTACTGGATTTCAAAATTATATGGATTTGCTGAAAGACCAAGTGTTCTGGTCATCTTTCAAACATAATATATTCTTAGTACTTGTATGTGTTATTGGGCAGATTGGATTAGCATTCCTCATTGTTTTAATTATTAATTCCCGCCTCGTAAAATTGAAAGGCATCCATCGTACCTTTAGTTTTTTTCCAAGTACAATTTCTGCCGTATACATAGGCTTTATATGGATGATGATTTATGATTATAATAAGGGACTAATTAACTGGTTTTTAAAGTATATCGGAAATACTGATGCCGCAAAAGTATGGTTGAGTGAAAAAAGCATAATTATGCTCATTGTTTCCATTCCTCTAATATGGCAATACATTGGTTACTATATGGTCATTATTATGGCGGCAATTTCTTCTATTGATAATGAGATTTTTGAAGTATCAGAACTTGACGGCGCCAATGCATTTCAAAGAGCAATCTATATCATATTGCCGCTTATCAAAAACACCCTGCTTATTTGCGTCACATTGTGTGTTGCCGGTAATATGAAGGTTTTTGATCATATTTATGTAATGACAAATGGTGGGCCGGGAAATGCCTCCAATGTTATGGCTTTGTATAGCTACCAGACTTCTTTCACACGTTCCAATATGGGCTATGGAAGTGCAATTGCAATTGCCATATTTATATTAAGCCTGCTCGTTATCGGGGGTGTCCAATTTTTTATCAGACAATTAACAAAAGAAAAAGCAGAGGTTTAGATATGGAACATAAAAATAATTTCTTTATTGGCAAAGTAATTGCACAAAAAATTAAAACAGGTTCTTCTTTCATTTTTTTGAATCTACTACTGATTATTTTTTCAATAAGCTGTATTTTCCCACTGGTCTGGCTACTTTATTCCTCATTAAAAAGCAAAACTGACTTTAATGCCGATATCATACACTTACCTATAGCTCCTACTGTGGACAACTATATAGACTTATTGTCAAATACAGATTATCAAATACTACCCTCTATTTTGAATAGCTTTAGAGTAACCTTCATTTCTGTTTTACTGATTATTCTTTTTGGCTTTATTGTTGGATATATTTTATCCAGAGTCAATTTCTGGGGTAATAAAATACTATATCTTCTTTTTTTAGCTGGCATGTTGATTCCCATTCACACTTTGCTGGTGCCTATTTATGTCGTATTTAATAGAACCGGATTATCCAACAAGTGGTTTACTCTTATTATTCCTTATATTGCGTTTGGACTTCCCATTGCTGTTTTTTTAGTAGATGGATTTTTAAAATCAATTCCTTTAGCGTTAGAGGAGGCCGCTGCAATTGACGGCTCCAGTTTTAGCAGAACAATGTTTCAAATTATGTTCCCTATTTGTAAACCGATACTTACGACAATTGCAATCATACAGACCTTTCAGTGCTGGAACGAATTTTCTTTTGCTTTAGTACTGCTAAAGAGCCAGCGCTTATTTACAGTCCCATTAGCACTGACCCAATTTTCCGGACAATTTTCGTCTGATTATCCTAGGATAATGTCTGGAATGATCATCACAATGCTGCCTATTATTATTTTCTATTTTGTTTTTAGTAAATATATCATTGAAGGTATGGTTGCTGGTGCAGTAAAAGGGTAACTGTATGCAGAAAATCATAAATCTACCTAGTAATTAAGCCGCCAGACTGGCGGCTTATTTACTATAATCAAAAAAAGAAAAATCTTTTGGTATTAGCAGTGGATTAGATTCATCACCATTTTCTATCTCTATCTAAAGATTTGGATGAAATCATAATGACCAATTCTTCTATTGCAGAAATGATTGCTACTGTGCATATTACTATTACTGTTGTTTTCAATCCTGTCACTTTTAAAAAAATCGGAAAATAAAATAGCAGAAGTCCAGACAACTTATTGCCATATGTATGTATAAAAGCTAATGTCCGATATTTAAATATCCCCACTAGGATTGAAAGGATCCGAATCACTGCTATTATAATAATCCAAATAAGCATCCAACTTTTTAATGCAATCTCCGGAATAAAAGCATACAGTAATGCTATTATAAAAAGCAAATCAGCAATGCTGTCAAGTAATGCTCCCTTCTTACTACTTACGTCCCATTTTCTGGCGAGATATCCATCACAAACATCTGTCATTCCGCATACAATATATATCACCCAAAAGTTCATGGTATGTGGCACTATGGTAAAAAGAAAAAGCGAAAACACAATTCTGATACAAGTAATCACATTGGGCAAAAGTATTTTAAAACGTCGATTCATATATATCTTATTCCTTCACATACGACTTTGAAAGTCTCCTGCTAAAAATGACTTTAACAGCGCAACATATTTTTCAGGATATTGCAAACTGATTTCTCCGTGTTTCATTTTAGGAGCGATATATAACTCACTACCCTGAATGGTAGTAGATAATTTTTTTGCAGATTTTTTCATAATACCAATCTCTTTTTCTCCGACAATAATCAATACTTTTGCTTTGGTATTTGCAATACTACTCTTCAACTCATAGTTTCCATTGCTTAGTGTAATATTAATTAAGGATTGTCTTGAAATTTTTATACTATCCTGATAGTAGCGCTCAAACATATCCGGTGAAACACAAAGCGTTTTTGCCTGCATTTTTGAAAACCATCTTTTATTAATTAGTCCATAGCATAGTTTATAAGCGGGAATCGTCATTGCAGTAATTCCTTTGATCGGATACACTAATGCGCTTTCAATTAACGCATACTCTGCAATATTCTCCCGCAATGACAATACTTCTGTTGCTATTTGTGCGCCAATTGATAATCCGCCGATTGCAAATACCTTCCCGTCATATTGTCTGTCAATATAATGAATTAATTTCGCCGCTGAATCTGAAATGCTAGTGAATTCTTCCTCTCCATCTTCTCCATGTCCATCAATAATAGGCGTTACAATATGAAAATCAGTCTGAAGTTGATTTACTATGCTCTGCCACGACCAATAGGACAGTCCACCACCATGTAACAAGATTATCGTGGGCCCTTCTCTGTTGCCTATTTCTTTCACTATCATATTGCTGCTTCCCCTCTTGTATATGGATTACTTTTGCTGTCCAGCAATCCACTGATTTGCAGTTATTATTTCTGCAAAGCTTCCATTTAATGCTGAAAGAAAGGCATTCTGTACTACAATCGCTGGTATTGTACTGTTCTCCCAGCTCAAATCCTTTGTAGCGCACGCATCTTCAATTAATGTAATATTATATCCAAAGTTCCTAGCCGCCCTCACCGTAGTATCAATACACATGTGTGTCATCATCCCACAGATTACCAAATTTTTTATGCCTTGCTTTTCTAGGGCGTCATTTAATTCTGTTTGAAAAAAACTATCTGGGGTATGTTTTATTATGACAGGCTCTTGATTGATAGGATAAACATCTTTATTTATCTTAACACCCTCTGTTTCTGGAGTGAAAAATTGTGCTTCGCTACTTGTGCTTATATGCTGTATATGAAATACTGGTAACTTATTTTCACGGAAAAATGATAATATAGCTTTAGCATGCTTTGCTGCTTCCTCTGCATGAAATAATTCATTCTTCCCTCCCTTAAAATAATCATTTTGAATATCAATTAAAACTAGTCCTACTTTCATTTTTTATCTCCTCTATAAATTTATTATTTTGATCATAATCATTGCCACTATTGCTTATATCGTTTTCAAAATTAAGCCTATTATCATTGTAATTGTTCGTGTTGCATATATCAACCATTACATTTTTGAGTTTTACAGTTCTATCAAGTTATTCCATTACTCTTTTCAACTTTTCAATCAAAACAAGATCAGCCGGAAGCCATGCCACGAAATCAAGTTCATCCCGCTCTAACCATTTAGCATCCTGATGCTCCTTTAAAATCAAATCACCCGATACCAATTCACATAGAAAGCAGTGCATTGAAAGATGAAAGGTTGGATAATCATACTCCACGATATCCACCAGTTCATTCACCTGAATTGTTGTATCCAGTTCCTCCATGATTTCACGTACTAATGCATTTTCTGGCGTTTCTCCTGGCTCTATTTTTCCGCCTGGGAACTCCCATCCACCTTGGAACTCGCCAGAACCTCTCTGTGTCGCAAATATTTTATTGTCTTTTTTAATGATTGCCGCTACCACTTTAATTGTTTTCATTTCTATTCCCATCTGCATGCATAAATACGCACACAATCCCTTCTTTGTTAACATGCATACTTGAATTGCTTATTCTCTTTTAACTCGTAATGTAGTCATAAATATCTTCTTGCACGGGTGTCACCAGGCTATATTCAATCTCTACTGCAGTCTTAGTGGTATTACTCATTACAAATTCGTTTGTTTTCCCTGTTGCTTTTATTTTTCCTAAATAATAAAACTCCTTTGAGGTTTTATCATCTTTGTTCTTTCTCACAAAAAGTTCCATCTGTACACCAAGCGAATCCGCATGCAGGGCAGTTTTTACATCTTCTGAAGCAGTCGTTCTACCCGATTTGGAAATTGCAATCAAGGTAGCAGGATTTAAAAAACGATCCTCATACTTTACTGTATCCTGAATGCCATCTTCTTTATGATAGTTGATAAAAACTGGATAGGTTTTCGTCTTACTATCGTATTTATAACCGCCAATATTAAGGGCGACTTCCGACTTTTCCCATTCTAGTAACCGACATACATCTTCATAGGTATATTTTGCATAGAGCTGGAAATTTGTATCTTGATATCTTTGACTATAGTTTGTCCGGTTTCTATAAAGTCCAAATTCAACCATCTCGATTATCATGTTTAAGAAGTTAGCATCCATTAATTCTCTGCTAAATGAAGTGCTTATCATATAATCATCTTCTTCTTTTTCAATAAAAATGCAGTCTTCATAGGTTGACTTTGCACTCCCTGTAGCAAACTCATTTGTAAACACATTAACAATATTTCTTTTTGTTGTATCGCTCATTTGAATCCCATAGTTTTCTTGTAAATCTTTCCCGAGAATTTTCAATAATCCTTTCTTATAAGTAAGAAGTCTTTTTAACATTTGAAGTTCATGAACACGCTTTCCAGAAGCAAATTTTTTGCTAATATACTCCAGGTATTTCTCTGCTCGCTCTGAAATTCTAATGGAATACTCTTTTTCATACTTTGTTAAAAACTTATAATAGGAACCAAGTGACTGGTTTTCAAAAATACGGATTACATCCATTTCACCATGCTCCTCAAAATCTAATAAGGATGGAATTCTTCCTAACTTAAACTTAAGCTGCTGATAACTATCTTTTATAATTCGTACATTGTTAAAATTCGAGGCATCAATCGACTCATAAATTCGTTTTCTGGTTACCTCATCAAAATGAATAGTTGAACTTCCAGGTATGATTCTATTTCCTTCTGCGATGTATTTTCGAAGAGAGTCTTTGTTGTAACTACGATCTCCAGATAGTGCAATTGGAATCATAAAATTATTTTTATAATTTCCAATAAAGTCTAGAATTATTACAAATTCTTTGTCTTCAGCTTTTCTAAGTCCTCTTCCTAATTGTTGTACAAATACAATAGGCGACTTTGTTGGCCGAAGCATAATCACCTGATTAATCTCCGGAATATCGATTCCTTCATTGAAAATATCAACTGTAAAAATATAATCCAACTTATCTTTATGTGTGTCATTTACCAATCTTTCTATAGCTTCTTCGCGCTCTTCTTGTGAGTGTTCACCTGTAAGATCCACTGTTCTATAATTACACTGATTGAATTTTTCACTCAATTCCTTTGCTTCTTTTTTTGAACTGCAAAAAACAAGCCCTTTGACTCGATCTCCACTATAGCCAAAGTATTCAGCTTTCGAAATAATATGTGTTACTCGCTCATCTGATGTAAGCAAACCAAAATTTATTCTTTCAGTATTTTCATCAATACCCTGTCCTTCTATCTCAATATCCTGAATTCCATAATAATGAAACGGACACAGTAAATTTTCTTCCATTGCTTGTTGCAGTCTGATTTCATAAGCGATGTTATGATCATATGCATTGAAAACATCAAAATCATCCGTTCTTTCGGGAGAAGCTGTCATTCCAATCCACAACTTTGGCTGAAAATACTCCATTATGTCCTGATAGCTTTTGGCTCCAGTCCTATGTGCCTCATCGATTATTATGACATCAAACTCGTTTGTTTTAAACTGCTGCCTTATCTCTTGTTTTGCCATCATTGACATGGTTGAAAACAAGAAATCACTCGTCACTTCTTTTACTGTGCCTGATAATAGTCCAAGCGTTTTGCTCTTCCCAAATACATTTTTAAAGCTCTTCATCGCCTGCTTCGCAATTTGCTCCCTGTGCACAAGAAAAAGTACTCTTTGGGGACTTATATCTCTAAGCGCAAATGCTGCCGCATAGGTTTTTCCAGTACCCGTTGCTGAAATTAGAAGTGCTTTATTTTCATCCGCTTGCATAATCTGTTTTAAGTTTTTAACAAATTGTACCTGCATATTATTAGGTTGCAGTCTATATTGTTCAATAGATGGTATTTCAGACTGTTTTGCTATCTGTTTTTGTTTCTTGACAATATCATAATATTCCGAATAATTATCAATAAAGTCTTTATATTGAAGTGATGCACAAGATTCCCATAAACTTTGATATTCTTTTAAAATATGGCTGGCATATTCTCCTTTTTCAGTCGATATAATTTTGGTATTCCATTCTTGGTTCTTTGTCAAAGCTCCCATTGTAATATTGGAGCTTCCAACAATAATTTGATATACTTCTTCTTTTTTAAAAATATAACCTTTTGTGTGAAATCCATCTCCCCCTAAATTAGAACAATACATTTTCAATTCTATGTTTTGAAACGATGCTAGTTTCTTAAGGGCTTTAGGTTCACTAAAGGTCAAATAATCTGTTGTGAGTATTTTCCCCTTTATTCCTTTTGCTTCCAATTCCTTTAATGTCTGAAGAAGAGGCGTAATTCCACTCATTGTGATAAAGGCAACACTGATATAGAATTCTTCACATCCTAGCAACTCATTTTCTAATGCTGAAAGAACTTTTCTTCCTTCTTTATAATTATTAGAAATGAATTGTGGCCTAAAAGCTAAATTTGAAGTTATATCTTGATTAATATAAGCTGTATCAAATCCTTGCTTCATTTGCGCAATTATGTTTTGCATTCCCTATTCTCCTATGCTTTGCCACTAAATTGTACTATTCCTTATCAAAAGAAATACAAATACTTCCTATTATTGTAGTATATGAAATGCTTTTCATCAATCGTTTTTACAAATTTTCACGGATAGATAATATCGTCCTCTTTTTTAACGGATTTATTCACAACAGCATCACGCTTTTCTCACATTTTTTCTATAAAGTATATTTATATACTACTAAATAAAGGAGTCGCTATATGAATAAAAAAATAGTTTAAAACTATTACTTGATTCTGTTATGCTTATTGTTCTTGTATTAATGTACAATCACAATGCACTTAGTATGGCCTTTCACGAAGTAGCGGGGGGTACTGCAATAAAGACGGTGATTGATTATGTATCTATTACTATGTTATTCGCATACATTATAATGATGATAGAGACTCTTATACTTCGGAAAAAGAAAGCTATGCCTCCTTATTAGAAGACATAGCTCTCATAACTGTTTTTATATTTTCTTTAAATTCCTTTCTTCCAGAAACCTGCATTTTCTCATAAATATGAGAAACATGCTTTTTCACGGTACTCTCTGTAATAAAAAGTTCTTCAGCAATTTGCCGATTTGTATATCCTCTAAAAAGTAACCATGCGACTTCAAACTCACGCTCAGATAAGGCACTTTTTTTATGATAAGCAACAAATTGTGCAAAGGTATATTCAAAACTACTGAAATCAATACTCTTCCTGTTTTTTATTAATTCTATTTCAGAAGCGCTGTCAACTATTTTGTCTTTCATATGGATATAGAGTCCCATGGCAACAATCGCAGGTAGCACTAATAATAATGCCTCGACTGTTGCCATGATACGCTGTGTCTGACCAGCTATCATCTGAATATGCTCTAATAGCAAAGCCACAACGATTACTATGTACAAAATTCCAAGAAGAAAACGAACAAAATGTTCTTTCACTCTTTACTCTTCCTCCATATAATTGATAATTCTTTTCTTCACTTCTACCTGTAATGGAAGCAACAGCAATTCCAAAAAAGCTGTGTATAAAATAGCGATTAATGCTACTGATATATTAGGTCCTATAAGTGATAGCTCTGTGATATTATGAAGTATATAAATGAATGGTGAAATAGTTGTAATAACGCCAGCAAATAAGATTTGTTTCTGCATGAGTTCCACGGCATCTTTTGTACGTCTCATTTCACATAATCGACAGGAATACTTCTTGTTCATCAACCTAAATGCTCTGGTAAAATCATTCCAAAGACCACCTTTTGCCAAAATCGGTAATGATAACATTAATATACATATCAATGCTGGTATGTCAATAAATCCTGCTATTGCAAGTCCAAAACCCTGTCCCCCTGTATACATTAATGCAAGTGCTAACATCGTGACAATTATAGTTACTAACTCAATCATCATAGATTATTACCTCCTATTTTCTTTTTTTAGGATATCCTAATCTTTATATATCACCTTGTGATTCAAAAATCTATACTACTTTTCAATAAAAAGGTAGTATCTTTTATTTTATTCCTTTACAGGTACTGCTTCTTCGCCTAAATACTCCCAGCTCTTTCCTTTGTCTTCAGATTTATATAATCCATTACAGTAACCTTTTTCACCGTAATAATCACCACTAGGTCCTTGTCCCACCACTAAGTATAGTTCGTCCCCCTTTGCATAAACCTCTTCCGGCATTACAAAAGGATTATAGATGGTTTTATCTGGCAGGTGTGCTTGTGCTGATGGATACTCGACCTGTACAAACGTTTTTCCCCCATCACCTGTACGGTATAAGGCTCCATATGCTCCTCCACTATAGGCAAGACAGGAAAATCCAATATTTTCATCTTCCAGAAAAGTAAGCCACATCGACTGACCACCACTCCCTGCATAGGGGTCACTATTTACGACACTCTTTGTTATTCCATCAGCAGCCATACTAATCAGAGAATAGTAACTACTACCGCATGCGCGATCTACGCCAATCATCTTATAGTCTGTTCCATCCTTCATGGTATAACTACAATCTGGCTCAATGGATAGATAGAATTCCCATATTTCATCCGATACCTTCTGCTCTTCTTTTTGAGAAGTATCTTCTTCTGCAAAATTATTATTATATTCTGCTATAGAAATACTCTCCACATGAACATATAATGCATTATATAGATTATTTCTATCATAAGGTTCTAAATATCCATCTAAAGAAAATACTTCTTCTTCGTCCTCTACATAATACATTATTTCTGAGAAGAATTCTGATTCTGTAGCAAAGTATGGTTCCTTACTGGCAAATTCAATAAAATCACAAACGCCACTACAAAATGCCTCGATCTCCATTGCCTGCCTCCCATTGAAAGAAATGACCGGAATATATTTCTCTGCATCCTCCTCTTTTTTTACAAACGTAACATATCTATTATGACTTTTTGAAAATTCTTCTCCCATATGGTATATGAGTTTTTCCTCATAGTTATCTGTTAGTTGAAAATCATTCGTGACCTGAAACATAAACTCGCCTGCATTAAAAACGTACTCTCCAGCCAACTCGCCAACAAAAGAGACTTCTTTTCCATAGCGATCCTCAATTGCCGTGATAATTTGTTTTTTCGAATAACCATTAAACGGGGTTGTTGTATCGTAATACACGATATATGCAGTATCCTCCTGCTCCCTTCCCTTTATTACTATTTTCACACCTGCTGGATAAAAAAACACTTCCCAGTTTGCCTCTCTAAGCATTGCCCCATCATCATAAATAGAAGTTTCCTTTTTATCAACTAAGGTTCCATTTTCCCTTTTTACCAAAATACGTATCTGTGTTGCCCCAAACGGAAAATCAGGTTCCCCTATTTGTTGAAATACTACTTTATAACGACCATCAATAGATGTTTCTGAACCGACATCTGTGATCTTATACTTTGTTATATATAGAAAGCTACCATAAAGAACTGCTACTATTAAAAAAACAATTCCTATTAAACTTAGACTCCCCTTAAGCGATTTGTTCATTTTATTAGCTTCCCCTCGAATTTACTACTTCTTTTTGTTATTCTTGAATCCTGTAATAAAAAAGCAAAGACTGGTAATCATACATGCAACAATTGAAATTGCATAGATATTCGCTTCTGTATTTGCAACTGTCCAATTTAATACATTAATGCCTGCTGCAAATCCTGTCCATTTACCCAAAATCAAATAATCAACTGTTTGGTCAATGATTGGTGTAAAGAAAGCCGTTTCCATAATAATCAGGCCCGCCTTACTGAAAACTGATATTTTAAAGTAACGAATCGTCAAAAATACAATCCAGGCAAATACTACACCCATTGTAGTTGTAACAGATCCTAGGCGGTAGTATAAATCTGACTGGACATATAAACCAATCATATAGATTAATGCATATAAGGATACCGTATCTACAATCATAACAATTAACCCTTTTTTATTCTGCAGAATTGTTGGTAGTGCAGTTTTATATAGGATATAGGGCAGGAATATAAATATTAGTCCAAATAGCGTCGGAATGGTGGCAATAAAGAACCACTTTCCCTGTGTGTAAATATTAATGACTCCCAATAATACTACCAAAGAAATAGTAAAACTCCCTAGTGTCCAAATAAATCTTTTATGCTCTTTCATCAATGGGACTACTGTTACAGAGGCTAACACCAGCAGAGAGGCCAGTACAATAAAAAACCAATCCAATGCATGGCCTACTGCCAAGTTACAAATCAAACATACTATAATCGGTATCATCAATATGCCCGCTGTAATCATTCCTATTGAAGTTGTACGTTTTTTTTCTTTTTTGGCGTGTTGCAGAAGCACCCCATCTTTTTCTGAAATAAGCTGTTCTTCTACTTTTGAATTTTTTAGACAATCAGCCATTTTTGTGCAATCCACGCATTCTGCCAAGTGTTCTTTTACTATTATTTTGCTTTCCTCGCTACAGATATCATCTTGATAAAGTGGTAGCAAATCCTGAATTACTTTGCATGTATATTTTTTTTCCATCATTACTCTTTCCTTTCCATTTTTTCCTGAATTTTTAGTCTCGCTCTGTGATAAGTCACACGTGCCCAGTTTTCTGTCTTGCCGAAAATCTTTCCTATCTTATCAAAAGATAATTCTCCAAAAATTCTTAACTGGAATACCTCTTTATATGGCTCTTCCATATGGTGTAAAATCTGATGAATCATTAGTGTCATGTTTTCATCTTCAATTGCCAGTTCAATACTGTGTGAATCAACAAGTTTTTCTTCTAAATCAATATTACTCGTCTTTGATTTTTTTCTCAAAAAATCCATACACGCATTTTTGGCAATCGCACATAACCATGTTAGTTCACTAGATTTTCCTTGATAAGAATCGTTATTCTTCAAGGCTTTAAAAAAAACTTCTTGTGTGATTTCTTCTGCAAGATGTGCATTCCATATTAACGTCATGACATAGGAATAAACTTGCATATAATAAACATTGTAAAGCTTTTCAAAGTCCATTTCTTCCTTGACTCCATTGCTTTCCCGGGTTTATATAGATTAGACGTAGTAAAAGCAATTTCGTTACAAATATTTTTAATAACTTTTATTTTTGTTTGATTCTAATAAAGTTATAGCCTCCAATAGCAATCCCAGGAAAAATAAAAAGAAACTTACAATTTGTAATTTTAATAATAATCGAGAAATATAATCGGGTAATAAAACTCGGAACAATATGCACGATATCATCAGAAGAAAAACTATTACTCACTTTCATAGTTTGAATTCTGTTAAGATCCATCCAAATCCAGTCCGCTGCATTCCATAAGGCCAACACAAAATAAAAACCAAGTAATGTGAATAGCAGCCAGCATATGCATTGCAGCATAATATTTTGCAATGATTGCATCCGAAATAATAATCCCATCGCTTTTGTTAAAATCCAACCTAAAATAATATATAAAATAGGGCTGGCAATATATGCAAGCAACATTTCTGGAACAATGTCAAAACTATCACGTGCATAGCTCTTTGCCCCTTCCATCGCCTTCACTAATATAATACCATACCCTACCATCATGATTGTCCAAAAAAGTAATTTGATCTTCTCTTTGTTATGCCTGGCTTCTTTCAATGGGCCGTAAACAATAACGTTCATATCTACACCAAATACTTGTGTAATCAGCATAAGCATTTCAATATCCGGATTTGATTTTCCTGTTTCATAATTTGATATTGTTTGTCGCGTGACATGTATTTTGTCTGCCAGTTCATCCTGGCTCATACTGCTTTGTTTTCTCAATAGTTTAATATTTTTGCCCACACTATTCATCTAGCTCTCCTCAAGTTGTTATAAATGACTTTACCAAATAGAATGTACCTTTTTTATAATAAACTATTCTTGTTTTTATGTCACGCAAAGAGTCTTTGCATAATCTCCTAAAGATTCTCTTCTCCTATCAATTCTCAAATATTGGTTCAATATACTCTCTAATCAGTTTTATTCTATCCTTAGCATTTGGTGCAAAAAGACAGGCCATCGAAACTACTATTTTTTTCTTCCCATTAATATAAATCACATTTCCACCATCTCCAAGCGCGGCGAAAATATGTTCTTTTTCATCAATCACCCACCACAAATAGCCATAAGACAGCCTGTCCCACCGACTATGCCCTTCAGTACTCTCATCAACCCACCATGGCGGCACGATTTGTTTATCCTCAAAAACTCCACCCTCCAAATACAGCTGACCTATTTTGGCCATATCCATAGGTGTCAGGGTAAGACCAAAACCTGCTGTATTGACTCCTTGCGGGTCAGCAACCCAGCCGCTGACTTTTTTCTCGTGATACCAGGCAAGTTGCTCCTCCTTATCGCGAAAAAATACATTTCCCTCAACATGAATACCCAATGGTGTAAATAAATGTTCTGTTGCAAAATCAAGCACAGATTGTCCCGTTGCTTTTACGAGGATGCCAGAAAAAATGTCTGGACCTATGAGGGGCGCATATCTGAATTCTCCTATCTTTCCCTTCCCTCCTAATAAATCAAGCGCACTATTTACCCAGTTATCACTTGTGAAATATTCTGTATAGGGTTCAGACTTATACTTATATGGAACTGTCATTGTTAACATATCCTTAAGGGTAACCCTCTGTATTGTTTTTTCTCCTTCTTTCACTGTATAATCCCGGAAAAACTCCAGTACTTTCTGATCTACACCTTTTATATGACCTTTTTCTATTGCAATACCAATCAATATGGAAATAATACTTTTTGTTACTGAAAAAACATGGAGCGTGCTAGTCGCAGTATATTCATTAAAGTAGTTTTCATATACTGTTTTACCATTTTTTAGTACAATGATGCCCGCAGTATTTTTATAGCTACTGTATATAATTTTTTCTAACCATATTCTTTTTCTTTGATCCATACAATTTTTCTCCTTGCCCATTTCTTGGTCGCTCATACGAGGTACCTCCCTATTTTTGAATTGAGATTAACACGAAGTCTATCTGGTGTTCCTTTGGCGATGATTTCACCACCCTTTTCTCCACCTTCAGGACCAAGTTCTATAATGTAATCACAACACTTCAGGACCTCTGTATTATGTTCAATGACAATCACCGAATTACCACTGGCAACCAGCTGATCTAACAGTTTTAGTAGCAAAGCCGTATCATACAAGCTGAGTCCGGTCGTTGGTTCATCTAACACATAGAGCATATTCCCCTTTACCTGTTGCCCCAGTTCTTTTGCCAGCTTCACTCTCTGTGCCTCGCCGCCACTTAAAGAAGGAGAGGGCTGTCCAAGTGTTAAATATCCCATGCCCATCTGCTCTAAGATGCTTAATGGTTTCACGATACTTTTCTGATCTGCAAAGAAAAGAACAGCTTCTGTAACACTCATCTCTAACACTTCCGCAATCGTTTTTCCGTTATAGTTTATAGCAAGACTCTCTTCTTGAAATCGCTTGCCATGACACTTCTGGCATATCTTATCAACAGAAAAATCAGAAGTCAGAAAAATTCTTTCGTAGCCACTACCGCCACATTCCTGACAGGCTCCTTTAGAATGAAATGAAAAATATCCGGCGCTCATATTTCTTCTTTTTGCTTCTGGCTGATCTGCAAAAAGACCTCTGACCTTATCCCATATTCCTATATAGGAGGCTGGCGTAGAGCTTGCACTTCTTCCAATTGGTGCCTGCGATATCTTTATAAAACCACTGATTCGTTCTATGCCCTCTATACCAATCGCATGACCATATTTTCTGGCACTAGCAAGACGTTTCAAAAGTGTCTCCTCAATGAGCGAACTTTTGCCACTTCCGGATAATCCTGCAACACCAACCATAGCATGCAGTGGGAAT
Source organism: uncultured Lachnospiraceae bacterium (assembly GCA_964483155.1). Classification (GTDB taxonomy): domain Bacteria; phylum Bacillota; class Clostridia; order Lachnospirales; family Lachnospiraceae; genus JAAYYM01. Next base: position 2,124 of record CAZAAC010000012.1, on the reverse strand, counting down.
ATTACATTTAAATCCTTTAAATAATGAATATGGGCATGTTCTAAAATAAGACAGTCATTTTTTGTAAATGTACGCTTTCTGACTGTCCTTTCAGGCATCAATAATTTACCAGAAAGAAACTGACTCAGCAGCGTATCCCCTTTTGTGTATTCTAAATAATCACCCTGGTAGACAACTATTCCCCCCTCGATACCTGCCTTAGGACCAATCTCTATAATATGGTCAGCATGACGAATCATTTCTTTGTCATGCTCTACTACGATTACTGTATTACCAAAGTCTCTTAGTTCCTTTACCGCTTTGATCATACTTTGCTTTTCCGAGGGATGTAATCCTGCCATGGGTTCGTCAAAAACATATAGCAGAGAATTCAGTCTGGACTCTAGATGGAGGTGTAGAAAAATGCGTTGGACCTCGCCACCACTTAAAGAAGACATCTCTCTGTAAAGAGTCAGATGTCCTAAGCGAAACTGGATTAAATGCTTTACTTGCTCCTTTATATTCTTTATCACGTTCTTGCTGAACTGAGATAGTTCATCCTCTGGAATCTCCGTTAAGAAATCGAGAATACCAGATAGTGTCATCTGTCCCAGTTCACCAATCTGTTTTCCATGAAGAGAGACCTCTCTCGCTTCTTCGCCAATCCTCTCTCCCTGACAGACCGGACAAATTGTCTTCCCGTAAACCTCCTCCACATCCTCGCCCTTTTCATAAGCACTTCTGAGTATTCGCTCCAGACAATAACTTTGTTTGCCATTCTCATATGTGCCATAGACGATCTCCCCTTTTATATCCTCGGGAAGTTCCCAAAATGGGGTCTCAAAATACATGCCATATTTCTTTTTCAGAATCCGCAAGAAACCAGCAGTTACCTTGAGACTTTCATAAACCTCTAAAAGGGATGTTGTTTTATCTTGAATTAACTGCTCTAGATTGATTTCATAATAAGAACCTCGACCTTGGCAGCTAAGACACATGCCGTCGATTGTTGTATAGAGAAAGAGGCCTGGAGAAAGGTGTTTGCTATACTCCTCCTGTGCTTTTCCATCACTGGCATAAATGAGAGCCAGCTGGTTTAATAGTCCGGTCTTTGTACCAACTGTAGAACGTGGATTGCTTTGCCGGATTGTATTTTGGCGTACCGCCACAGCTGGACCGATGCCTTCTAGCGTATTGAATCGATCCTCATTATCCAGTCCAGTCAAAATGCCTATTGACCTTAAATATTGATTCTTTCCTTCTTCAAATAGGATATCAAAGGCCAGACTGGATTTACCAGAACCACTGATACCTGTAATGACTATTAGTTGATGTTTGGGAATTGCCAGATTGAAATTTTTTAAATTGTGGATTCGTGCCCCGGTTATTTTGATTTCTTCCATATGCTCACCTCAGAATAAATTTGCAGCATGTTAGAAGCGAATGGGCTCGATAGGAACATAGATGTCTACTTCCTGGATAGGGCTCTCATTGACATGGGGAACGTTACGATACACTTCAAAAGGATAAGAGTTTCTTGGAACATAGCCACTGCCCGTGATCCACTCCTGATACATGTAATTCCAAGCATCGCTATACTGTTCTGGCCGAATCTGAAAATGTCCAACCGCATACAGTCCACCTTCTACCTTCATTCTTCCGAGAACTCCATTTTCCTGCACCTCTATGTCATCTGGTACCGTCAGACACAGACTGGTACGGAACTGGCTCTCCTCGCCGAATTCCGGATTATCATGATATATTGCAAGCACCCAATTCTGTCCTTCTACAAGAAGATGCTGCTTTTCCGCATGTGCAAATAGTGTCTGCATCAAATTAGAATACTCTTTCGATAATGTCTCGTAGGTGCCTGTATGCCTTACATATGCAGCCTGTTTCTCCTCCATGTCTACTATGGTAATCTGCCCAGTCACAGGAAATAAATTGCCTTCCCTTTCATTTTTTGCTGTGCCCTTATTGTAGTCAGACAATAAAAAAGAATCTTTGCAATTCTTGCTATACTCTTTACGATATTCTCTTGGACTAACACCATAATAATTTTTAAATGTTCTGGAAAATACGGCTGAATCAGAAAACCCGAGTTCATAGGCTATATCTGTCATGTTTTTATCTGTCCGATGTGCC
>CAZAAC010000011.1:47836-62302 GCA_964483155.1 uncultured Lachnospiraceae bacterium | reverse complement strand
TTTGATAATAAACACGTAGTATATGTTTGGTTAGATGCACTTTCGAATTATATTACAGGCATAGGATATGATGCTGACGGCAATTCTTCGGAGCAATATAAAACATTATGGCCTGCAGATTTGCATTTAATAGGTAAAGATATTGTTAGATTTCATACAATATACTGGCCAATTATTCTAATGGCTCTCGGAGAGAAATTGCCAAAACAAATATTTGGACACCCATGGCTATTGCAAGGTGATGGTAAGATGAGTAAGTCAAAAGGGAATGTTCTTTATGCGGATGAGCTTGTAGCACTATTCGGAGTTGATGCGGTACGCTATTTTGTTCTTCATGAAATGCCATTTGAAAATGATGGTGTTATATCATATGAATTACTTGTAGAGAGAATTAATTCTGATTTAGCGAATACACTTGGTAATTTGGTTAATAGAACAATTTCCATGAGTAATAAGTATTTTGATGGCATTGTAGCTCAAACAGGAGTGACAGAATCCGTTGATGATGACTTGAAAGCCATTGTAGTAGCTACTAAGGCAAAGATGGAGCAAAAAATGGATAGTCTTCGTGTGGCAGATGCATTAACAGAATTATTTGTATTGTTTAAAAGATGTAATAAGTATATTGACGAAACAGAACCGTGGGTACTCGCAAAAGAGGAAGATAAGATAGAAAGACTTTCGGAAGTATTGTATAACTTAACAGAAAGTATATGTGTAGGCGCTAATTTACTAAAAGCATTTTTACCAGTAACAGCACAAAAAATATTAGTACAATTGATGGGGACAGAAAGAGACTGGGACTTGCTTGATGAATTTGGATTATATGAATCAGGAACTAAGGTGACGGAAAAGCCTGAAATTTTATTTGCTCGTCTGGATATTGTGGAAGTTCTTAAAGAAGTAGAGAAAATACATCCAGTAAAGGCAAATAAAATTGCTGAAAATGTAGATAGTACCACAAAAGAAAAAACAGTAATCAACATCGAAAAGAAATCAGAAATTTCATATGAAGATTTTGCAAAAATGCAATTTCAAGTAGGAGAAATTATTGAATGTGAAGAAGTTCCTAAGTCAAAAAAATTGCTTTGCTCTAAAGTTAGAATTGGAAATGAAGTAAAGCAGATTGTATCTGGAATCAAGCAGTATTATACTGCAAAAGAAATGGTAGGGAAGAAGGTCATGGTTCTTGTAAATCTTAAGCCAGCAACGCTAGCAGGTGTACTATCTGAAGGAATGTTACTTTGTGCAGAAGATAGTAACGGTGGTCTTGGACTGCTGGTACCTGAAAGAGAAATGCCTGCTGGAGCAGAGATCTGTTAATTAAACACCAAAATTATATAGGAAAACGAATACTAGGAATCAATAGTTAATTATGGTATAATTAAAGAAATGATACTCATATGTATCATTTCTTCATTTTGTGCCTAAACAATGAAAGAACATAACGATATAATGCAGATGGAAACATGTTTGTAGTTAATTAATATAGCGATCTATAAAGAAAAGAGGAAAAAATGAAAAAAACAATATGTTTATTATTTACAATAATTTTATTACTATTATCAGAAGTCAGCGCATTTGCAGAAGAAACAGTTAGTACTGGTACAGCAGAAAATGCGACAGTACTTGAGGTGACGCCAATTACCAAAACGCAGGAGAAAGCATATCTTGCATTAGGTGCTGATTTAACACAAGAGCAGCTAGCTACTGTACTTGGACTTATGGGTATTCAGGTGGCTGATATTGCAAACTACAATGTTATTTATATTACAAATGCGGACGAGAGACAATATCTTGGAAATTATGTTGAAGCATCTATAATTGGTACAAAGTCTCTTTCTTCAGTTTTAGTAAAACCAGCAGAAGAAGGGCACGGTGTAATAGTATCTTCTAAAAACATTAATTATTGTACTACAGATATGTATAGAAGTGCCTTATTGACAGCAGGGGTTAAAAATGCTGATATCATTGTTGCAGCTCCAACACCAATATCTGGAACAGCAGGGCTAATAGGAGCAGTTAAGGCATATGAAGCGATGTCGGGGACACAAGTTGCAGAAACGGCAATAGATACAGCAATGAATGAATTGGTGGTAACAGGAGAGTTATCAACTGCTGTTGGAAACAGCGATGATGCAGAGGAATTGATAACATATATTAAAGCACAGATAGCTGCTAATGATTTAGATACAGAAGAAGAAATAGAAGCAGCGGTTAGAAAAGGCGTAAAAGATTTAAATGCAGATTTGAGCGAAGAAGAGATTCAACAAATTATTGATTTGATGGTAAAAATTAAGTCACTAGGTATTGATTTTAATTTACTGGCTGAGCAAGCAGACGATATATATGCAAAATATGGAGACGAAATCAGGAATGGGACTTTTAATATTAATGATTTGTCTGTAGAAGACCTAGGTATTGGGACAATTGTAAAAAATTCTGTAGGCAATTTTTTTAAAAATGCAGCAGATGCAATAGGGGGATTTTTTAAATCTATTTTTTCAAAATAATAACAGGTATAGAGGAATGACATGAGAATCAGTAAAGATGGCGAGTATGAAATTAGAGAACTTGCTAAGGGCGAATGGTCTACAGCAATTGCATTAGCTTGGAGGATATTCCTTCAATTTGAGGCACCGGGATATACAACAGCAGGAATCAGAAGCTTTAAGGATTTTATAGAAGATCCTAAGTTAAAAAAACAATTTATTAGTGGAGAGTATGCAGCATTTGGTGCATTCTATAAAGCACAAATGGTAGGGATGATGGGTATACGTAATGGAAATCATATATCTTTATTGTTTGTGGATGAGAGGTATCATAAAAAAGGAGTTGCTACAGCTTTGTTTTCCTACTTTCTACAGCAAGAAAAGATGCAGGAAATTAGTAGTTTCACTGTAAATGCAGCACCTTATGCAGTAGGCTTTTATCACAAATTGGGATTTTGTGATGATGATAAAGAAGTGGTTGCGGACGGGATTCGTTTTACACCAATGCATTTAAGGGTAAGATAGAAGTGTGGATATAGACTTTCAGTTGTTTAAAGTGAAAGAGGTGAAATATATATGGAAAATATCACCAGCAAAGATTTGTGCTATCTTATAACCAGTACGCTTAGGCTAATTGATAAAGGTCCTATGGATCATGGGTTGAGAGTTGCTTATTTCCTTTTGAAAATGTTAGAGTGCAGGGGCGGTTATGTAGAATATGAGTTAGCAGAAAATATATTGTTGGCGATGATTCATGATATTGGAGCCTATAAGACAGAAGATTTGTCTAAAAAATTAAATTATGAAACAATAGATGTTATGCCACATTCCATATATGGATATTTATTTATGCGATATTTATCACCAATGAAAGAAAAGTCCAAAATACTACTTTATCACCATGTAGATTATGCGCAGTTAGAGGCAATAGATTATAAGTATAAAGATATTGCAAATTTTATCGGGTTTTCAGAAAGAGTGGATTTATATAATAATACAATGGGAAAGGCATTTGACTACAGGCTTCTTAGTAAGTATGAAAAAGTTAAGTATTCTTCAGAAGCTATACAACTATTTAACCACGCACAAATTAAGTATGATGTTTTTAGCAATGTCAAGAGCGGGGAATATTTAAAAGAGTTGAGTCAAATACTAGAATATATTATTTTTAATGAAGAAGAGAAGAAGAATTATATTGAATTATTAATGTATATCATGGGCTTTCGAAGCGAATATGCGGTTACTGATGCAGTGACTACAATTTGTATTTGTCGAGAAATAGCTAAATTACTAAAAGTTAGTGCAGAAGACAAAGAAAAATTATACTATGCAGCGTTAGTACATGATATTGGAATGTTAACAGTATCTGAAAAAATTTTAGATGCACCACGTGCATTGACGCAAGAAGAAACAACTAAGATGCGTAAACATGTAAATATTGCTGAAAGTGTTTTAAAACAGTATCTTGATACGGAAATAGTAGAAATTGCTATTACTCATCACGAGCGTTCTAATGGTAGTGGCTATTATAGAGGACTGAAAGAAGAGAATATGAACATTCTTCAAATGATACTTCAGATAGCAGATACAATCACAGGAATGATAAACCAAAGAAGTTACAGAACAATAAAAAATAAAGAATTTATTATTAATGCATTGGAAGACGAAGCAAATCATGGTCGTTTTAATAAAAAAATAGTAAAAATATTTTGTAGTAATTACGATAGTATATTAATAGAGGTTAGAAAAGAATCTAAAAAGATATTGAATTTACATAGTAAGTTGAATATTCAATATAATCAAATGTTTCAGAACTTAGGAAATAATTAGAAACTCCTAGAATATTTGCTTTTTTAAAAAGAATACAATATAATTCTATATGAAACATAATATTATTTTGATGAAAAAGAGGTTATTAAATGGGTCGATTTTTTAATTTAGAGAGTCCGGCAATGGTTTTTTTGGGAAGATTGGCGGATTTATTATGGCTAAATATTTTGTACATTATTTGTTGTATTCCTATCATTACAATAGGAGCCGCTACAACATCATTATACTATGTAACACTAAAGATGGTGGCAGATGAAGAAGGTTATATTACAAAGAGTTTTTTTAAAGCTTTTAAGGATAATTTTATAAAAGCGACAATAGTTTGGCTTATAGCAATAGCAGCATTTGCTATTATTATGATTGATTTTAGAATTGTATTCAGCATGGAAGAAACTGTTGGTAAAATCATTTTTGTTATTTTATGTATGGTATGTGTAATATATATAATTGTGATGATTTACATTTTTCCATTATTGGCTAAGTTCGAAAATAAAATCAGACATAGTCTTAAAAATGCACTGTTAATAGGTATAAGACATTTTCCGATGACATTACTATTACTTGTAGAAATAGTAATTCCTTTTTTGCTTATTTTTTTCTTTGTTGAATTGAGCCCAGCACTATTCTTAATTGTTTTTTCACTGATTGCTTTTTGCACATCATATACATATAGAAAAATTTTTAGTTATTATATCCCACAAGAAGATCAGGAATAAGCAGAAGTGAATATATTTAAAAGGAGACAAATCACTTTTGAGGAAAAAGGATGAGTAAACAGAAAAGCGATAATTCAAATATTATACAATGGATTATTCCATCCATATTGTTGGTATTATTTTTAATAGTAACATTATTCAATTATTCCGCAAATATGAAGAAACGAACCGAAAATGATGCCATTAATAAGTTAGCAATACAAACGAGGAATATGAATGAGTATTACAGAACAGAAATCGAAGTAATTTCTAGCGTTGCTAAGGTTTCAGCAGGATACTTATCTGAAATGGAAGATATTTTTTCAGCAGAAGCGCAGAAGGTGCTATACACAATAGAGAAACAGACATGTGCACAGGATGCAATTATAGTAAAAACAGATGGAACTTTTTTTGACACAGCAGGACATGAAACATCCCTACTTGATAATGTCCCCAAAAATGATTTATTAACTGGAAGAATATATGTTTCGGATATTTTCCGTTATGAAAATGCTAATAAGTATCATATCATTATTTCCGTACCAATAAAAGAAGGAAATGAATTATTAGGTTCGGTTGCGGTTATGATTCCTTTTGACTCTTTAAGTGACGTTACTTCATCAGAGACATATTCAGTTAAGAATACATATGGATTGGTAAAGGCAGATGGTACAATTGTAGAAAAATCAGGAAATATAAGCAAATATGTTGAGGTGGGCGACAATTTATTTAAGCAGCTAGAAGGAATGATTTTTTTGGAAGGCACTTATAAGAAGTTGGTGCAGAATATTGAATCAGGCAAAAGTGGGAATATTAAATTTTCAACAGAAGTTAACGCAAATAAAGTAAATACATATCACTTACTATATGAGCCAGTTGGTAATTATGGTTGGAGCACAATAACGCTTTCAACAGATATGCAGGTACAAAAAACTGTTTCGGAAGAGCAGAAAATGACATCTATCATGGTAACTAAAATTTTAGTCGCTTTATTGATTTTTACCACTATAGCAGTAGTAATTAATATTATTAGTAAAGCAAAATATATAAAAGAGAGTAGAGAATTACAGGACAAAGCTGAAACGGATATGCTTACGGATTTGCTTAATAAAATTGCAACAGAGAAGAAGATACAAGAATATATGGAAAATGAGGGAAAAGAAAAATATTCTCTAATGTTTGTTCTTGATATTGATAATTTTAAAAAAATAAATGATACAATGGGACATGTGTTTGGAGATGAAGTCTTGAGCACCCTTGGAAGAAAAATTAAAAGTGAATTTAGAATTAATGATATTGTGGGAAGAACAGGCGGAGATGAATTTGTTGTATTTCTCAAAGATTTAAAAGATGATAATACAATGAGGAAAGAGGCAATGAGAGTAGCTACTTTTTTTAAAACTTTTCAAGTAGGTGAGTATGTAAAATATTCTGCAACTGCAAGTATTGGCGCAGCAGTATTTCCAACAGATGGAAATGATTTTAATAGTTTGTATAAAGCGGCTGATCAAGCATTATATAACGCAAAGAGAAGAGGCAAAAACCAACTAGCCTTTTATAATAGTGAGTATGAGGAAATAAAGGAAGAGCAGGGCTAATTGCTGTTCCTTTTTTTAAAAATGGGATTGAGCAGATTGTATAGGAATTGTGAAAAAAATTGTTTAATTCTTGCATGGCTAATCAAAAGAGGTTTTGTTATACTAGAAAAAGTGTTAGTATTATGAATTAAAAGCTTTCGATCAAAAAAATAACATAGGTAATAATATTTTACTATTAGGAGGAAAAGAAATGGCAAGTTTACAGTTAAAAAATATTTACAAAGTATATCCCAATGGATTTGAAGCTGTTAAAGACTTCAATTTGGATATTGAAGATCAGGAGTTTATTATTTTTGTTGGACCTTCAGGATGTGGTAAGTCCACAACACTTCGTATGATTGCAGGGCTTGAAGAGATTTCTTCAGGGGAGCTTAAAATAGGCGATAAAGTTATGAATGATATAGAGCCTAAGGATAGAGATATTGCAATGGTATTTCAGAATTATGCGTTGTATCCACATATGTCGGTTTATGATAATATGGCTTTTGGTCTTAAATTAAGAAAAATTCCAAAGGATGAAATTGATAAAATCGTCAAAGAAACTGCTAAAATTCTTGATTTAATGCCACTTCTTGAGAGAAAACCTAAGGCTTTATCTGGTGGACAGAGACAGCGTGTAGCGATGGGTCGTGCTATTGTTCGTGATCCCAAAGTATTTCTTATGGATGAGCCATTATCAAATTTGGATGCAAAACTACGTGTTCAGATGCGTATTGAGATTGCGAAGATTCACCAAAGACTTGGAACAACGATTGTTTATGTAACACATGATCAGACAGAGGCTATGACATTAGGAACGAGAATTGTTGTAATGAAAGGTGGTATTATTCAACAAGTAGATACACCTCAGAATTTATATGAGAAACCTCAGAATCTTTTTGTAGCAGGATTTATGGGTTCACCACAGATGAATTTCTTAGATGCAGTTGTTGATGTACAAGGCTCAGTTGCAAATTTGAAAGTTGCAGGAAAGTCTATTCCACTTCCTCCTTCAAAATCAAAGAAACTTATAGAAGGTGGCTATAATGGAAAAACAGTAACATTTGGAGTTCGTCCTGAAGATGTGTATGAGTCGGAAATGTTTATTGAGTCATCTCCTCAGAGTGTATTTGAAGCAACAATTAAAGTTTATGAATTGCTTGGAGCAGAGGTTAATTTATACTTCGATTTGGAAGACTTTCCAATTACAGCAAGAGTTGATCCTCGTACAACAGCAAGACTAGGTGATACATGTAGATTTGCTCTTGATACAGAAAAAATTCATGTATTTGATAAAGATACAGAGCAGACAATTACGAATTAGAAGTTATTAATGGTGTAGGAGATGCGAGAGCATCTCCTATTTTTTACTTGTCAGACATTAATGAATGATTTATGATACTACTACAAGTAAAGTAAATGGAAACAATTCTACAATAGCATTATATGGAAGGACGTGAATAAAATGATTACAAATCAAATTATGCAGACAAGTATTGAAGAGTTGCAGGAAATTACAAAGGTAGAGTTGTTTATTACGGACTTACAAGGTGTGATAGTTGCATCAACAGCTATTGAATTAGAGATCAGCCAAGAGGCTGTAGTTAATTTTGCAGAGTCTACAGCGGATAGTCAGGTTATTCAAAATCAGCATTTATTGAAAATTTTTGATGAGGGCATGTTATCGTATATTTTAATCGCATCCAAGGGACAAGATCCATATGCTGTAGGGAAAATTGCGGTAAAGCAGATCCAGAACTTAATAATTGCATATAAGGATAGAATAGACCGAAATAGTTTTTTTCAAAACTTAATTTTAGATAATTTGTTATTAGTTGATATATATAATAGAGCAAAGAAATTGCATATTATTACAGAACAAGAAAGAGCAGTATTTGTCATAGAAACCAAAACAGAAAAAGATATAAATGCAAGAGAAATGTTAAAAGAACTTTTTTCTTCGCAAAACGGCGATTATATTACAGCGGTAGATGAAAAGCATATTATCTTAATAAAAGCATTAAAAAATGGTGAAACATATGAAAAACTTGAAGGAGTTGCAAAAGTATTAGTAGATATGCTTAATGCAGAGGTCATGACAAAGGTACGTGTAGCATATGGGACAATAATTAGAGAGATAAAAGAAGTTTCTAAATCGTATAAAGAAGCAATGATGGCGCTTGATGTAGGAAAAATATTTTATAGAGAAAAAGTAATCATTGCATATAATACACTTGGAATAGGACGCTTAATTTATCAATTACCTGTTAATCTATGTCAGATCTTTATTGAAGAAGTGTTTGGAAAGAACCTACCAGATGAAATAGACAAAGAAATTCTTATGACGATTCACAAATTTTTTGAAAATAATTTAAATGTTTCAGAAACATCAAGACAACTTTATATTCATAGGAATACATTAGTATACCGTATTGAAAAACTACAAAAAATAACAGGACTTGATGTGAGAGTATTTGACGATGCATTAACGCTTAAAATAGCTTTAATGGTAGTAAATTATATGAAATATATGGAAACATCGGAATATTAATCAATGCCGCGTAACTCAACTTTTTTTACATAGGGGGATACGATATCCACAAAAGCAAGTAATTCTTCTTTGGTACAGGCATGCAGTGAATGATCTGTGACTTGATTTGAATCAATGAAGGATTGTAAATAATACGCATCAGCACCTGATATTAAAGTACCAATATCCTTCATGCTAGCGAGATTGTGAAATTCTTTTATAACGGTAGTACGAAATTCGTGTGGAATACCTGCATTAATAATCATTTGGATAGAATTCATAATGAAAGAAATATTTACAGAAGGCAACCCACTTGCTATACAATAGTCAGAAGGAGAAGCCTTTATATCCATTGCAATATAGTCTAATAGATGCATATGAAGCAAATCATCAAGAACATTTGGCAAATAGCCATTTGTATCTAACTTCACTAGATAACCAAGTGACTTTATTTTTTGAATAAATGGAATCAAACCTATTGAAACAGTTGGCTCTCCACCAGTAATGCAAACACCATCTAGGATTCCTTTGCGAGATTCTAAGAAGGAAAAAATTTCTTTTTCTTCTATTAAAGAAGGCGCATTTAAGACAAGATTCATATTATAGCAAAAAGGACAACGAAAATTACAATTGCTTAAGAAAATTGTTGATGCAACATAACCTGGATAATCTAGTAAGGTGGTTTTTTGAAGTCCGCATATATTCATGAAGTTCTCCTCTGATAAGATAGTTATATATTAGTAATATATGATAAAATCCATATATCAGTTTTGATTCTATATTGATTATATTCTGTGTAATAAAAAATAACAATGATAATAATGAAGATTCTTTAATCTAAATGAAAGACGATAAAATGATAACAATAGACGAAGTATATATGAAAGCTGCCTTAAAACAGGCCCAAAAAGCATATGACATAGGAGAAGTTCCAATTGGTTGTGTAATAGTCTATCAAGACAAAATTATTGGTAGGGGATACAACCGTAGAAATACAGATAAAAATACACTATCTCATGCTGAAATAATAGCAGTCAACAAGGCAAGTAAAAAAATAGGGGACTGGAGATTAGAAGGCTGTGTTATGTATGTAACACTAGAACCGTGTCAAATGTGTGCGGGAGCAATAGTACAATCACGTATGGATAAAGTCGTAATTGGAAGCATGAGTCCAAAGGCAGGATGTGCAGGTTCTATTTTAAATATTTTGCAAAATCCGGAATTTAATCATCAGGTTGAGATAGTCATAGGGGTATTAGAAGAAAAATGTAGTCATCTGTTATCGGATTTTTTTGTTAATTTGAGACGAAAGAATAAGTCTAAAAACGAAAAAGAGGAAATACAAAAGGTATAAATGAAAAATTCGGCAATTGACAAACAAGCATAAAATTAGTATAATTATGTTTCCGTGCAGCCGGGGAATTAGCGGCTCCCTGTATCTACAATCCGCTATAGTAGAGGTGATGCTTTGCCCCGGATTATGTTTTATATAGCTGCCTTTTATAAGTGGTGTTGATACGCGGGTCTTACGCAATAGAACTCTATGAATCGTGTCAGGTCGGGAACGAAGCAGCACTAAATGGAAGATTCTGTGTGCCGTGAGGTTGCCTGTGTTGAGCTAAGTGTAAAGGAAACGTATATGGAATGTGATTCAAAGCAAGGCGCACGGATTTAATAGTATTTATAAAAAAGTAGAGGTTCGAAATGAGGTTGCTCATTATCGAACTTTTTTATATGCAAATATAACTCATAATCATAAAAAAATTAAATAGAAGAATCAAATATTGACAAGAAAGAATAAAACGAGTATATTAAGTGTATTAAATGTATTAATACACAAATAATTATCAAGAGAGAGAGGTAGATTATGATACAAATTGATTATCAAGATAAGCGCCCCTTATATGAACAAGTAATCGAAAAATTACGTAATTTGATTGTAAGAGGCATATTAGAAGCAGATACGAAATTGCCATCAGTTAGAAATTTAGCAATTGAATTATCAATAAATCCCAACACAATTCAAAGGGCATATGTTGAACTCGAGCGTACGGGTTTTATTTATACAGTAAAAGGGAGGGGCAATTATGTTGCAGCAAACAGAATTTGGATGGTAAATGAAAAAGAAAATGTTTTAAAGGATTTAAAAAAAACAGTAAAAAAGATAAAAGAATTAGGAATATCCAAAGAAGAGATGATAGCTTCAGCTGAAGAGTTTTTCGGGAAGGGGAGAGAAGAATGATAGAAGTAAACGGACTATATAAGAATTTTGATGACATCCAAGCAGTAGATGATATTACAGCAGTAATACAGGAGGGAAGTGTATTTGGACTTGTAGGAACAAACGGTGCCGGCAAAAGTACCTTTTTAAGAATGCTATGCGGAATACTAAAACCAGAAGCAGGTGTCGTTTTAATTGATGGAGAGAACATTTATGAAAACGAAGAAGCAAAGAAAAAAGTATTTTATATATCAGATGATCAATATTTTTTTGCTAATGCAACACCATATGATATGAAAAAATATTATGAAAGAATCTATGAAAATTTTGATAGCGATAGATTTTTTGTTTTTATGACAAAGTTTGGGTTAAATGGTGGTAGAAAAATAAACACATATTCTAAAGGGATGAAAAAGCAATTATCAGTTATTCTTGGAATATGTTCAAATACAAAGTATTTATTATGTGATGAAACTTTTGATGGTTTAGATCCTGTAATGCGTCAAGCAGTAAAAAGTATTTTTATTGCTGAAATGGAAGACAGAGAAATGACGCCCATAATAGCCTCTCATAATTTAAGGGAGCTAGAAGATATTTGTGATCATGTCGGATTATTGCATAAGGGTGGAATACTACTATCTAAAGAACTAGAGGAAATGAAGCTTTCCTTACATAAAATCCAATGTGTTTTTAAAAATGAAGGATTTAAAGACAAATTTATTGAATTAACAAATCCAATTAAAATAGAGCAAAGAGGATCTTTATACACAATGACAATACGAGGAGAAAGAGAAACGCTAGAAAATATTTTAACGACTATAGATACAGTATTTTCGGAAATTATTCCTTTATCTTTAGAAGAAATATTTATTAGCGAAACGGAGGTGGTTGGTTATGACATCAAAAATCTTATTCTTTAATTTAATAAAGGAAGATATGAAGAAAAAAATATGGATAATAGTTGTAGCTTTTCTTGGGTTTCTTTTTGTAAATCCAATTCATATGCTAATGCAACTGGAAGGTATGTATAGTAATACAAATATGACAGCGGAAGCAATTAGAAATCAAATCAGTTATTATATGAGTCCGAGTTATTTTGGAAATGGAGTATTACCAGCAATACTTGCAGTAGTCCTTGGAATAGCAGGGTTTACATATTTATTTTCTAAAAGAAAAGTTGACTTATACCATAGTATTCCTGTGAAAAGAGAAAAATTATTTGCAGTTTCATATCTGAATGGTATTGTAATATACTTTATTGTATATGTTGTATCACTTTTGATGAGTATTATAACACTTGCAAGGCAAGGCTATTTAAGTGCAGATATGTGGAAAACGATTGGAATCACATTTATTGGTGAAGGAATACATTTTTTATGCTTTTATCATTTGACAATTATAGCAGTAATGTTAACAGGTAATTTGCTAGTATGTATAGCTGCAACAACTACATTGCTTTTTTATGGACCGGCTGTGTGCCAAATTGCAGATAGATATTTTAGTAAGTATTTTTTAACATACTATGCAAATTATGAATTTGGTAATGCATGGTTAATTATGCCGTTTGTATCCCCTGTATCATCATTGATTTATTTCACATCAACATATGAGAATGAGCTTGCAAATATAAATTTGGGGCTAAATTTGTTTGTAGAATTTTTTATAAGCATTATATTATTGGTAGTGGCAATAATATTGTATAAAAAAAGACCTTCTGAAATCGCAGGCAAAGCAATGAGTTATAAAATAACAGAACCTATTGTTAGGATATTGGTTGTTATTCCTATTGCGCTTGCCGGAGGAATGTATCTGCAAACTATGTCAACAGGATTAAGCGGGATATGGTTTTGGTTTGGTTTTTTATTTGGAGGAATTATCTGTCATGCAGTTATTGAAGTAATCTATAAATTTGATTTTAAAGCAATATTTAATCATAAATTGCAATTGGTAGGAAGTCTTGTTATTGCTGCAGTAATTTCAATTTGCTTTCAATATGACTGGCTTGGATATGATAAGTACATACCAGAAGAAAATGAAATTATAAGTGCTGCTGTTGTTTTCCAAAGTATTGACAGAGATATGAGCGGGTATGAAGTAAAGACGTTATTTGACGGAACAGAGACCCTTAATTATAGTGATAAAGAGGTCAATATGCTTAAGAACATGAAAATAAAGGACACATCAACAGTATGCACATTAGCTAAAGCAGGAATAGAGCAGCTTAATTATGAAAGAGAAAGTAGTATCATATCGCGAACAGCTCTATTACCATTTGCTAGTTCCAGAATAAATACAAGTCAACTAAACGAAGATAATGAGGAAAAAAATACATTTATTATCAGATATAGATTAAAAAATGGAAAAGAAGTAACAAGATATTATGCTACAACAATCAATAGCACAATAGATGCGATGTCAAGTATATATAAGAGTAAAGAATATAAAGAACAAGCATACTCTTTGATGAAGATAAAAGATACGGATATTATTAGTAGAATAGATAGCTACAATGTATGGAATGATAAGGTTAGTTCTATTAAAGATAAAAGCATGAATGAGTTACTTGATATTTATTTGGAAGAGCTAGGACAGTTAACAATTAAAACATTAACAGAAGAATCGCCAATACTGCGTTTAAATTTTATCTATCAAGCAGATGGCTATGAAGATTATGTAAACGGATATTATATTTATCCATCTTTTACAAAAACAATAAACAAATTAAAAGAAATCGGTGTTTCTGAAGAAGAAATGGATAACACTTTACAAGCAGACAATATTGATACAATAAGAGTATATGATTATGGATATTTGTCTACAAAAGATGAAATATATAAAGATAGTAATAGTGAAATATTGTATCAAGCACAAAAAAGTAGTAGTGATAGTCAAAAAATAGAACAGATATGTGATAACATTTCTATTTCGAATTTTCTATGGAGTAACAGTATACTAAGGCCAACAGAGAATAGTATCGAGTTTGAAGTGAAATATCTGAGTAAAGATGGGTTTCAAAGAAGTGGATATGCGTATGCATGGAAGGATAAAATCCCCGAATTTGTAATTGATGATTTAAAAGAAAATGCAGATAACAGTAAAATAGAATAACAGAATAACAGAA
>CAZAAC010000011.1:44719-47736 GCA_964483155.1 uncultured Lachnospiraceae bacterium | reverse complement strand
AGAATAACAGAATAACAGAAAGAAATATAGTCTTGCTAAAATAGTGCGTATTTGCTACACTTATCAAAAGATATTTTAAGTATTTTAATAGCTAGAGAAAATGGAAAGTGTAGCAAAAGGAGAGATTAAAGATGAGTAATAAAATAACGTACGATTATAGCAAGGCTTCTTTCTTCATCAGCGATGAAGAAGTAAAAATTATGAGTAAAATTATTCTTGACGCCCAAGAGCAATTAGTTTCAAAAACGGGGGCAGGTAATAGTTTTTTAGGCTGGATTGATTTACCTGAGGATTATGACAAAAATGAATTTGATCGAATTTTGAAAGCTGCAGATAAAATCAAGGAAGATTCAGAAGTGTTATTGGTTATAGGTATTGGAGGTTCCTATCTTGGAGCAAGAGCCGCAATTGAATTTTTAAGACACAATTTTTATAATAACATCTCAAGTGAAATTAGAAAAACGCCTGAAATTTATTTTGTTGGTAATAACATCAGCAGTACGTACATTAAGCATTTAATACAGGTGATTGGGAAAAGAGATTTTTCGATTAATATGATCTCAAAATCTGGAACAACAACAGAACCGGCTATTGCATTTCGAGTATTCAAAAAAATGTTAGAAGAAAAGTATGGTAAAGCAGAGGCAGCAAAAAGAATTTATGCAACAACCGATAAAGCAAGAGGCGCTCTTAAAAACCTAGCAACAGAGGAGGGATATGAGAGTTTTGTAGTACCAGATGACGTTGGAGGAAGATTTTCAGTATTAACAGCGGTCGGATTGCTTCCCATTGCAGTAAGTGGAGCAGATATTAGTAAGTTAATAGAGGGTGCACAGGCAGGAAGAAAACTTGCTTTGGAAACAAACTTTGAGGAAAACGATGCTTTAAAATATGCTGCAATTAGAAATATTCTTTTTAGAAAAGGGAAGTCAATTGAAATAATGGCAAACTATGAGCCAAGTGTACATTTTGTATCTGAGTGGTGGAAACAGTTATATGGAGAGAGTGAGGGTAAGGATCAGAAGGGTATTTTTCCCGCAAGTGTTGATTTAACAACAGATTTGCATTCTATGGGACAATTCATTCAAGACGGTTCTAGAAACTTATTTGAGACAGTCATTAATATTGAAAATTCTCGTGAAGAAATCATTCTTGGAAAAGAAGAGGTTGATCTTGATGGATTAAATTATCTAGCAGGACAATCAGTTGATTTTGTAAATAAAAGTGCAATGAATGGAACAATTTTGGCGCATACAGATGGTAATGTGCCAAATACTGTAATTAATATTCCAGAAGTAAACGAATACTACTTAGGCCAATTATTTTATTTTTTTGAATTTGCATGTGGTGTAAGCGGATACGTTCTTGGAGTAAATCCATTTAATCAACCAGGTGTGGAAAGTTATAAAAAGAATATGTTTGCACTACTTGGCAAGCCAGGCTATGAGGCTGAAAGAGAAGTGCTTCTTAAAAGATTATAATCAAGTTGTTTGAACTCAATTTTTAAAAAAACAGGAGGTCATACAGGATGAGAATAGTTGCATTGGAGAGAATTAATGTAGGTATTGATGTTGATGTCAGAAAATTTCACAGATTAGGTGAATTTATTGAATATGATATGACAAAGGCAGAACAGATTAAAGAAAGAGGGCAGGGTGCAGATGTACTTATTATTAATAAACTTCCAATGAATAAGTCGACACTAGTGGGATTGCCGAATCTTAAGTTGATTTGTGTTACAGCAACAGGAACAGATAATGTTGATGTTGTATATTGTAAGAGCAAGGGAATTGCTGTATGTAATGTAAAAGACTATTCTACAGCAAGTGTTGTTCAGCATACGTTTGCAGTTCTTTTCTACATATATGAGAAGCTCAATTATTATGATAATTATGTTAAGTCTGAGAAATATACACAATGTGAGATATATACGCATTTTGACAAGAGGTATATGGAATTAAAGGATAAAACATGGGGCATTATTGGACTTGGAAATATAGGAAAAGGCGTCGCGCTTGTAGCAGCAGCGTTTGGATGTAAGGTAATTTACTATTCTACAAGCGGAGAAAATAATTCTAGTGATTATAGAAAAGTAGATTTTGACACATTACTTGCAGAATCAGACATCATTTCTATTCATGCACCATTAAACGATAAAACGAGAAATCTTATGACTTTTAGTGCTTTTGAAAAAATGAAGAAAACAGCTTATTTAATAAATATGGGCAGGGGCCCAATTATTAATGAAGAAGATTTAGAAAAAGCCTTGAAACAAAATGTGATTGCAGGGGCAGGGCTTGATGTGTTGTCTGTTGAACCGATGAATATAGACAATCCACTTTTAAAAATCAAAGATAGTGATAAGCTTCTTATAACGCCACATATTGCATGGGCTGCGACAGAAGCAAGAAATCGATTAATGGAAGAAGTTTTCTTAAACATAGAAGCATATATAAATGGAGAAGAAAGAAACAGAATATGCTAAAGAGTAGTAGAAAATAAAAAATCTGTAAGGTTGTTAATAAGCCTTACAGATTTTTTAAATATATTAGTAATTCTCCACTTTTCTTTCAAAGTAAGCTCTAGGATGGGCACATACAGGACATACTTTTGGAGCTTCTTCTGCATCGTGTATATAGCCACAATTGCGACATTTCCACCCAAGAGGAGCATTTCCTTTAAATGTTTTATCATTTTTCAGACTCTCTAATAACAAAAGATAACGTCGCTCATGAGCAGCTTCAACTTTTGCTACCCCCTCAAAAGTATTAGCTAATTCAAGAAAGCCTTCTTCTCTTGCTTCTCTTGCCATACGTGCATACATATCTGTCCATTCATAATTTTCACCGGCTGCTGCATCAATAAGATTTTCTTCAAGAGTGCTAACACCATGAATCTCTTTAAACCATAATTTAGCATGCTCTTTTTCTTGATCAGCTGTTTCTAAATAAAGAGCTGCTAACTGCTCGTAACCAGCTTTCTTTGCAGCTGAAGCATAGTAGGTGTACTTATTTCTT
>CAZAAC010000011.1:0-44709 GCA_964483155.1 uncultured Lachnospiraceae bacterium | reverse complement strand
AAATTTTGTTCTGTTTTTGTTCCTGCATATTTTGACATTGTAATACCTCCGTTTCTTTCTTTGTGTTTGTTTTGTTGCTAGTATCCTTATAATTTTTTCATACATGTACCACATTTACCATAGAAATAAACCACATGACCATCAATTTCGCCATTAAAATCTTTGCATGTAGAGGTGTCAATTTCTACATCAATTTCCAAATCAATTACATTTCCACAGTTGATACATATAAAGTGGTTGTGAGGAGTTATTTTAGCATCAAAATGATCCGCTCCATCGCCCATATTTAATTTGAGAATTTCACCAATATCAGATAATAATGTTAGGTTACGGTATACTGTGCCAAGACTTATATTAGGAAATTCCTTTTTTACATTTATATATACCATGTCTGCAGTTGGGTGATCTTTTCTAGTCATAAGATATTCTTTGATAGACTCTCTTTGACGGCTATATTTTAAAACCATAAAAATCACCTCCATAATCATAGTAATAGTTACTGATATCATTATAGTGCTTTAAGTCTTTCCTGTCAATATAATGCTAATAATAATTTATTTTCTTTTAAGAAATATTTACAGTTTTTATAGTAATAATAAAGAAAATGTATGATATAATCTGAACATATAGAGATGGTTTGGGAGAGCATATTATGAAACTAAAAACAAGATTGTCAATTACTGCATGTACAATTGTTATACTGCCAATCATTTTGGCAACTCTTTCCATAATTGTTATGGGATATGTGCAAATGCAAAGTATAGAACAGGATTATGGAATTGAAAGGGAAAATAATAATTACGGAGTTTTTATGAATTCCGTACCAGCTTTTAGCAAAGTAACCCGTAATATATATAATCAATTAAATCAAACAGTTGACAATAATCCAGACTTATTGGGGAATGAGGAATATTTAAGAAACGTTAACAATGATTTGCAAAGTAAATCTTCTTATTTAGTGATAAGAAAAGGAGATACAGATTATTATATTGGAAACGAAGAAGATTTTAAGCCATTGGCCGAATTAATCCCATTAAATAGGGAAGGCAGTACAGGAAATACGGGCGATTACTATTTTAGTGATGAACAAAGACTTTTGAAAAAAATAGATTTTGTATTCAGCGACGGAGAGTATGGGGCAGTACTTATCGTTACAAAAGTGACAAGTTTAATTTCGGACACTTTTTTAGTAAATCTAATTATTATAAGCACCCTAATTCTTATCCTTACGAGCTTTCTTATGACAGCATGGACATATAGGAGTATTGTAATTCCAGTCAATAAATTAAATATTGCTATGCAAAATATTGCAGAAGGTAATTTGGATTTTACAATTGAATCAGATAGTAATGATGAAATAGGACGTCTTTGTTGTGATTTTGAAGAAATGAGAAAAAGGCTTAAAGAATCTACAGAATCAAAAGTACAGTACGATACCGAAAATAGAGAACTTGTCAGCAATATTTCACATGATTTAAAAACACCAATTACGGCAATTAAGGGATATGTAGAAGGAATTATGGATGGTGTGGCTGATACACCAGAAAAGATGGATAAATATATCAAAACAATATATAATAAGGCTAATGAAATGGATCGATTGATTAATGAATTAACGCTTTATTCTCGAATTGACACAAATCGTATCCCATACAATTTTCATAGAATTAATGTTGATGATTATTTTAGGGACTGTGTAGAAGAAGTTAGTATGGAGCTGGAAGACTATGATATCTCGCTACATTATATGAATTATTTAGATAAGGAAATTAGAATTATTGCAGATCCGGAGCAACTTCGGAGGGTAATAAACAATATTATTGGTAATTCAGTCAAGTATATTGATAAGCCAAAAGGAATTATTAACATGCATATCAATGATATTGGCGATGCGATACAAGTAGAAATTGAAGATAATGGAAAGGGAATTGCAACAAAAGATCTTCCAAATATATTTGAACGTTTTTATCGAACTGATGCATCTCGTAATTCATCTAAAGGTGGCAGTGGAATAGGGCTATCAATTGTAAAAAAAATTATTGAGGACCATGGAGGATATATTTGGGCAACAAGTAAAGAAGGAATTGGAACAACAATTCACTTTTGTTTAAGAAAATATCGGGAGGCGATAGAAAATGAATAGAATACTAATAATTGAAGACGAAGAAGCGATTGCAGAGCTAGAGAAAGACTATTTAGAATTGTCAGGATTTGAGGTTGAAATTGAAAACTCGGGAGATACGGGTTTAGCCAGAGCACTTGAGGAGGACTTTGATCTATTTATTTTAGACTTGATGCTTCCAAATGTAGATGGCTTTGAAATATGTAAGCAAATCAGGATTGCTAAAAATATACCAATTATAATGGTGTCTGCTAAAAAAGAGGATATTGATAAAATAAGAGGCCTGGGCCTTGGCGCGGATGATTATATTACGAAACCTTTTAGTCCGAGCGAATTGGTAGCAAGGGTAAAGGCTCATCTGGCAAGATATGAGAGGCTGATTGGTAGTAATGCATACGCAAATGAAATTGTTGAAATCAGAGGACTTCGTATTGATAAAACTGCACGAAGGGTATATATAGATGGCGAAGAAAAGAACTTTACAACAAAGGAATTTGATTTGCTTACCTTTATGGCACAAAACCCAAATCATGTATATACAAAAGAAGAATTATTTAGAGAAATTTGGGATATGGACTCTATAGGTGATATTGCAACAGTTACCGTGCATATAAAAAAAATACGTGAGAAAATCGAATTTAACACAGCAAAACCTCAATACATAGAGACAATATGGGGTGTTGGCTATCGATTTAAGATTTAAACCATAATTTTAAACATAAGAAAATTATGGTTGACAAATAAGAAATACAGGTATACAATCGCAAATATAATGTTAATGGCAATGGTGCCACAGAATCATGATAAATTATTCTGTGACATCTTTTTATTTATAAACGAAAAAGCGAGGTTTTTGAAATGTGTTCAATTATGGGAATCGAGAAAAATTGTATAAGCATGGAGGTGTTTAATGATAATTTTAATCAGACCATTTCCAGAGGACCGGATATGTCGAGGACGGTTCAAGTAGGTGAGGCTATTTTAGGATTTCATAGACTTTCAATTATGGGATTAGATGAAAAGGGAATGCAGCCATTCAAACTGAATGAAGATTACGTTGTATGCAATGGCGAATTATATGGCTTTCGTCAGATGAAGGAAGAGCTCATCAAAAAAGGATATTCATTTCAAAGTGATTCTGATTGTGAAATTATTCTTCCTTTGTATCGTGAATATGGAATAGATATGTTTAAAAAATTAGATGCAGAGTTTGTGTTGATTATATATGATTCTAAGACATGTAAATTACTAGCGGCTCGTGACCCTATTGGTATCAGACCATTATTCTATGGCTATGATGTTAATGGTGGGATTATGTTTGCAAGTGAAGCAAAAAACCTTATGGGACTAACTGATAAAGTTAACCCATTTCCGCCTGGACACTATTACATGGATGGTAAGTTTGAGTGCTATATGGATTTATCGGAGAGACAAGAATATGTAAATGATGATATCGATACTGTTTGTAGTAAAATACATGATAAGTTTGTAGCAGGCGTAGAAAAAAGACTTGATGCAGACGCACCAATAGGATTTCTGCTTAGTGGAGGTCTTGACAGCTCATTGGTTTGTGCTATTTCAACTAAGATATTAGGAAAGTCGATTAAGACTTATGCTGTAGGAATGAACGAAGATGCTATTGATTTAAAATATGCCAAGGAAGTAGCAGACTATATAGGAAGTAATCACACAGAAGTAATAATTGATAAAGAATTGGTTTTAAAATCATTAGAGGAAGTTATTAAAATACTTGCTACATATGACATTACAACAATTCGTGCAAGTATGGGAATGTATCTTATATGCAAAGCAATCCGCGAGCAAACAGACATAAGGGTTCTTTTAACAGGCGAGATTTCTGATGAAATATTTGGTTATAAGTATACCGATTATGCACCTGATGCGGAAGCTTTTCAATTAGAGGCAGAAAAGAGATTGCGTGAGCTTTATATGTATGATGTTCTTAGGGCAGATCGTTGTATATCTGTGAATTCTATGGAAGCAAGAGTTCCTTTTGGAGACATTGAGTTTGTGAAATATGTAATGAGTATAAATCCGGAAATAAAGTTAAACAAGTATGGGCAAGGAAAATATCTTCTTAGAAGAGCTTTTGAAAATAATTATTTACCACATAGTATTCTTTACCGTGAAAAGGCAGCTTTCTCTGATGCGGTTGGTCATTCTATGGTAGACTATCTAAAAGAGTATGCGGATAAAGTTTATACAAAAGACGAATATGAAGATAAAAGAAAAAAATATACATTTGCCACACCATTTACAAAGGAATCTTTATTATATAGAGAACTCTTTGAAAAATATTATCCAGGGCAGGCAGATATGGTAGCAGGTTTTTGGATGCCGAATAAGGAATGGGAAGGCTGTAATGTAAATGATCCTTCAGCAAGAGTTTTAGAAAATTATGGTAATAGTGGAAACTAAGACAAATTAATAAATGAAAATGAAATAGGAGGATAGGATATGAAGAATGTACCTGAATTATTTGGAAGTATGGTATTTAATGATACCATCATGAGGGAAAAACTACCAAGAGATATTTACAAAGCACTTCATAAGACAATTGAAGCTGGAAAGCACTTGGAGTTGGATGTAGCAAATGTAGTTGCTGCTACAATGAAAGAGTGGGCAACTGATAAGGGCGCTACTCATTATACACATTGGTTTCAGCCAATGACTGGAATAACAGCAGAAAAACATGATAGTTTTATTGCGCCAGAACCAGGCGGAAAAGTAATTATGGAATTTTCGGGAAAAGAGTTAGTAAAAGGGGAACCTGACGCATCTTCTTTCCCATCAGGGGGGCTTCGTGCGACATTTGAAGCGAGAGGCTATACAGCATGGGATCCTACAAGTTATGCATTTATTAAGGATGATACACTTTGTATTCCTACAGCATTTTGCTCTTATAGCGGAGAAGCTTTGGATAAAAAAACACCACTTCTTCGGTCCATGCAGGCTATTGATAAGCAAGCGATGCGAGTTCTAAAGTTATTTGGTAATGCAGACGTAAAAAGAGTAAATACAACTGTTGGACCAGAGCAAGAGTATTTCTTGATTGATAAAGAAATGTATGAAAAACGGCCAGATATTGTTTATTGTGGAAGGACTCTATTTGGAGCAAAACCTCCAAAAGGACAGGAACTGGATGATCACTATTTTGGAACAATTAAGCCAAGAGTTTCAGCATATATGAAAGAGCTGGATGAGGAATTATGGAAGTTAGGAATACTTGCAAAAACAAAACATAATGAAGTTGCACCAGCACAACATGAGTTGGCACCGATTTTTACAACAACAAACATAGCTGCAGACCATAATCAATTAACGATGGAAATGATGAAAAAGGTTGCAGCAAAACATAATATGGTTTGTCTGTTACATGAAAAACCATTTGCTGGGATAAATGGATCTGGAAAACACAATAACTGGTCTATTTCTACAGATACAGGTGTTAATTTATTAGAACCAGGAACGACACCTTCACAGAACGCACAATTTATATTATTCTTGACAGCAATAATTAAGGCAGTAGATGAGTATCAGGAGTTATTACGCGTATCAGTTGCAAGTGCGGGCAATGATCATAGACTTGGTGCAAATGAAGCGCCTCCAGCAATTATGTCAGTATTTCTTGGAGATGAATTAAAAGAAATACTGGAAGCAATTGAAAATGGAACTTTACATGAAGATAAAGAGAAATCTTTAATGTCAATTGGAGCAGTTGTTTTACCACATTTTCCAAAAGACACTACAGATAGAAACAGAACATCACCATTTGCTTTTACAGGAAATAAATTTGAATTTCGCTCTTTAGGATCCTCACTATCTATTTCTGGGCCAAATGTAGTATTGAACACAATCGTTGCAGATAGTCTTTCGAAGTTTGCTGATGCTTTAGAAAATAGTAAGAATTTTAACGAAGAATTGAATAAATTAATTAAAGAAACATTGGCAGCACATAAACGCATTATATTTAATGGAAATGGATATGGTGAAGAATGGCTTGAAGAAGCAAAGAGAAGAGGTTTGTCTAATTTAAAATCTACTATTGAAGCATTGCCAAAATTCATTTCTAAAGAGAGCATAGATTTATTCACAAAGCACAAAGTTTTCACGGAAACAGAAATATTATCCAGATATGAGATATTATTGGAGAATTACTTTAAAATCATTAATATTGAAGCTGTAACAATGATTAATATGGTAAAAAAAGGTGTTGTTAATTCGGTTCTTACTTTTGAAAAAACTTTGGCAGATACAATGGTTTCAAAGAAGGCAATAGGTATGGATATAGAAGGAACGATGGAAGAAACACTTCTTACTAAGGTTACAAAATTATCTGGCAGTATGATGAGCAAATTAGCTGATTTAGAAAAAGCAATGTTGGATGTAAAAGAAATTGAAGATGCTTATGAAATGGCAAAATATCATAGAGAAGTGATTTTTGCAGATATGAACAAACTAAGAGTGATTGTTGATGAATTAGAGACAATAACGCCAAATAAATACTGGGAATATCCGACTTATGCAGAAATTCTTTATAGTATTAAATAGTATTATTATAAGCACAAAGAATTAATAACAATCTAATAATTTATAAACACAAAGACGTGTTATCTATATAGATAACACGTTTTTTGTTTTATAAGAAGTTAAAAAAAGGAGGAGAAAATTATGTTAAACATTTCTACAGCTGCTGATGCATTGACATTAGCAAATGAAACAACTTTTGGTGTCTGGTTTTTAATTGGTGCTGCAATGGTATTTTTTATGCAATGCGGCTTTGCTATGGTGGAAACGGGATTTACAAGAGCAAAAAATGCAGGCAATATTATTATGAAAAATCTAATGGATTTTTGTATTGGTACGGTTGCATTTGCAGTATTAGGATTTTCTCTAATGATGTCTGAAAACTATATATTTGGACTGTTTGGAGCTCCTAATTTTCAAATTTTTACTGATTTTAGTACTTTTATAGAGGTAAATGCTTCTAGCTTTGTATTTAACCTTGTTTTTGCTGCTACAGCAGCAACGATTGTATCTGGCGCTATGGCAGAAAGAACAAAATTTTCAGCATATTGTATTTACTCAGCAATCATTTCATTAATTGTTTATCCGATTGAAGCTGGATGGATATGGAATAGCAGTGGATGGCTTAGACAATTGGGATACATTGATTATGCAGGAAGTAGTGCAATTCATATGGTAGGTGGTGTTGCAGCTTTGGTTGGTGCAGCAATTCTAGGCCCAAGAATTGGAAAGTATGTAAAAAATAAAGATAGTGGAAAAGTAGAAAAAGTAAATGCTATTCCAGGACATTCTATAACATTAGGAGCATTAGGTGTATTTATTTTATGGTTTGGATGGTATGGATTTAATGGAGCTGCTGCAACAAGTATTACAGAAATGGGCTCTATATTTCTTACGACTACGATAGCACCAGCATTAGCTACTACAGTATGCATGATTTATACATGGATTCATAATAAAAAACCAGACGTTTCTATGTGTTTAAATGCATCTCTTGCAGGTTTGGTTGGTATTACGGCAGGATGTGCAAATCTTGATACTGTTGGTTCTATTATAGTAGGTATTGTCTCAGGAGTTCTTGTTGTAGTTCTTGTTGAATTTATCGATTTAAAATTGCATATTGATGATCCTGTTGGTGCAATAGCTGTGCATGGTGGAAACGGTATTTGGGGAACAATTGCAGCTGGTCTGTTATCCACATCTACAGCGCCTGCAGGAGTAGATGGTCCAATTTATGCATTGATTCACGGAACTGACTTTATGGCAGGACTAAATGTGTTATTAGTACAGTTTGTAGGAATCGTTGCAGTTGCAGCATGGACTACAGTTTGTATGATAATTGCATTTAAATTAATACAAAAATTTCATGGTCTTCGTGCATCAGTAGAAGAAGAAATTATGGGACTTGATATAACGGAACATGGTCTTCCAAACGCATATGCAGATTTTGAACCTGCAATTGAGAAATATGGTTATGAATATGTAGACGCAACATATGTAACGGGAGATACACCTGTAGCAGAAGCTGTTCCAGTAGAAAAGGTCTTTTCTTTTACGGAATTAGGTGATAATAATGTTAAGATGACTAAAATAGAGATTGTATGTAAAGATCGCATGTTAGAGCCATTAAAAAATGCAATGCTTGGAATAGGTATAACAGGTATGACAGTCTCTCATGTTATGGGATGCGGTTTACAGAAAGGAAAGCCAGAGCACTATCGAGGTGTAGAAATAGAGCCATCATTACTTCCTAAGATTCAAGTAGAGATGGTAGTGTGTAAGGTTCCTGTTAGTCAGGTTATTGAAACAGCAAAGAAAATACTATATACAGGTCACATTGGAGATGGAAAAATATTTATTTATGATGTTGAAAATGTTATTAAGGTTAGAACTGGAGAAGAAGGTTATGCAGCATTGCAAGATGTAGAATAAAGGCATTAAAAAATAAGAACGATTAATTACTTTTGGAAAGCAGATGACAAATATGTTATCTGCTTTCTTGATAAAAACACATTTATCCTTTACAAATAAGAAAGCTTGTAGTAAGATACGATGTATGAAAATATACAAGAAAATATTTGTGAACAGAGGCGTTCATTATACAATGAACTTTTTTTATATGCTGAAAGAGCAAGTAAAAATTTAATAATCTTTACCATATTGGGTATTTTAGATTTGAGGAGGGGTATATTTAATAGAAAAGAATTTCTTTTCTATTAAGTGATAATGTGATAAAATTTGATAAGAATAGAGCTATATTAAATAATAGAGACATCTAATCCAAATAGTTATATTGCTAATGACAATAGTAAAGGATAGGATGCTTCTATTGATGTAAATAGGAATTTACCACTTATTCAATATATAGTAAATGAAGGAGGATGTTATGAGCATAACAATTGATGAGGTTTTAGAATTTGTTAAAAAAAATGATGTTAAATTCATTCGATTAGCTTTTTGTGATCTATTGGGGACACAAAAGAATATATCTATTATGCCAAATGAATTAAAACGAGCATTTGAGAAGGGAATCCCATTTGATGCTTCTTCAATTATTGGATTTGGAGGAACAGCTAAGTCAGATTTGTTTTTAGTTCCGGATCCAACAACTATGAATATTCTTCCATGGAGACCACAGCAAGGAAGGGTTATTAGATTTTATTGTGATATAAAGTATCCAGACGGGTCTCCATTTATATATGATGCCAGAACGTTTCTAAAGGAAACAATGGATGAATTAGCAAAAAAAGGATATGGATGTCGAATAGGAGTAGAAAGTGAATTCTATTTGTTCTTAAATGACGAAAATGGGAAAGCAACTGATATCCCAATCGATAACGGAACTTATTTAGATATTGCCCCAATTGATAAGGGAGAAAACATTCGAAGAGAAATTTGCTTATGTTTAGAGGATATGGGTATTCTTCCTGAGACCTCACATCATGAAACTGGTCCAGGTCAGAATGAAATAGATATTAAATTTGCTGATGCGTTAACAACAGCAGATAATTTTCTGACATTGAAAAATGTGATTGGAGTGATTGCAGAAAGAAATGGCTTGAGTGCGTGTTTTTTGCCAAAACCAATACCAGGACAAAGTGGGAACGGACTTCACATTAATATTTCTTTATTTGAAAACGGTATTAATATGTATGAATCAAATAAGCAGATAGTAGATTCTTTTATGGCTGGAATTATGAAAAGGATAAAAGAAATAACAATATTTTTAAATCTTTTACCAAGTTCATATGAACGATTTGGTTCATATGAGGCACCAAAATTTATTACATGGTCTAGAGAAAATCGTTCTCAGTTAATACGTATTCCAGCAGCTACAGGTTTTAAACAAAGATTTGAGTTGCGATCACCAGATTCTTGTATTAATCCATATCTTGCTTTCGCTATTTTAATTAGTGCAGGTATAGAAGGAATTCAGAATAATGAACAACTTCCAGAAGCAGCTGATTATGATATGAAAGAAATGGAAGCAATGCAGGAAGACACATTTAGCCGGATTCCGGAAAGTTTTGACGAAGCAGTTTCTTATGCAAAGGAAAGTCAATTTTTATCTGCATTAAAGAAAAAAATAATTTGTGATAGATTTTTAGAAACAATAGTACAGAATTAAATGTTAGGAGAGGAAAGGGGCTGGATTTATGGGAAGTGTCCTGTTAGTGAGCGAAACCCAAAAAGGAATTGAGTTTTTCACCAGCTTTTTATCTCAAAATTTCTGTTCTGAAGTTGTTGTGGCTCATAACGGTGAAGAAGCAAAACGCATATTAATTGAACGTGATTTTGAAATTTGTTTAATTAATGCTCCTTTGAAATTTGATTTAGGAGAGAAACTTTCTATTCATATTGCGGAAAAGAATATTTGTCAAGTGATATTAGTTGTTAAAGTGGAGCAACTCGATGAAATAGCAGAAAAAGTGGAAGACTATGGAGTTATTACTGTTGGCAAACCAATAAACAGGCAGATGTTATGGAGCGCTTTAAAGCTTGCAAAGGTTGCGCAAAAGCGTCTTTTTATGATGCAAAAGGAAAAGGAAAAATTGCAGGAAAAGCTAGAAGATATTAAGTTAATATCAAGAGCAAAGTGCGTATTAATTTCTTATTTAGGAATGTCCGAAGAAGATGCACACAAGTATATTGAAAAACAGGCAATGGATATGCGATCACCACGGAAGGAAATCGCGTTAGGAATTTTAAGTACTTATGAACAATAGGAAGGTTATGATATGAAAAACAAGTTACATGAAGAATGTGCAGTATTTGGTGTTAGTGTAAAATCAGAAGATGCAGCGGGAATTGTTTATAATGGATTGCTTGCGTTACAGCATCGTGGACAGGAGGGGGCTGGTATAGCAGTCTTGTCACGACAGGCGATTAAGATGCATAAGGATATGGGATTGGTAAGCGAAGTTTTTCATGGAGAAAGGATTATAGAACTTTCACCTGCACATTTAGCAATAGGACATACCAGATATAGTACAACAGGAAATAATACAAAGGAAAATGTACAACCTTTTGTAACAGAATATTTAACAGGACGTATTGCGATGGCACATAATGGAAATATAACGAACGCTAAAGCATTACGTGATGAATTATTTAGTGAAGGAATCGACTTTGTAGCAAGTTCTGATAGCGAAGTGGTTTCGGCACTGATTGCTTATTATATTGTGAAAAAGAAAGATACAATAGAAGGTATTATTGCCGCAGCCAAGGAATTACAGGGGGCTTTTTCGTTAATTGTTATGACCAGTCATAAGCAATTAGTAGCAATTCGAGATAGACACGGATTTCGACCATTATGTATTGGGGAAAATGAAGCGGGTATGGTAATTGCATCTGAGTCATGTGCTTTGGATAGCTGTGGCTTTCATTTTGTGAAGGATATTGGTCCAGGCGAGATAGTCGTTATAGAAGATGGAAAAGAAACATTTTCTGAAAAAGTATTGGATTCATCAGATATTAGTATGTGTATTTTTGAATATGTATATTTTGCCAGACAAGATTCGGTTTTAGATCATCAAAGTGTATATAAAGCGAGATTTGAAATGGGACGAGTGTTGGCAAAAGAAGCGCCTGTTGAGGCAGATGCTGTATGTGGAGTTCCAGATAGTGGTCTTGAGGCAGCTGTTGGGTATGCAGAAGAAAGTGGACTACCATTAATATCAGGATTTGCAAAAAATCGATATATTGGAAGAAGTTTTATATTTCCATCTCAGGCACAAAGAGAGAATGCAGTTAAATTGAAATTGAATCCGATGAGGGTAAATATTGAAGGAAAACGAATCGTATTGATAGATGATTCAATTGTCAGGGGTACAACTTCTGCAAATATTGTTCGGGCTTTAAAAGAAGCAGGGGCAAAAGAGGTTCATATGAGGATATCATCCCCACCATTTCGTTATACTTGTTATTTTGGCACAGATATTGACAATGAAGAAAATTTAATTGCAAATAGGATGAGTCTAGATGATATTAGAAAACAGATTGGAGCGGATAGTATAGCATTTATTAGCGTAAGTGGTTTAAAAAATGCATGTGCAGACTGTTCATTAGATTTTTGTACGAGATGCTTTACGGGCTATGAAAAAAATGAGCATTCAAATTGTAATAAGCGGGAATTGGAGGATTAGAGATGAAAAAGGTTTATTTGGTTTTGGAAAATGGTTCGATTTTCCAGGGTTACTATTTTGGTATTGAAAAAGAGGTTTTCGGAGAGGTTGTATTTACGACAGGTATGACCGGATATCTAGAAACCCTTACCGACCCTAGTTATACTGGACAAATTGTAGTGCAGACCTTCCCTCTTATTGGAAATTATGGAATAATACCCACCGATTTCGAAAGTAACTTTATAGGGGCAAGTGCCTATATTGTGAAAGAGTGGTGTCAGGATCCTTCCAACTTTAGAAGCGAAGAGGATATTGACACTTTTTTTAAATGTAGAGGAATGACAGGATTATACGACATTGATACGCGAGCACTTACAAAAATGCTTCGTGAATATGGAACGATGAATGGTGTAATTACAGAAAATGTTGATACAATAGATTTAGAAGAATTAAAAAAGTATCAAATGATGAGACCAGTTGCAAAAGTATCTGTAAAAGAAAAATATGAGGAAGCAGCTGAGATTGGGAAATATAGAGTAGCAGTACTTGATTTTGGATTAAAGGAAAATATTAAACGCGAATTACTATTAAGAAATTGTGATATATGTGTTATGCCGTATAATGCGACAAAAGAACAGATTTTGGCATTTAAGCCTGATGGTGTGATGTTGACTAATGGGCCAGGAGATCCAAAGGAAAATAAAGAAGCCATAGATACTATTTACAAATTATATGATTTAGGAATTCCTATTTTCGGTATTTGCTTGGGACATCAACTTTTAGCACTGGCAAACGGTTTTCAGACAAAAAAGATGAAATATGGTCATCGGGGCGCCAATCAGGCTGTGAAAGATACAATAACAAAACGTGTATATATAACTAGTCAGAATCATGGGTATGAGGTTGTTGCAGAAAGTATAGATGAAGAAAAAGCCAGAGTATCTTTTATTAATGCCAATGATAATACGTGTGAAGGGATTGATTATATTGGAAAGCCGGCTTTCTCTGTTCAATTTCACCCAGAAGCTTGTGGTGGTCCAAGAGATAGTGCATTCTTATTTGATTATTTTATTGAAATGATAAAGGAATATAAAAATCAGTCTTTTTGTGATACTAAAAGTTCTATAAATAGCAAGAGTACTAATACGGAGGGACCAACATGCCATTAAACTTAAATATCAAGAAAACATTATTAATTGGTTCAGGACCTATTGTGATAGGGCAGGCGGCTGAATTTGATTATGCGGGGACACAGGCTCTTCGCGTGCTTAAGGCAGCGGGGATAGAAGTGGTTTTGATAAATTCTAATCCTGCTACAATTATGACAGATAATGTGATGGCAGATGAAATTTATTTAGAGCCCCTGACAGTAGAAACAATAAAAAGGATTATTTTGAAAGAAAAACCAGATAGTATTTTATCAGGTCTTGGCGGTCAGACAGGACTTACTTTGTGTATGCAGCTTGCAAAGTCTGGATTTCTTGAAGAAAACGGTGTGGTTCTTCTTGGATCATCACCAGAGACAATTGATAAAGCAGAAGATAGACAGATGTTCAAAGATACTATGGAAGAAATCGGGCAACCAGTTATTCCTTCCGTAATCGTTAATGAAATAGACGGTGCTATAAAGTTTGCAGAAAAAATCGGATATCCTGTAATTGTGCGTCCTGCATTTACACTTGGCGGAAGTGGTGGTGGGATTGTGGAGGATGAGCAAACGCTTTGTGAAATTGGAACAAACGGTTTGTTATTATCACCAATTCATCAAATTCTAGTAGAACGTTGTATTTCAGGCTGGAAAGAAATTGAATTTGAAGTAATGAGAGATAGTAATGATAATTGTATTGCTGTCTGCTCAATGGAAAACTTTGATCCAGTAGGAGTTCATACAGGTGATAGCATTGTTGTAGCACCTGCATTGACTCTTGCAGATAAAGAATATCAGATGCTCCGTAGTGCTGCATTAAAAATCATTCAAGCTTTAAAAATTGAAGGAGGCTGTAATTGTCAGTTTGCTTTAAATCCAGAATCATTTGAATATGCAGTAATCGAAGTTAATCCAAGAGTATCTCGTTCTTCTGCACTTGCGTCTAAAGCAACAGGATATCCGATTGCTAAAGTAGCAACTAAGATTGCTATTGGATATACACTGGACGAGATAAAAAATGATATTACGGGAAACACTTATGCTGCATTTGAACCAACATTAGATTATGTGGCAGTAAAATTTCCGAAATGGCCATTTGATAAGTTTATTTATGCGAAACGAGAACTTGGCACCCAAATGAAAGCAACTGGAGAAGTTATGGCTATTGCTGATACATTTGAGATGGCCTTGATGAAGGCGGTACGTGGAGTAGAGATAGGACTTTCATCTTGTAATCTAGATAAAACAAGTGAAATGTCTGATACTGAATTAATACAATATATTGGACATGCGACAGACGAAAGATTGTTTTACATTTTTGATGGACTAAAACGCGGAATTAGTGTGGATGAAATTCATGAGATTACAAAGATTGATAAATTCTTTTTATACAAATTAGTAAAGTTAGTAAATTATGAAAAAGCATTAGCGAAAGAATTACTGACACAAGAACTATATGAAAAGGGGAAAAGATTTGGCTATTTGGATGATACAATTGAAAAACTGAGTGGACAAAAAGTATTAGAAAAAGCAATCCCAGTATATAAAATGGTTGATACATGCGGGGGTGAATTCCCAGCAGAGACACCTTACTTTTATGCAACATATGATACTAAACGCATGGGAGCAGAAAATGAAGCACTTCCATTTATAAACAAATCTAGAAGACCAAAAGTAATTGTGTTTGGGTCAGGGCCTATTCGAATTGGTCAGGGTATTGAATTTGATTATGCGAGTGTACATTGTGTATGGTCTTTAAAAAAGCTCGGGTATGAGGTAATTGTAATAAATAATAATCCAGAAACAGTATCGACAGACTTTGATATTGCAGACCGCCTGTATTTTGAACCGCTAAATAAAGAAGATGTACTTCACATTATAGCTTCAGAACAGCCAATTGGCGTATTTGTAGCTTTTGGCGGACAGACGGCCATAAAACTCACTAAATACTTGGATGATGCCGGTATTACAATTTTAGGAACTAGCGCAGACAGCATTGATAAAGCAGAAAATCGGGAGAGATTTGATGAAATGTTGGAAGAACTAGAGATTAAAAGACCAAGAGGCTTTACAGTAATAAATACAGAGGAAGCATTAAATGCTGCAAACGAAGTAGGGTATCCAGTATTAATGCGACCATCGTATGTGCTTGGCGGTCAAAATATGATTATTGCGTTTGAGGATGCAGATATAATAGAATATATGCAGGTAATTTTGGAACAGAATCCAGATAATTTGGTATTGATTGATGAATATATTAATGGACGCGAAATAGAAGTAGATGCTATTTGTGATGGAGAGGATATACTAATTCCTGGTATCATGGAACATATTGAAAGAACAGGTATTCATTCAGGAGATAGTATTGCAGTCTATCCTGCACCACATATTGATGATACTATGGCAGATCGGATTGTAGATATTACTAGAAGACTAGCAATTGCTCTGAATGCAAGAGGACTCATAAATGTACAGTATATTGTAGCAAATGAAGAAATTTTTATAATAGAAGTAAATCCAAGAGCAAGTCGCACGATTCCATATTTAAGTAAGGCAACTGGAATCCCAATGTGTGAACTAGCTGTTAAAACAAGTTTTGATATAAAATTATCAGAGTTAGGATTTGGAACAGGTATATCTCCTGTACCACCATATACATTTGTGAAAGTACCGGTATTTTCTTTTGAAAAATTGACCGATGTGGATACACAACTAGGGCCGGAAATGAAATCAACGGGCGAGGTATTGGGCATTGGTAAGAATTTAAAGGAAGCATTGTATAAAGGACTGTTGGCATCGGGTTGTAAGTTATACAAAGCAGGTGGTGTATTTATTAGTGTTAAAAAAAGTGATAAAGGTGAAATTGCTCCAATTGCAAGAAAATTTGCTGAGCATGGATTTAAACTATATGCCACAGAGGGCAATGCACATGTTCTTCGTGTTGCTGGTCTTGAAGTAGAACATACGGATAAGATTTTTGAGGGTGAGAATAATGCAATGAAGTTAATTGAAAGTGGGAAAATTAATTATATCATTTCGACTTCAGCAAAAGGGCGTAATCCTGCAAGGGATAGTGTTAAACTTCGTAGAAAAGCAAGTCAGTTAGGGATTCCATGTCTGACTGCATTGGATACAGCAGAGGCAGTGGCTGATACTTTGATAAGTGGAGTCGGAGAAATGACAACAGAACTTGTAAATCTTAATATAATGCGTAGAGAACGTAAAAGCTTAAAATTTATTAAAATGCAAGGATGTGGCAACGATTACATTTATTTTGATTGTATGAAAGAACAAATTGACTGTCCAGAATGTTTACCCTTAATATTAACTGATCGCCATTATGCAATCGGAGGTGACGGTGTTGTTATTATGTGTCCCTCTAGTATAGCAGATGTTAAGATGCGTATTTTTAATCTAGATGGAAGTGAAGGAAAAATGTGTGGTACTGCAGCTTGTTGCATTGCAAAGTATTTTGTAGATAATAAGCTTGTAGATAATGTGACTGTAACTATTGAGACATTAAGTGGAATCCGTACGGTAGAAGTTATGAAGCAGCATGGTTTGGCCTATATGGCGAAAGTAGATATGGGAGAAATTGATCTAACAGCAAAAAATGTGCCAGTTATTTATGATAAAGAGGAGTGTATTAAAGAACCTTTGTTAGTAGATGGAAAAGAGTATCAAGTGACATGCCTGTCAGTTGGCAACCCACATTGTGTGACTTTTTTACCAGAAGTATCAAATCTAGATTTAAAAATAATTGGTCCCAAGTTTGAATATCATGACCAATTTCCGGAAAGAATTAATACTGAATTTGTTAAGATTATAGATGAAAATACAATTAAGATGCGAGTGTGGGAAAGAGGAAATCAAGAAACGATTTCCTGCGGTACTGGTGCATGTGCTGCGGCGGTAGCAGCAATAGAAAACGGGTTATGTAGCAGAGATAGCGAGATAGACGTTATTTTGCCGGGAGGACGACTAAAAATAAACTATGATGGTAGGAGAGTATATATGACAGGAAATTGTAAAAAAATATATGAAGGGGTGGTAGAAATATGATAACCAAGTATATATTTGTGACCGGTGGTGTTGTATCTGGACTAGGAAAAGGAATTACGGCGGCTTCTTTGGGAAGGCTTCTAAAAATGAGAGGATATAAAGTGGCCAGTCAAAAGCTGGATCCATATATGAATGTAGACCCAGGGACACTAAGCCCATATCAACATGGCGAAGTGTTTGTTACAGATGATGGTGCCGAGACAGATTTAGATCTTGGCCATTATGAAAGATTTATTGATGAAAATTTAAATCAATATTCAAATTTAACGAGTGGTAAGGTATATTGGAATGTGCTTAATAGAGAAAGAAAAGGCGAATATTTAGGACAAACTGTTCAGATTATTCCTCATATTACTGGAGAAATAAAGCATTTTATTAATATGGGAGCAGAAAGCTCAATGGCAGATATTTTAATTACAGAAATAGGTGGTACGATTGGTGATATTGAGAGTCAGCCATTTTTAGAGGCAATTCGTCAGTTATCATTGGAAATCGGGTTGGATAATTGTCTGTTTATTCACGTAACATTGGTTCCCTATTTAAGTGGTTCAGATGAGCATAAATCAAAACCGACACAACATTCTGTAAAGGAATTGCGTGCACTTGGTATTAATCCAAATATTATTGTTACAAGAGTAGATCGCCCGCTAGAGCAAGAAATTAAGGACAAAATAGCACTATTTTGCAATGTATCAAGAGATTGTGTTATTGAAAACCATACGCTATCATGTTTATATGAAGTACCCTTGATGCTACACGAATTTGGCTTGGACGAAGTTGCCTGTCGACATTTGCATTTAGAAAGCCCAAAGCCAGATATGAGCGACTGGATAGAGATGATTAGAGCGATTGAAAATAGAACTAAAACAGTCAAAATCGGAATTGTGGGTAAGTATGTTCAACTACACGATGCTTATCTTTCAGTTCGTGAGGCATTGTATCATGGTGGATATGTGAATGATGCCAAAGTTGATATAGAATGGGTAGACAGTGAACAGATTACAAAAGAAAACGCATCTGAAAAATTAAGCGGGATTGATGGAATACTTGTGCCAGGAGGTTTTGGTGACAGAGGGATAGAAGGAAAAATACAAGCTTGCAGGTATGCAAGAGAAAACAATATCCCCTATTTTGGAATTTGTCTTGGTATGCAAATAGCAGTAATAGAATATTCCAGAAATGTTTGTGGACTTGATAATGCAAATTCCAGAGAATTTGATGAGACGGGAAAGCATTTGGTTATTGATTTGATGGAAGAACAGTTGGCGGTTGTTCGCAAAGGTGGAACCATGCGCCTTGGGAGTTATCCATGTAAAATAGCAAATGACACTGTACTAAAGAGGATTTATGGAGAAGAACTTATAAATGAAAGACACAGACATCGCTTTGAGTTTAATAATGAATACAAAGACATTATGGTAAGTAGTGGATTAACGATAAGCGGTACATCACCTGATGAAATGATAGTAGAAGCGATAGAAATTAAAGAGAACACTTTTTTTGTTGGTGTACAATTTCACCCAGAATTTAAAAGTCGACCAAATAAACCACACCCATTATTTAAAGAATTTATTAAAGCTTCTTTAGAAACAAAAGAGAGAAGTAGTAAAAGCATAATATAATAAAAAAATGTAGAGAGTTTTTATTTTGTATTGTTTTGAAAGCGGGAAATGCGGTGTTTTTAACACATTTCCCGCTTTATATTTAAAGAGAGAAGAATTGTATTAAGAGGCTATTGAACTTAAAAAGTTACTTTATTAACATAAAAAAGTTCACACTTACATGTGAACTTTTTACGGAGTCGGAGGGATTCGAACCCTCGTGCCCAATAAAGGACAAACTGATTTCGAATCAGTCTCGTTACAGCCTCTTCGATACGACTCCAAGTTATAGAATAATAATTGCGCTGATTATTCTGTAAAAGTATAATACAAATATGTGAAAGAAGTCAAATATAAATAGTAGTTTTAATCAAACAAAAAAAAGGTTATAATATAAAGACTAAGAAAAAGGTGCAAAAAAATGAATAAAACATGGAAAGATAAGGAATATCCTTATCTGTATGATACACATGTACATACAAAACAAGCTAGTGCTTGCGGGGAATATACAGGTGCACAAATGGCGCAAGCATATAAAAAAGCAGGATATACAGGAATTATTATTACAGATCATTTTTTTTATGGAAATACGGCGGTGAATCGTGGTTTGCCATGGAAAGAATGGGTGGAGGAATTTTATAAAGGTTATGCAGATGCGAAAGCAGAGGGAGAACAGATAGGATTACAAGTATTTTGGGGTTGGGAATCAGGATATAAAGGGACAGAATTTTTAGTCTATGGTTTGAACAAGGAGTGGCTACTACAACACCCTGAAATAAGAGAAGCGTCTATAGAAGAGCAATATCAGCTCGTCCACGAAGGGGGCGGAATAGTAGTACATGCACATCCATTTAGAGAAGAGTTCTATATTGATGAGATTCGTTTATTCCCAAAGTATATAGATGCGGTCGAAGCGGTAAATGCTTCACATTCAAATCCAAACAGTCTTCATCATAAAAATTCGGATTTTGATAAAAAAGCAATTTTGTATGCAAAAGAGCACAATTTTTCAATTACAGCAGGCTCTGATATGCATGTAACAGACTTATTGGGTGGGGGCATGGCTTTTCAGGAAAAAATAACAGATATCATGGATTTTGTCAGTGCACTATATGAGAAAAGGAAGTGTGTACTCACTGATGGATTTAGGTTATATAGTAATAGTTGTACATAGAACGAGATTAAGAGAGGGATTAGATTGTGAAAGCATTAGAATATCCGTTTGACAACAGGTATATTATCAAGAAAAAAAGAGCAATTAAAAGAGAATTAATGGAGTCAAAAGCAACTTTTATCGAAAAAAAAATTGCTGTTTTAGGTGGTTCTACAACACATGATGTGTGTCAAATAATGGATTTGTTTTTATTAAAGCAGGGCATTAAAGCAACCTTTTATGAGTGTGAGTATGCAAAGTATTGGGAAGAGATTATGTTTGATAGTCAGGAGTTGCTTGCATTTGCTCCAGATATAATATTTATCCATACTTCTAATCGCAATATTAGATATTATCCAACCTTATTGCAGACAGCAGGCGAGGTAGAAGAAATGTTGCAGGAAGAGTATCAGCATTTTAGTAACATGTGGGATAAGATAGCAACCGTTTATCATTGTCCGGTGATACAGAATAATTTTGAGTATCCAATGTATCGTTTATTAGGAAACAAAGAGGTATCGGATATACACGGGAAAGTGAATTATGTAAACCGAATAAATCAGATGTTTGTCTCTTATGCACAGGAGCATAAAGATTTTTATATTCATGATTTGAATTATTTAGCAGCAAGCTATGGATTAGATGAGTGGTCGGCACCGCTTTATTGGCATATGTATAAGTATGCATTATGTCTAGAAGCAATACCATCACTTGCCTACAGTGTTACAAATATTATAAAATCTATATACGGAAAAAATAAAAAAGCGCTAGTTCTTGATTTGGATAACACGCTATGGGGCGGAATTGTTGGAGACGATGGTGTTGATCAACTAGAAATAGGTCAGGAAACCTCAATAGGACAAGTGTATAGTGAATTTCAGGAATATATCAAAGAACAGAAAACTATAGGCACTATTTTGAATATTTGCTCAAAAAATGATTATGAAAATGCAATTGCGGGATTGCGGCATCCCGATAGCAATTTACAACCAGAAGATTTTATTTCAATTAAAGCGAACTGGGAACCGAAAAGCCATAACCTTATTGAGATTGCACAGGAATTGAATTTATTGCCAGAAGCTTTTGTATTTGTGGATGATAATCCAGCAGAGAGAGAAATTATTAAGTCACAGGTACAGGGCGTCATTGCACCTGAGATAGGAAGTGTTGAAAACTACATACATATACTTGACAGAGGAGGATATTTTGAAGTAACAAATTTGTCTACAGATGATGTAGATAGAAATAAAATGTATCACGAAAATGCAAAACGTTTTCAATTACAGCAGAACTTTGATAATTATGATGAATATCTGAAATCACTAAAGATGGTTGGTACGATTAAACCTTTTGAAGGTGTTTATTTTGAGAGAATTGCACAGTTAACCAATAAAAGCAATCAATTTAATTTAACTACAAAAAGATATACAAGGACAGAGATAGAAGAGATAGCATCATCATCAAAATATGTAGATTTATATGGAAAACTGGAGGATAAGTTTGGAGACAATGGAGTAGTGTCGGTAGTGATTGGAAAATGTGAAGAAGCTATTCTAAAAATCGATTTATGGATTATGAGTTGCCGCGTATTAAAGAGAGACATGGAGTATGCTATGATGGACGAGTTGGTTGAAAAATGCAGGGCAGCAGGCATAAAAAACATTATTGGGTATTATTATCCGACTGCAAAGAATAAAATGGTTCAAAATTTTTATGAATTAATGGGATTCATAAAGCAAGAAGAAGACAGTAACGGAAACAGTATATGGTGCTTAGATATTGAGAAAACGTATATAAATAAAAATCAATGGATTAAGGTTGTGACCTAGTCAGAAATATTATATACTAAAAATAGAATTAACTGAGAGGGGATGTGTTCTTATGAAAAAAATCGGAATGTTAACAAGCGGAGGAGATTGCCAGGCTTTAAACGCAGCTATGCGTGGTGTAGTAAAAGCACTTTGGTATACGCTTGGACCAAATGAAGTGGAGATTTATGGATTTTTTCAGGGCTATAAAGGACTAATTTATAGCAATTATCGCAGATTGGATTTTTCTGATTTTTCAGGAATTTTAACGAGAGGTGGTACAATACTTGGTAGTTCGAGAATGCCATTTAAACTAATACGTGAGCCAGATGAAAACGGTCTTGATAGAGTAGAGGCAATGAAACA
The DNA here is from genome assembly GCA_964483155.1 of uncultured Lachnospiraceae bacterium. Taxonomy (GTDB): domain Bacteria; phylum Bacillota; class Clostridia; order Lachnospirales; family Lachnospiraceae; genus JAAYYM01. The sequence goes on along the minus strand of CAZAAC010000011.1, from coordinate 22,278 downwards.
TAATTACTATAAATTAAATTTGGATTGTCTCGTAATATTAGGAGGTAATGGAACTCATAAAACAGCAAATCTTTTAAAAGAAGAAGGCTTAAATATTGTTACATTGCCAAAAACAATTGACAATGATCTATGGGGAACAGATATGACATTTGGCTTTCAAAGTGCGGTTGATATAGCGACAAATGCTATCGATTGTATTCATACGACGGCTGCTTCTCATGGACGTGTATTTATTATAGAGGTCATGGGGCATAAAGTGGGTTGGCTTACTCTTAATGCAGGAATTGCAGGCGGTGCAGATATTATTTTAATACCTGAAATACCATATGATATTGATAAAATAGTTGAAGCAATTAATGATAGAACTAAGAGAGGCAGTGCTTTTACGATACTAGCAGTTGCAGAAGGTGCAATTTCTAAAGAGGATGCTGCACTTTCTAAGAAAGAGCTAAAAGAGAAGCAAGAAAAGAGTAGTTATCCATCTGTTTCTTATGATATTGCGGCACAGATTATGAAAAAAACAGGACAAGAAATAAGAGTTACTGTTCCAGGACATACGCAAAGAGGTGGAAGTCCTAATCCTTATGACAGAGTATTGGCGTCCAGACTAGGAACAGCGGCTGCAGAGTTGATTATGGAAGAAGAATATGGTTATATGGTGGGAATTGTAAATAGAGAAGTTGGCAAAATACCACTTGCTGATGTTGCAGGGAAACTAAAGATGGTTTCACCTAATGCGACTATTATCAAAGAAGCAAAGTTATTAGGTATTAGTTTTGGTAATTAATATTAATAGTCTGGAACAGGGGTGTATAAATGTCTTATACCGCATTATACAGAAAATGGAGACCTGACAACTTTGAAGATGTTAAAGGACAGGATCATATAGTAAAAACTTTAAAAAACCAAATAAAAGCAGATAGAGTGGGACATGCTTATTTGTTTTGCGGTACGAGAGGTACTGGAAAAACGTCGATTGCCAAGATATTTGCAAAGGCAGTTAATTGTGATTGCCCAGTAGATGGGAGTCCTTGTGGTATATGTGCCAGTTGCAAGTCTATTGCATCTGGCACTTCTATGAACGTTATTGAGATAGATGCAGCATCAAATAATGGAGTGGATAATATCCGAGAGATTCGCGAAGAGGTAGCCTATTCTCCAGCAGAAGGAAAATATAAGGTTTATATTATCGATGAAGTTCATATGTTGTCTATTGGTGCTTTTAATGCACTTTTGAAGACGTTGGAAGAACCACCGCCATATGTCATTTTTATACTAGCTACGACGGAAGTTCATAAAATTCCAATTACGATTCTATCAAGGTGTCAAAGATATGATTTTAAGAGAATTACAATTAATGCAATGGTTAATAGACTGCGTTTAATGATGGCGGAAGAAAAAGTACAAGTCGAAGAAAAAGCGCTTAGTTATATTGCAAAAACGGCTGATGGATCATTTCGCGATGCAATTAGTTTAATGGATCAATGTATAGCTTTTTATTTTGATGAGGAACTCACATATACAAAAGTATTGGATGTGCTTGGAGCGGTAGACACTAATGTGTTTGGTAAATTGCTTCGAGCTGTAACGGGACAAGATATTTTATGTGCAGTACATATTCTTGAAGATATAGTAATGCAAGGAAGAGAACTATCTCAGTTCGTTGTAGATTTCACATGGTATCTGCGTAATTTGTTATTGCTTAAAACATCTGATGAAATTGAAGATTTGCTAAATGTGTCTGCTGAAAATATGCAACAGTTGCATGAAGAGGCAGATATGATAGAGGCAGAGATATTGATGCGTTATATCAGAATATTTTCTGAACTGTCAAATCAGATTAAATATGCATCTCAGAAGAGAGTTCTTACTGAAATAGCGCTAATTAAGCTTTGCAAACCGAGCATGGAGACGGATATAGAGTCTTTGCTTGATAGAATCAGACAATTGGAAGAAAAGATCGAAAAGGGAATTCCAACATATATACAGACAACGGGGTCAGCCACTGTAGCACAGACTGGAAATATGCTGAGCAGGCAGAGTATTCCTAAACCAGAACTACCCAAAGCTATTCCGGAAGAGGTTAAAACAATTGCTAGTATATGGCCTAGAATCATAGGAGAAATGGATGGGCTTTACAAAGCCAATTTAAAAGGAGCAAGGCTTAGTATGGTGGGAGAAGATAGGCTTTTAATTGTAGTTCCCAATATAACAACAGCCATGATGCTAAATAGAGAAGAACATAAAAAGAAGATTGCGAATGCAATTGCAGATAGAATAGGAAAAACGGTTGAGTTTGATATTACGGGTTTGGAAGAGGAAAAAGGATTTGAGCAATCCTATATCGATTTGAAGTCAGTAATTAATATGGAAATTGAGATTGAAGAAAAGTAAGAAGTAAAGCAGGTAGTAAAGTAGGGAGTAAAGTAGGAAGTAAAAAAAGTAGTTAGATATTATAAAAAATAGTAGGAGGAAGTAAAAATGGCAAAAAGAGGCGGATTTCCCGGAGGCGGTATGCCCAACAATATGAATAATCTTATGAAACAGGCCCAGAAAATGCAACGTCAGATGGAAGAAAGTCAAAAAGAGTTAGAAGAAAAAGAATATACGGCAATAGTTGGTGGTGGAGCCGTAGAAATAACAGTAACGGGAAAAAAGGAAGTAACGAAAGTAAAATTATCTGAAGAAGTTGTTGATCCTAACGATATTGAAATGCTGGAAGATTTAATTATGGCAGCAACGAATGAGGCTTTTCGTAAAATGGAGGAAGAATCTCAGGCAACGATGTCAAAGTTAACTGGTGGCATCGGTATGGGTGGGGGATTACCTTTTTGATTTTTATTGAAGTAGGAAGTGATATAAAAACCATTTATTAATAACAAATGACTCAAAGCAAAGGTAATTAGAATATGGAGTTATATAGTGGATATATTAACAGGTTAATAGAAGAGTTATCCCGATTGCCCGGAATAGGTACTAAGTCGGCACAGCGCCTGGCTTTTTATCTTATTAGTATGCCTGAAGAGAACGTGGAGAGATTAGCTTCGACAATGGTTGATACAAGAAAAAATATTCGTTATTGCAAGCAGTGCTTTACGCTTACAGACAATGAATTATGTCCTATTTGTATGAATTCCAAAAGAGATAAAAAGGTTATTATGGTTGTAGAAACGCCAAGGGATTTGGCAGCATATGAGAAAACGGGAAGATACGAGGGAGTTTATCATGTATTACACGGTGCAATATCACCAATGCTTGGAATTGGACCAAATGACATTAAGCTTAAGGAATTAATGCAGCGCTTGCAAGGAGATGTGGATGAAGTTATTATTGCTACTAACTCTAGTTTAGAAGGCGAGACAACGGCAATGTATGTTAGCAAACTGATTAAACCATCGGGCATTAAAGTAAGTAGGATTGCAAGTGGAGTTCCTGTCGGCGGCGACCTTGAATATATAGATGAAGTGACGTTGCTTCGAGCACTTGAAGGGCGAATTGTAATGTAGAAAGTATGAGCGATAATAGTGGAGGGGAAGAAATCATGGGCATGACAAAAAAAAGTTTTGGGAAGACAAAGGACGGAAAAGAGTGTTTTTTGTATACACTCGAGAATAGCAAAGGGATGAAAGCGGTTGTAACAGATTTTGGAGCTATATTGGTATCATTATTTGTACCAAACAATGAAGGTAAGGCAGAAGATATAGTTTTAGGCTACGACAACCTTAAGGATTATGAAGTAAATGGAAGTTTCTTTGGTACAACTGTAGGGCGTAATGCAAATAGAATCGAAGATGCTAAATTTACGATTGACGGAGTAACCTATCAACTTGCTGTTAATGATGGAAAAAATAATTTACATTCTGATGCGCAACTTGGTTTTCACAAAAAAATATGGGCAGCAGAAACAACTGATAATAGTGTCATTTTTTCATATTTTAGCCCCGACGGCGAAATGGGATTTCCGGGGAACTTGGAAATATCAGTTTCTTATACACTTACAGAAGACAATGCCTTGGAAATATATTATGAAGGGGTAAGCGACAAAAAGACTGTAATCAATATGACGAACCATAGTTACTTTAATCTGGCGGGACATAATAAAGGAAAGATTTATGACACGTTATTAACGCTTGCATGTAGTAATTATACGCCAATTGTATTGGGAGCGATTCCTACGGGAGAGATTACTTCTGTTGAAGGGACTGCAATGGATTTTAGAAGTCCTAAAAGAATAGGCGATCAAATTAATGATGATTGGAAACAACTTACGATGGTGCAAGGATATGATCATAATTGGGTTATTGATGGAGCAGATGGCACATTAAAGAAGGTAGCAGTTGCTACAGATGAAGTTGCAGGAAGAACCATGGAGGTATATACAGATCTTCCTGGCGTTCAATTTTATGCAGGAAACTGTATTAGTGAAACAGTTGGAAAGGGTGGTGTGGTTTATACAGACAGGAGTGGTTTTTGTTTGGAGACGCAATATTATCCTAACAATGTAAATCAGCCAAATTTTCCACAGGCAATCTTTGATGCAAAGCAGCCTTACCAGACAACAACGATATACAAATTTATATAAGATATCATAAATAAGGGGACTCACATGAAGCAAGAGAACATTAAGTTTCCATTAAAGAATAAATTAATTATGTTGGTTATGGTAACAATACTTCCTCTTCTTGGAATCTGTATTTACCTTATTTTTGCGCTTACGAATTATAGTAACGCATATGATGAGATCGTAGGTAATATGACAGTTGCAAATAATTATAACCTGAATTTTAAAGAAGAGATGGATGAAAGCATTTATAAAATTGTAGTAGGAGGTGTTACTTTTGACACCATCAGCGAGGATAGTTCGTTAAAAGATCCCTATGTGTTGATATCAGAATTACAGAATGAATTTAAGAAGCTAGAGCGCATCACAACTGATCGTGAGAGTCGGGTCTGGCTTCAAAGTTTATTAAGAAATATTGATACACTTAGGGATCGTGTAGATGACATTAAGGTCAATCTTGAACAAGGGAGCCAGTACGAAGAAAATATTGAGATGTTAGATAATAATATTTATATTCTTACAGAGCTGACACAGGATGACATTCAGTACTACATTTATTATCAGACAAAAAGTATCGAAAATCTGACAATGCAGCTGAACAAGCAGGTATCTTCCTTTATTTTTTGGATTATCATTATTGTCGGGCTAATTGTCGCAGTTGTAATTATAGTAACAGCACTAGTATTGAACAGCATTACAAAGCCAATCGGGAAATTATGCAAAGTCACGGATCAGATTTCAGAAGGAGACTTTTCTGTGCGGACGCAGGTTAATACGAGAGATGAAATTGCGGTTTTGGGAGAAAGTGTTAACGACATGACAGAGAAGTTGCAAGTCATGGTTAATAAAATCAAGGAAGATGAGAGAAAAATGCGTTATGCAGAACTACGTTTGCTACAGGAACAGATTAATCCTCATTTTTTATACAACACGTTAGATACAATTGTCTGGCTGATTGAGGGTAACGATTCAAATAATGCAGTAAATATGGTAGTGTTCTTATCTGACTTTTTTAGGCTGGTACTTAGCAAAGGCAAGGAGTATATTACAATTCAAGAGGAAGAACTTCATATTGTAAGCTATTTGAAAATCCAGCAGGCACGTTACAGAGATATTCTGGAATATGAGATTCATATTGATCCTGCACTATATTCATTTAAGATTTTGAAACTGACATTACAGCCGTTAGTAGAAAATTCTTTATATCACGGTATTAAATATAAGCGCGCAAAGGGTAAAATTACAATTACTGGGCACCTGTCTGAAGATAAGATTTATCTTGCAGTAGAAGATAACGGTGTTGGTATGGAGCCAGAGAAACTTGAGAAATTGCGTGTTGAAATACTACGTCCCTGCAAAGAGATTGAAACAGGATTTGGACTCGCCAATGTAAATGAAAGAATACGGATGAACTTTGGAGGAGAGTATGGCATGACAATTGATTCTGCAAAAGATAAGGGAACCTGCGTAAGCATTGTTCTACCAGCAGAACTTTTTGATGTGACAGAAAAGGGAGGTGAGTCGCATGAGTTTTAGTCGAATTAGAAAATACTGTTTGATGATACTGGTCATCGGACTTATGGCGACTCATATTTCGGGATGTGGGATGTTCGGTCCAGTTGCTTCAGAAGAATTAGAGACAAGTACAGACAGTGACTTAATTGTAGTTGGTTTTTCTCAGCTCGGAAGTGAATCTCTATGGAGAACTGCTAATACTGCATCCATACAAAGGGTATTAACGAAAGAAAACGGATATTTTTTAATTTTCAATAATGCTAGGCAAAAGCAGGAAAATCAGATCAAAGCAATCAGGAGCTTTATATCACAACGAGTAGATTATATTATTTTTTCTCCAGTGACCGAAGATGGATGGGAAACGGTACTTTTGGAAGCAAAAGAAGCTGAAATACCAGTTATCTTAGCTGATCGTACGGTAAATATTAAGGATGAATCTTTATATACCACACGGGTTGGTACAGATACACGTGAAGAGGGAGAAAAAGCAGGAAGATGGTTGGAAGGCTATCTGAAAGATAAAACTAGTGAAGAGGTAAATATTGTTGTGCTACAGGGTACAATGGGTTCCACATCTCAGATTGGAAGAACGATTGGTTTTAATTCTATTGCTGACAAACATGAAAATTGGAATATATTAAAGCAGATTAGTGGTGACTTTACAACGGCAAAAGGGAAAGAAGTCATGGAGACACTTCTAAAACAATTTCCAGAAATAGATGTAGTCGTATCTCAAAACGATGATATGACCTTTGGGGCGATAGAAGCCATTCAAGAAGCAGGACAAACAGTAGGTGTGGACGGGGATATTACAATGATATCTTTTGATGCTACACATGATGCACTTGAAATGGTAAATAAGGGATTGATTAATGTAGATGTTGAGTGCAATCCCGAACAGGGAGATAAGATTGCTGAAGTCATAAGGAAAATTGAAAATGGTGAGAAAATTGAAAAATTATATATCATTGAAGAAAATGTATTCACAAAAGAAAATGTAAATCAATATTTAGATAGCAGAACTTACTAGAAATTAAAAACAGGGGAACGATTATGTTAAAAGTATTCTTGGTAGAAGATGAGTTTGTGGTACGGGATGGAATCAAAAATAATATTGATTGGAAGTCACATGGGTATGAGTTTTGCGGAGAGGCTAGTGACGGCGAACTAGCATTGCCAATGATTCAGAAATTGAAACCTGATATTGTAATTACAGATATTAAAATGCCATTCATGGATGGATTAGTATTGAGCAAGCTGATTAAAAAAGAATTTCCTTGGATAGAAATTATTATTCTTTCTGGATATGAGGATTTCAAGTATGCTAAGGAAGGAATCAAAATTGGAGTAGCTGAGTATCTCACGAAACCAATCAGTGGTAGTGAACTTTTGGAAGAAGTGGATGCACTTGCAGCAAAAATAGAAGAAAAGCATAGAGAACTTGTGATTAGAGAAAAATATAAAAAGGAAATGGAAGAAATCTTCTTACAAGAAAGGAAAAATTTATTTCAGTATCTGGTTACTGGGTCAAAGTCTGTGCCTGAGTTATTAGAGATTGCAAGTAGATTAAGCATTGATCTTTCTTCAATGTGGTACAGCATAGTGTTAATTATTACACAATCAATGAACCATGCACAGGATGAATATTCGAACAGTCTCATAGAAATAGAACAGAAACTAAAAGGAATTGATGAAGAGACACATATATTAATTTTTGACAGAAATCTTGAAGGAAAGGCACTTTTATTCAAAGCGGACTCTATAGAAGACTTGGAGCTTATACAGAATGATTATTTAAATAAAATGAAAGAAATATTGATGCATTACAGTCATGTTCGCTATTTTGGAGGTGTTGGGGTACCTGTCAATCGATTAAGAGAATTACCTATTTCATTTGAAAAAGCAAGTCATGCATTTGCTAATCGTTATCTGGTTAGGCAAAGTCTTATTTTATATAGTGCCGAATTGGATCAGGGATCTTCTTCAGAAGAGAAAGAATTTGATATTAGTAATGTTGATCCAAAGCAGATGGATAGGAGCAAGATATGGGAATTTCTAAAACTTGGTGAAGTCGATGAAACAATTTACTTTGTTGAAGAATTTTTTAAAGGTCTGGGAGCTAGTGCAATAGAGTCTAATATGTTCAGACAGTATATTGCGATGGATATATATTTTTGTGTTGCCGAATTTGTGGAGGGACTACTGTTTCAAAAGGATGAAATTGAACCATTTGATATCGCTTCTGGAATTTTACAAAGTTCAGAGGGTACAATGAAATATATTATCAGAATTGTTGAAAAAGCACTAGAGTTGCGTGAGAAGGCAGCAAGCAATCGATACGGTGACGTTGTTGATGAAGTAATGCGGTACATTGAAAAGAATTATGCAGATGAGGATTTATCTCTTAATCTACTTGCATCACATGTAAATTTTTCACCAAATCATTTAAGTATGATTTTCAGCCAACATACTGATCAAACATTTATCAAGTATCTGACTGATTACAGAATGAACAAAGCAAAAGAGTTGCTTCGATGTACAGGCAAAAGAAGCAGTATGATTTGTATGGAAGTGGGTTACAAAGATCCACATTATTTTTCCTATTTATTCAAAAAGACACAAGGAATGACGCCAACACAGTACCGTGGTGGAAAAAATTCTGAAGGAGATGATTGAGTAAAACAAAATAGAAAAACAAACTTTTATAATAGAAAAATCAACTATTATTTTAGGAAGATAAAAAAACAAACTTTTGAATGATTTATCTGAATGGATTTGTTGCTAAAAGAGCTATATGATATGACTATCGAAGGAATGGTCCTTTGATAGACAATATCGATTTAGGAGGAAAGTATTTATGAAAAACAAAGTTTTAGCAGTTATTTTAGCAACAACAATGGTACTTGGTTTAGTAGCATGTGGCGCGAAAGAAGAAGCACCAGCAGCAGCAGAACCAGCAGCAACAGAAGAAGCAGCTCCAGTTGAGGAAGCAGAAGCAGAAGCACCTGCAGCAGACGCAGGCGCATTGATTAAAGTTGGTATCATCAACAATGATCCAAATGAATCAGGATATCGTACAGCTAACGATAAGGATCTTCAAGAAAAATTTACTGAAGCAAACGGATATGAGGCTTCTTTCGCTTACAGCCTTAAAAATGACGAGCAGATCACTGCAGCTCAGAAATTTATTCAAGATGGTGTAGATTATCTTCTTCTTTCTGCAGCAGATACAGCTGGTTGGGATTCTGTTTTAACAGATGCACAGGATGCAGGAATTAAAGTAATTCTATTTGACCGTACAATTGATGCTGATCCTAGTCTTTATGAAGCTTCAATCGTTTCTGACATGGCAAAAGAAGGACAGACAGCAGTTGATTGGTTAAAAGGACAGGCACTTAGTGAATACAACATTATTCATTTACAGGGTGTTATGGGTTCTGCAGCACAGAAGGGACGTTCTGGAGCTCTTGACGAAACTGTAGCAGCTGACGGATGGAAACTTGTTACACAGCAAACAGCAGAATGGAATGCTGAAAAAGCACAGCAGATCGTGCAGTCAGTTATCGATTCAGGTGATTCTTTCAACGTAATTTATGCAGAGAATGATGACATGGCAAAAGGTGCTGTTGCAGCACTTGATAAAGCTAACATTTCTCACGGTGTTGGTAAAGACGTAGTAATTATGGGATTTGACTGTAACAAATGGGCATTAGAAGAATTACTTGCTCAGAACTGGAATTATGATGGACAGTGTAACCCATTCCAGGCTTCTTACATAGACAGTATCATTAAAGAACTTGAAGCTGGAAATGCTCCTGCTGAAAAAGTTGTTATAATGGAAGAAAAAGGATTTGATGCTACTACAATTACACAGGATGATGTTGATAAGTATGGTATCTAAATATAATCAGCTCTAATGATTAAAGAAAAGCGCGGCGCAACGTAAATGACAATTTGTACACGTGTGCCGCGATTCTTTTCTGTAAAATAAATGGTAGGAGGCGAATCCACTAGTGAAAGACAAAGTTGTATTGGAAATGAAAAATATTTATAAAAGCTTTCCCGGAGTACTTGCCTTGCAAGGAGTGGATTTCACGCTGTGTGAAGGAGAAATTCACGCATTGATGGGAGAGAACGGTGCGGGTAAATCAACTTTAATCAAGGTGTTAACCGGTGTTTATGGTAAAGATGAAGGTCAGATATATCTCAAGGGAAAAGAAAAAGCAGTAGTAATAAGATCGCCGCAGGAAGCGCAAAAACTCGGAATTAGTACAGTATATCAAGAGATTACTCTTTGTCCTAACCTTTCTGTCGCAGAAAATATGTATATAGGACGCACTAATAGTCTGTTTCAAAATTGGAAAAAAACGAACACTGATGCAGATAAGATTTTGAAAATGCTTGATATTGTAGCAGAACCAACACAACAGTTGGCGAGTTGTTCGATAGCAGTTCAGCAAATGGTTGCTATCGCACGAGCTGTTGATATGGACTGTAAAGTATTAATTCTAGACGAGCCAACATCTTCACTAGATGAGCAGGAAGTTGAAAAACTATTTAAACTTATGCGTAATCTCAAGGAAAGAGGAGTTGGTATTATATTTGTTACACATTTCTTGGATCAGGTTTATGAAGTGTGTGATAAGATTACGGTTTTACGTGATGGTAAGTTGGTAGGAGAATATGAAATTAAGGACCTTCCCCGCGTGCAGCTTGTTTCAAAGATGCTAGGTAAGGATTTGGACAATCTGTCAGATGTTCAGGGGGAGCATTCAGTATATGATAAAGATAACGTAACAGTACCTGTTTTTGAAACAGAAGCACTATTTAGCAATGCAGGAATTAAGCCATTTAACTTTCACATACGTAGAGGAGAGGTTAATGGATTTACTGGTTTGTTGGGTTCAGGAAGAAGTGAATGTGTGCGTGCAATCTTTGGCGCAGATAGAGTTCTTGGCGGTACTGTAAAGAAGAGTGGTAAAATTGTAAAGATTTCAAAGCCTATTGATGCTATGAGGAATGGCATTGGATACCTTCCTGAGGATCGCAAGGGAGATGGTATTATAGGAGAACTATCAGTACGTGATAATATTATACTTGCATTGCAGGTGTTAAAGGGATTTTTTAAGCCTTTCACAAAAGCAGAGGCAAATAAGTTTGCTGAAGAATATATTAAACTTCTGGGAATCAAAACGGCTTCTGTTGACACACCGATAAAATCACTTTCTGGTGGTAATCAGCAAAAGGTAATTTTAGCTCGATGGTTGCTTACTCATCCGGAGTATCTGATTTTGGATGAGCCAACGCGTGGTATTGATATAGGTACTAAGGTTGACATACAGAAATTAGTACTTAAACTTGCTTCTGAGGGAATGAGTATCACATTTATTTCTTCTGAAACAGATGAAATGCTACGAACATGTTCAAGGTTGATTGTTATGAGAGACCGTAAAGTTGTAGGCGAGCTTTCAGGCGAGGAGCTGACCCAGAATATGATTATGAGTACCATTGCCGGAGGTGAGAAAGAATAATGCAGACAAAAGACTTAAAAAAATCAAAAATATCCGACTATTTTGCGAAATTATTTGGGCAGCAGATATTTGTACCAATAGCAGCATTGTTGTTACTTGCCATATTTAATTTGATTGCAGACCCTTCATTTTATCAAATCACGTTTGGATATAACAGTGTGGGAGATCCTGTTTTGTCAGGTTATCTGATGACAATTATAGATTATGGTTCTGAACTTGCCATTCTTGCAATAGGAATGACACTTGTAACGGCTGCTTCAGGTGGACAGGATATTAGTGTCGGCGCAGCAATTGCAATTAGCGGAAGCGTTTTACTTAGAATACTTTGTGGTACCAATTCAAGACCAGAAACACTTCAAGCACCTATTATTGTTGCATTTATAATCAGTTGTGTGGTTGCAATGTTGTTCGGAGCGTTCAATGGAACACTTGTAGCTTATTTCAAGATACAGCCGATGGTGGCAACGCTTATCCTATTTACTGCGGGACGCTCTATCGCGGCATGGATTAACAATAACGAGCTTCCTATCATCAGTGAGCCTTCCTTTAGCTATTTTGGTGGTTTTATTCCAGGCATTCCGATTCCATCACCATTTTTTATCGCCATGATTTGTGTGATTGTTATTTCACTTGTATTGCGATTTACAAATCTCGGGTTATATACGCAGACGGTTGGTATTAATGAGAATTCAGCTAGATTAAATGGGTTGAATCCTGCGGTCATCAAATTCTTATCTTTTGTTATCCTTGGTTTGTGTGTTGCAGTAGCGGGCCTTATTAAAGTAAGTCGCCTTTCTTCCATTAATTACTCGGTTATTGCCAAAGATATTGAGATGGATGCGATTCTTGCGGTTGCACTTGGGGGAAACCCTTTAAATGGTGGAAAATTTAACATGACGGCGTCTATTCTCGGTGCGTATGTAATACAGTTTCTTACTACAACACTATACAAATTTAATGTACAGTCAGATGCACTTTCAGCATATAAAGCTGTTGTCATAATATTTTTAGTGGTTATGAATGCACCAGTGGTAAGGGATGGAATATCTACATTATGGAAAAAGATTAAAATACGGTTATATGTTAAGGAGGTCGGATAAAATGTCATTATTTAATAAATCATCTGCATCCGATAATCGTTTGCGTAACAAATCGAAAAATATCACAGATACAAATTTATTACTTACTATAACAATAGTAGCCTTTTTCATTATGTATATTTGTGCTATTCTGTTTCAGGGAAAAGGTTTTTTAAAGCCGCAGACTTTCTTTAATATCTTGAATGCAAATGCAGCTTTGATTATTTTATCCTGTGGAATGAGTTTAGTTATGATTACTGGCGGTATCGATATTTCGGTCGGAGGTGTTACAGCATTAGTTAGTATGTGCTGTGCAGTCTATCTAGATTTCCATAAGGGCAATGTTTTTGTAGCAATACTAATTTCATTAGCGATTGGTCTTCTGTTTGGATTAGTGCAAGGATTTCTAATTTCATATTTGGAGATACAGCCTTTCATTGTTACTTTGGCGGGAATGTTTTTTGCACGTGGTATGACTACAATTGTAAATACGAATCCATTTAATGTTGAGAATATTGAGTTTGTTAAATTAAAGGAAACGCGTATTATTATGCCAGGACTTGGTTCTATAAACAAAGTAGGAAAGTATGTGGATGCTTACATTGAGATAGGAGTAATAGTCGCGGTTTTAGTAGTTATTTTGCTTTTCTGCATACTCAGATGGACAAAAATGGGACGTGGATTTTATGCAGTAGGTGGAAATAATCAAAGTGCATTGATGCTTGGCATTAATGTAAAAAGAACAAAATTTATGTCTTATATGACATGCAGTCTCTTGGCAGGCATAGGAGGATTTGTATATTTTATGCATGTTGGTTCTGGATCTGCCTCACATGCTAGCGGAGCAGAAATGAATGCTATTGCATCTTCAATTATAGGTGGAACTATGTTGACAGGAGGTGTTGGAAACATTATAGGCACTTTCTTTGGAGTGCTTTCACTCAGCACTATACAGAATATTGTTTCATCAGCAGGACTTGATCAGGCATGGTGGACTGGAATCACGATAGCAGCTATGCTTTGTCTGTTCTTAGTCATTCAGAGTATTGTTATGGCTCGTAAAAAGAGAAACTTGAAAATGAAAAGCTAAGAATTATTTTTACTATTTCTATTTGTGGGCTCTGTGTAAAACACAGAGCCTATTTTGTTTCATAAAATAAGAAGCCAATACCGAAAATAATTTGCTAAGACAAAAAATTGTACACGTTGTACATTTTTTAATTGTAATAAACAAAAAAAATGTGCAGAAGTGAAGATTTTTCATGGTAGAACACAGAATATTGTATGTATTTTGTAAACTTAAATTGTTATGATATTAACTGTAGTGAAGGGAAAAACTCATATTATATGAGCTATCCTAATAAAAAAAGGAATCTTAATGATTCTGCAAAGTTAATAGGAGGATATTAAAAAATGAAGAAGAAGTTACTCAGTGTATTACTTAGCGTTGCTATGGTATCAGCATTACTCGCAGGCTGTGGCGCAAAGACAGAAGAAGCAGCTCCTGTAGAAGAAGCAGCAACAGAAGAAGCAGCTCCTGTAGAAGAAGCAACAGAAGAAGCAGCTCCTGCAGCAGAAGCTAACGGCAAAGTAGTAGGTGTAGCAATGCCTACACAATCATCAGAGAGATGGATCAATGATGGTGCCAACATGAAAGAGCAGTTGGAAGCACTTGGATATGAAGTAGATTTACAGTATGCAGAAGATGATGTTCAGGCACAGGTTTCTCAGATAGAGAACTTAGTTGCAAAAGGTGTTAATTGTCTCGTAGTTGCAGCTGTTGATTCAGCAGCACTTGTAAATGCACTTGGTCAGGCTAAAGAAGCAGGCATTCCTGTAATTGCATATGATCGTCTTTTAATGGATACTGATGCAGTTTCTTATTATGCAACATTTGATAATAAAGCTGTTGGTACATTGATGGCACAATATGTAGAAGAAAACATGGATCTTAAAAATGCAGAAGCTGATGGAAAATCATATACTGTAGAATTATTTATGGGTTCACCAGATGATAACAATGCATATTTTGTATATGATGGAATTATGGAAGTAATTCAGCCATACATTGATAATGGAGTTCTTGTATGTGAATCAGGACAGATTGATTTTGAAAGCAACAATACACTTCGTTGGTCACAAGAAACAGCACAGCAGAGATGCGAAAATATTTTAACAGCAAATTATGCTGACAAGAAGCTTGATATTGCAATTACAGCATATGATGGTTTAGCATATGGTGTTCGTTCAGCACTTGAAGGCGCAGGCTATGTAGTTGGTGAAGATTGGCCTATGATTACAGCACAGGATGCTGAGACAATGGCTTGTAAAAATATTATTTCCGGTCATCAGACAATGTCAATTTGTAAAGATACAAAAATTCTCGCTGCAAAATGTGTAACAATGGTTCAGGCAGTTCTTGAAGGTACAGAGCCTGAAATTAATGATACAGAGCAGTACAACAACAACGTATTAACAGTTCCTTCATACCTCTGTGTACCAGTTGCAGTGGATAAAGATAACTTACAAGAAGTTGTAGTAGACGGTGGCGTTCATACAGCAGCAGATATTGGATTATAAAATCACTTAAACCTGAAATGAATTAAGGCGGCGGCATATGCCGCCGCTTATTTCATCTTATAGGAGTTTAGAGAAGGAGATGAGAGCAGATGTCTGACATTATTCTGGAAATGAATCATATTACAAAGGAGTTCTCAGGCGTTAAAGCATTGGATGATGTTACCTTCAAGGTAAAACGTGGTGAAATTCATGCACTCTGTGGAGAAAACGGAGCAGGAAAATCTACATTGATGAATGTTCTTTCGGGCGTTTATCCATATGGGGAATATAGTGGAGATATTGTTTATAATGGAGAAATCGGTAAGTTTCATAGGATAAAAGATAGTGAAGAAAAAGGAATTGTTATTATTCATCAGGAATTAGCACTCAGTCCATTTTTGTCTGTTGCGGAGAATGTTTTCATTGGTAATGAGCAAACATTGCTAAAGGGAGTAATTAATTGGACAGAAACAAGAAACAGGGCAAGAGAGGTGCTTGCAAAGGTAGGATTAGAACAGGAAGATGTTAATGCAGTTGTCAGCACATTAGGTGTTGGAAAACAGCAGTTAATTGAAATAGCCAAAGCAATGGCGAAAAAAGTAGAATTGCTAATACTTGACGAGCCTACAGCGGCATTGAATGATGAAGAAAGTAAAAAATTATTGGATATTATGCTAGAATTGAAAAGGCATGGTATTACATGTATTATTATTTCACATAAATTAAATGAACTTAGTTACGTGTCTGATGCCATTACAGTTATTCGTGATGGAAAAACAATAGAGACTCTGATTAAAGGCCAAGATGAATTCACAGAGGACAGGATTATAAAGGGTATGGTAGGACGCGAAATGACGAACCGTTATCCAGAAAGAAAAGATTGTCCAATTGGTGATACTGTCATAGAAGTTAATCATTGGAATGTTTTTCATCCAGACGATGCAAATCGACAAATGATTAAGGATGTGGCATTTAATGTTCATGCAGGTGAAGTAGTAGGTCTGGCTGGATTAATGGGTGCAGGGCGAACAGAACTTGCAATGAGCATATTTGGTAAGGAATATGGGCAGAAAATTAGTGGAGAAATTAAATTACATGGAAAACCAATACATATAAAAAATGTAAAAGATGCTATTGACAATAAGATTTCTTATACTTCTGAGGACAGAAAGACTTATGGACTTGTACTGATTGATGATATTAAGCATAACATGACGATGTCGGCACTACGAAGATTTTTTTCAAAAAAGGGTGTTGTTAATAGAAGTGAAGAAATAGTAAAAGCAGAAGAATATAAAAAACTAATCAATGTGAAAGCAACCTCAATTAATCAAACAGTCGGCTCCCTATCTGGAGGGAATCAGCAAAAGGTCGTGCTTGCTAAATGGATGCTTACACAACCAGATGTATTGATACTTGATGAGCCTACCCGTGGTATTGATGTAGGAGCAAAATATGAAATATATTGCGCGATTAATAATTTGGCAAGAGAGGGAAAAGCCGTGATAGTAATTTCTTCAGAAATGCCTGAGTTAATCGGAACCTGTGATAGAATATACGTTATCAATGGTGGTGAAATTGCAGGAGAACTTACAAAAGAAGAAGTATCACAGGAAAAAATAATGAGTTGCATCATGGCTCATAATAGGAAGGGAGAAGAGTAGAGATGAAGACCAAAAAAGGAGTTAATGTTGATTTAAAACAATATGGTATGTTTCTGGCATTGATTGCCATTTTCTTAATCTTTTTTGTGTTATCGGGAGGTTCTAATGCAACACCCGTAAATATCAATAATTTAGTAATGCAGAATGGATATGTAGTAATATTGGCAACAGGTATGCTACTTTGTGTTTTAACTGGTAATATAGATCTTGGCGTTGGTTCAGTCGTAGCTTTGTGTGGAGCTTCTGCAGCAATTTTAGTAGTAGATATGGGTTCACCAATTTGGCTGGCATTTGTTGTGGCGTTGTTAATAGGTGCAGTTTCAGGTGTATTTGCCGGATTTTTCATAGCATATCTTGGAATTCCGCCCTTTGTTGTTACGCTTGCAACAATGTTGATGGGTCGTGGTCTTACATACACGATACTTAAAGCACAGACGAAAGGTCCACTACCTGATGATTATATAAGAGTAGGAGCAGGATTCCTGCCTACAATTAAAATAGCAGTTGGAAGTGGAACAGTAGATCTGGTAGCAATTATTATTGCTATGATTGCAACGATTCTTTTGATTGTTATTGAAATGAAAGATGTTAAAACAAAAAAGAAATATGGATTTAGAATTAGTCCACTTTGGCAACTAGTAATTAAAGATATAATTATTCTTTTCATAGTATGGTTTTTCTTTATTAAACTTTCACAATATAATGGTATTCCAATTGTCCTTGTTATTATGTTTATTCTTGTTGGTATCTATCACTTCATAACAAGCAGGACAGTTGCAGGTCGTCAGGTATATGCACTTGGTGGTAATGCAAAAGCAGCTAGGCTATCTGGTATTAACACAAAGAAGGTATTCTTTTGGGTATATGCAAATATGGGCGTATTAGCAGCTGTTGCAGGTATCGTTATATCAGCAAGAAATGCATCTGCGACACCAAAAGCTGGTGATGGAATTGAGCTTGATGCAATTGGTTCCTGCTATATTGGAGGAGCAGCTGCAGCTGGTGGTGTTGGAACAATTATCGGCGCAGTAATTGGTGCATTTATCATGGGTATTCTGAATAATGGTATGTCACTGATTGGATGGACGACAGATGTTCAAAAGGTAGTAAAAGGTGTAGTGCTCCTAGGTGCAGTTACTTTTGATATTCTTTCTAAACAAAAGAAGGGATAAACAAGAGTCTAGGAAAGCAGTATTTAAAAGAAAAGTCGGCGGAAGTAATTCCGACGACTTTTTTAATAAAATGGAATGATTTATTAGCATTATTTTGTGAAATCAGAGAAATTCACATAAAATAATGATATTGCGCCTTTTTCTTTGTTTTGTTAAAATAAACAGAAGAGACTTATTCTGGATACAAGGGGGTATCGTAAATGGCAAATGAGATAAAAATATTAAAAAGATTTAAAAAAGGGAATACTGAGAAAAAAAGGGACAAGATTAAGAGAGTTAAGGTAAAGAAAAGACATACTCCTAAATGGGTTCGGAAAATATTTCTTACTAGCATAGGACGTCGGATTGTCATTATGTTTATACTGGTTATTATTATTATGCTTGGCATGCTGGGGGTATTAACAGTCAAGTCCTATGAATATAATCAACAGTATGTTGCAGTGCTAGATAATTTGGTTAAGATTAACTATATTAATAGTAATACAAAAACACAGCCAAAAGTTATAGGAAATATATGCGCGATCGGAACACAAGAAGAGGACTTAGAGGAAACGGCGCTAGTTAATAGCTTGTTGCCGTATATTGAAGAGATTCGAAAAAATATTGGTGATGATCCAATTTACAAACAAAATCATACACAACTTGATTTTGTTGAAACATATATAACAAAATACGTAGAGGCTTATAATAAGATAATGGAGGAATGTGACCACAAATACTTAACTGCAGGAGTGCCATATGCACAAGATATGCAGGCACAAGCAGGATTTATTACGGGCTATGCAAATTCTTTAATGGAAATGGAGTTAAAAAGAAGTAGTGTTGTTCAAGAAGAGATTAATCAAAATTTCACCGAAATGATTATGATTATCTCCATTATTATAGTAATAACAATTGTACTTGTTTCTTTTATTTTGATAGTAGTAATCAGTGGTACAATTGTGAAACCTATTAATATTCTCAAGAAGAACATATCAATTGTTGCAGATGGAGACTTAAGTGGTAAAGAGATAGAATTAAATTCTGAAGATGAACTAAAGGACTTAGCGGTTGTATTTAATTATATGAGTAAAAGTTTGAGAAGCATCATTGAAAAAGTTCTTAGCGTTAGTGAAGAAATTGAAATGTCGATTCGTGCGGTTAGTGAGAGCGCTTCTGAAAATGCATCTGGAAGTGTTGAAATTACAAAAGCAATCGAGAATATGTCAGTTCATATGAATGACCAAAAAGAAGAATCGAAAAATATTATGACGCAGTTGGAAGAGATGGAGAACATATCTAACAATATTACTGAAAAAGTAGAGCGAATTTCGAAAAATGCCAACCAGTCTCTTCAAAATGCAGTAAAAGGAAATCAGTCAATAGATACTTATATGGAACAACTAAGCAGTCTTAATGGTGTTATGAGTGAGGTTTCAGGCATAGCGCGTGATCTTGGCAAAAGTGCAGAAGAGATGAATCATATTCTGAACTCTATTACTGCTATTTCAACACAGACGAATCTGTTATCACTAAATGCATCTATTGAAGCGGCTAGAGCAGGAGAAGCAGGAAGAGGATTTGCCGTTGTTGCAATGGAAATCAGAAAGTTAGCTGAGGACTCAGCAGGATCAGCAGGAAAAATTGGTGTTATTATAGAAAGCGTTCAGAATAATGCTTTAAATATGTCTAAGAAGATGGATGAAGGAATGCAGCAACTTGAAAAAGGCAATATTTTAGCAAATACAACCAGAGATAATTTTGTGGAAATTAAAGAAGGAACGATGGTTGTTAATAATGATATCATGAGTATGATTAGTGATTTAAAGACACTTGCTGCGGTTACAAATCAAGTAAGTGATAATATTGACGAAATTCATGTTAATATTGATGAAAACGCAGAAGGAACAGATGCTATTGCTGCAACAGTAACAGAACAGTCAGCAAATCTTCAAGAAGTATCGGAAGTGGCAGAAGCATTAGCAAAATTGGGGACAGATCTAAGAAAGCTTGTGTCAGAATTCACTTTATGATTTTGATTAAAATAAAGAAAGGGGTTTTATGAAAAAAGTTCGTTACACTACTAAAATGAATTTATATTTACGTATTTTGGTTGCAGCTTATATTGTATATCTTGCTTATGGAATACTTCCAGGAATACAGGAGGCTGTTGGAAATGAAAAGGTTTTGATGATTATAGCTTTGATTTTTCTTGTTTTTGCAGGAGTTACAATTATAGTATTTGCAGTAAAAGGACTCATTAAAAAAGAGTATTATGAAGCTTATGAAATTGATGAATTGGAAGAAGAAAAAAAACAGAGTGAAGATGAAAAGAAAAACGAATCTGAAGAATAAGTAACTAACTAAAAACAAAGGCACAGGATTTTGAAAAATCTTGTGCTTTTATTTTTTGCAAGCAGATTCGTATTAAAAAATTGAATTTTCACTAATGTGATGAAAAAGGAGCAGCACAGGAACTTCTTTTTTTTAGAAAACAAGGAAGTTTTATCTGTATTGGAACACTATATTTTAAATAGAAGTCATGTGTTGTTGCTAAAAAATTAGAAGCATATTCTCCCATTAATTCTGATGGGGCACTAATAGTTGTAAGCGGAGGAGTAGAATATGCTGCTGCATTTATATTATCAAAGCCTATTATAGAAATATCACTAGGAATACAATATCCATGCTCTGATAACGCTCTTATTGCACCAAGTGCAATAGAATCACTGGCTGTAAAAACTGCTGTAGGAAGTTTTCCTTTCGCGATTAGTGCTGACATCATATCATAACCAGATTTTATAGTATATGTATCTTCTAAAAGATAAGGCTTATAATCAATTAAATTTTTATTACAGAATTCTTCAAAAACAGCCTTGCGAGGCTCAAAGTAAAGATGCTTATCATCTGTATATTCACGACCACCCAAATAGCCAATGCATTTATGCCCCAGAGAGGTAAGGTAGGTTAAGGCGTCAAGTGTAGCATTTTCAAAATCAAGTGTAATGGAATTATGCAAAATACGTGTAGTATACATATCAACCAAAATATAGTTTTTTGATATCTTATTAAACTGTTCTATTTCAGAGTCGCAAAACTTACCAATACAAATCAAGCCATCCACATTTTGAAGATTAGAAAAAAAATCAGAATCTCCCTTAAAGGAACGAACGACATTAATATTGTTTGCAGAACAATATTTTTCTGCTCCCAGTCTAATAGAAAGATAATAAGGATCTTCTAATTCCTGACGTATCGAATACCATTGCAAGATACCAAACGTAAGAATTCCAGACGATGTCTTTGGTGAAGTTTTTTTTATATAATGTAACCGTTCAGCAGCATCAAAAACTTTTTTACGTGTCTGCTCAGAAGCACTAAAGGTTACGTCATGATTTAATATTCTTGATACAGCACCAGGCGATAAGCCGGCTTCTATTGCAAGTTCTCTAATTGTTGTCATTCTTAACCTCTTAGTAAATTAGTTGTAATGTTTACTTATCAATTAACAGGAAGAATGTTGACTTATAAAGACAAGAGTGATAATCTAATAATAAGAACTGTTCATCCTATAGTAAACAATATCATGGTGTTTACTATAAGTCAAGATTCATTTAGAGTGGCATAAATTAAATAGTTCAATTTAAAAAATAATTATTAGAAAAGGGAAAATAATATGAAAAATACAAGACAGTTAATTGCAGAATTTGATCGTCAGGAATATGATAATTTACTCTTAGATATTTATACAGATCCCAAAGTTCTATCATATCAAAGAGAGCGTTTTATAAAAGCAATCAAGGAATATGAAATACTTTATGGAGAAGCAGATGTAGAAATCTATAGTGCTCCTGGCCGAAGTGAAGTGGGAGGAAACCATACTGATCACCAACATGGTGAAGTGCTAGCAACAGCAGTTAATCTGGATGTAATAGCAATTGCAGGAATTAATCATGAAGGAACTATTAAAATTGCTTCAGACAAGTATGATATTCCGGCCATTATGGTCGGCGATTATAGAAAAAGGGAGGAAGAGTCTAATTCGAGTATTACTCTTGCAAGAGGAGTGTTTGACTATCTTGAAAAAAAGGAATTTCAAATAGGCGGATTTAATGCTTATATGAAAAGTGATGTACTGGGAGGTTCTGGTTTATCATCATCTGCTTCTTTTGAAGTTGTGCTTGGAACAATGATTTCAGGATTATTTAATCATATGCA
>CAZAAC010000010.1:36270-63196 GCA_964483155.1 uncultured Lachnospiraceae bacterium | reverse complement strand
TATCAGCAGTTCTTTAGAATTTGAATGCAGCTTCCGTGGAATTGATTGCTAAAGCGAATGAAAACCGACATATTAGGATAAATATGTCGGTTTTATGTTATAATAATAGTAATTCTTTTAAATGATATTAAACAATTATAGGAGTGAATTTGATGATGAAAAGAATGCCAGTTATGTTTATCGGACACGGCTCGCCAATGAACGCTATTGAAGATAACGTTTATGTTCGCGTTTGGAAAGATATAGCAGAAAAAATCGAAAAACCCAAGGCGATTCTTTCAGTGTCCGCACATTGGGTTACAAACGGCACACAGATCAATGATTTGGAAAAACCTAAAACGATTTATGATATGTACGGATTTCCGGAAAAACTCTACCAAGTCGTTTATGAGGCTCCTGGTTCGCCGGAATTAGCACATGAAACAATGCGGCTTATTGGGACAGATGTGAAGATCGATAATAGCTGGGGTATAGATCACGGTACCTGGTCTGTCCTTTGCAAGATGTATCCAGAGGCAGACATACCTGTATATCAGCTTAGCTTGGATGGCAACGCAAGTGCAGAAACACATTACCAAATCGGACAGGATATATGTGCTTTGCGTGAAAAAGGAGTATTTATAATCGGAAGTGGAAATATTGTACATAACCTTTCAAAAATTAGCTGGGAAATGGAAGAAGGCTATCCTTGGGCCGTTGAATTTGACACTTATATAATGAGTAATATAATGAAAAAGCAATATGAGAATGTAATTCATTATGAGAAGGCTGGAAAATCTTCAAAATTAGCATTTATTACAACCGAACATTTCTATCCCTTGCTATATATATTAGGTGCTTCCAAGGAAGATGACAAGCTTTCAATATTTAATAATTCTTGTCTGCTGGGTTCGTTGTCAATGACTTGCTATTTATTTGAGTAGAAAAAAATTGTATCATAATTTTAAGGTTATTATCATGAGAAGAATTGAAAATGGATTTTGTCCCAAAATGTAGGCATATTAATAATAATCAGAATAAGGAGGTATTTATGGTAAAAGAATTTAAAGAATTTGCATTAAAAGGAAATGTCATAGACCTTGCGGTGGCTGTAATTATCGGTACAGCCTTTGGGAAAATAGTGACATCCCTAGTCAATGATTTATTGATGCCAATGATTGGTATTCTGTTAGGCGGTGTCAGCTTTACAAATTTTAAATATGTAATTACACCAGCAAGTGGAGAGATTGCAGAAGTAGCTATTCGATATGGCGCATTTATTCAATCTATGGTCGATTTTTTGATTATTGCTTTTTCTATTTTTATGGTAATCAAGCTGATTACAGCGAGAAAAAAGAAGGAACCTGCTGTAGAGGCCGCTCCTCCGGTTCCAAGTAATGAAGAACTTTTACTTATAGAAATCCGCGATTTACTTAAAACAAAGTAGATGCTATTTTGGCAAGAATGAATAAAAGGAAAGGATAAGGATTAGTGCTATTGCCATATAGTCATAAAGACTTTTGGTATGATATAATAATGGAAACCGGAAAACTGAAATTGGTTTTTTGGTTTCCGTTTTAGTATTGCAGTGACAGACTGGAAAAGTGAAGGAAAACAATGCAGTGCAGTAGGAGGAACATAGAATATACTATGAATGAATCAGCGTTAAAAACAAAAATATATGAAGCAACCATAATCTTATTTAATGAAAAAGGAATAAAATTTACGATGGAGGATATCTCAAAAAGTCTCGGTATCAGTAAGAAAACTCTTTATCAGATCATTAGAGAAAAAGAGCAGTTGCTGGATGAAATGGTTGATTATTGCTTTGATGGGATTAAAGAAGAAGAGGCGAAGATACTCCAAAGCTCACTAAGCATTACAGAAAAGATCAGGCAGATTATTATTGTTCTGCCTGAGCAATACAGAAATATTGATCTGCGGCAGATCAGACAGATACGTGATAAATATCCTATGATTTATGAGAAAGTTTCTTACAGGCTGGAAACAGGATGGGAAGGAACGATGTCGCTGATGCAGGAAGCAATTGCCAAGGGGCAGATTCGTTCTGTTAGTCTTCCGATTGTTAAGGCAGTGATTGAGGGAGCTTTTGAACACTTTTTAGGAAGCGGTGTTCTGGCAGAAAATCAGATTACCTATGAGGAGGCACTGGAGTCCATGATGGATATAATCATGAAGGGACTACTTGTTGAGGGAGAATAGAGATGACAAAACGAATAGCTTGGAATAGGGATTGGAAATTTCAGAGTCATTTTAATCATAATATGATACAGCAATACTATGATACATCTTTCATGGAGCAAATTGAACTGCCACATACGAACACGATACTTCCCTATCATTATTTTGATGAATCTACATATCAGATGATTAGTGGATATAGGAAAGAGTTTGATCCGGATGAAAGCTGGAAAGGGCAGCAGGTTATAATTTTGTTTGAAGCGGTTGCACACAGAGCAGAGGTTTTCCTGAATGAAGAATGTATTGGCACACATGAGGGAGGTTATACAGCGTTTTCATTTGATCTCACAGAATATCTGATTTATGGAAAAAAGAATATACTATGTGTAAAAACAGACAGCAGAGAAATACTGAATATCCCCCCTTTTGGTCATGTGATTGATTATATGACCTATGGAGGTATTTATAGAGAAGTCAGTCTGCTAATCAGACCACAAATCAGGATAGAAGATGTTTTTGTAATGACGGGAAATAGAAAGGAAACTGAAAAAACGCTAAGCAGTCATATTACACTGACTGGAGAGGGAGCGATTCAGATTCGACAAAACCTGATGAGAGAAAATGAATGTATTGAAACCGTTGCTATTTCAGGTCAATTTTCTGCGGAAGGAAAACTGGAGCTTGAGACCTGCTTTATGGGAGAGCGGATGCAGAAACAGATCAAACTTTGGTCTCCAGAAGAACCATTTCTATATGAATTGATAACGCAACTGCTCTGTGATGGTGAAGTAGTTGACAGAAGGATTGATAGGATAGGATTTCGCAGGATAAGTTTTGAAGAAGATGGTTTTTATTTAAATGGTGAGAGATATCAGATTATCGGACTGAATAGGCACCAATCATACCCATATATTGGATACGCAGCAACTAAAAATCTGCAGTATCAGGATGCAAGAATCTTAAAAGATGAGCTTGGACTGAATGCTGTCCGAACTTCACATTATCCTCAGAGCAGACATTTTCTGGATGCATGTGATGAACTGGGACTATTAGTAGTAACTGAGCTTCCAGGCTGGCAACATATTGGAGATGAAGAATGGAAGTGTTGTGCATTAGGCAGTCTTTCAGAGATGATAACAGAACAGAGAAATCATCCAAGTATCATATTATGGGGAGTCAGAATCAACGAATCTGCTGATGATGATTCATTTTATGAAAGAACAAATGCATTAGCACACAGACTGGATTCATCCAGACAGACCGGAGGAGTACGTTTTATTAAAAACAGTCATCTTCTGGAAGATGTTTATACATATAATGATTTTTCACACAGGGGAAGCAACGCGGGAATTGAAGCAAGAGATCATGTAACAAAGGAAACAAAGCATGGATATCTTGTGACGGAATATAATGGACATATGTTTCCGACAAAGGCATTTGATTCTGAGGAGAGAAGAATGGAGCATGCATTAAGGCATGCCAGAGTCATAAATGACTGTATGGCAGGGAAAGGAGTTGCAGGAGGATTTGGCTGGTGTATGGCAGATTATAACACACATCAGGATTTTGGGAGCGGTGACCATATTTGTTATCATGGCGTTTTGGATATGTTTCGCAATCCGAAACCGGCAGCCTATTCATACAGTAGCCAGAGGAAAGATGACATAATCCTAGAGATACCATCGACGCTAAATATAGGGGAGCATGATGCAGGTTATCTACCGTCTTTTTATGCTTATACTAATGCGGAGAGCATTAGAGTCTATAAAAATAATAAATTTGTGAAGGAATTTTACCCTGATCATAAATCTTTTCCAGCCATGCCACATCCGCCAGTCAAAATAGATGATTTTGTAGGTGAACTGATGGAAAAGGGAGAGGGATATTCTTATAAAAAAGCAGAAGCACTAAAAAAAGTACTAACTGCTGTTGGCAAATTTGGACAGACTGATCTGCCATTAAAATATAAGCTGAAAATGCTTCGACTTATGCTGTTTCAGCAGATTACATTCAATGATGGGATTCGCCTCTATAATACTTATTTTGCAAGCTGGGGAGGAGAGATGACCAGTTATAGGTTTGAAGCTGTTAAAAATGGGAGAATCATAAAAAAGGTCATCAAAGAACCAACAAAAAATGTTTTTCTCGAAGTCAGTGCACGAACAATACTGGAAGGGAGTGGCGAGACATATGATATGGAACTTGTTCGCATTCGGGTGACTGATCAAAATAAACAGCTACTTCCATTTTATCAGGAACCTCTGGTCATTACAGCTGAAGGCAGTATCGAACTTGCAGGACCTACTCTTATCAGTTTAAAAGGGGGAATGGGTGGCGTGATGATCAAAACAAGATGCCAAACGGGAGAAGGGAAACTATCAATAAGAGGAGAACAGATTACTGAAAGAGAAATAGTTTTCCGCATTATATAAAAAGAAAGGTTGGTTTTCAAAATGGGTATCACCAAAAAAATAAAAGTAGGTTATGGAGTTGGTGCAGTAGGTAAGGACATGGCATACGCTCTTATTTCAGGATTTTTAATGTATTATTACAACACTGTTCTTGGCGTAAGTGCAACTTTTATTGGAGTGCTTTTTATGGCTGCCAGAATATTTGATGCATTTAATGATCCATTCATGGGGGTAATTGTCGAAAAAACAAATACTAGATTTGGAAAATTCAGACCATGGATTGTGACCGGAACGCTTTTAAATGCTCTTGTAATTGGTTTCATGTTTTCTATACCTGAAAACATGTCTGGAAATGTACTGTTAGTGTATATTTCGACAGCATATCTTTTATGGGGCATTACGTATACGATCATGGATATCCCATTCTGGTCTATGATCCCTGCCATAACACAGGCAGGAAAAGAAAGAGAGACGATATCTGTTATTGGAAGGAGCTGTGCAGGAATTGGATTTGCACTTCCAACAGCACTGACTATGTTACTAGTTCCCATTCTTGGAGGAGGAAGTGAGCGAAAGGGCTTTCAATTATTTGCCATCATTGTAGCGATTGCATTTACAATAACAACACTTTTTTCAGTCTTTCATGTAAAAGAAAAAGAAAAAGTCAATGAAAAAAGTTCCAGCATCAAAGAGATGTTCCAAGCATTAATTCACAATGACCAGGCTCTTGTTGTAGTTGTGGCAATTGTGTTGTTCAATGCTTCTCTTTATCTTACAAATCAGCTTGCAATTTACTTCTTTAAATTTGATATCGGGAATGGTGCGCTTTACGGTCTTTTTGGTACGGTAGGAGGAGCGGCACAGATACTGTCGATGATGAGCCTTCCCCTGCTTCGTAAAAAGTTCGGATGTAAAGCAATCTTAAGAGGAGCAATTCTAACAGCTGTCTCAGGTTATTTTATGCTCTTTGTTCTGGGGATGTTCAATATAGCAAATCTAGTTCTGCTGTGTATTGCTGCCATCATTATTTTCATCGGATTCGGACTTGCAACGGTGCTGACAACTATTTTTCTTGCAGATACTGTAGATTATGGGCAGTGGAAAAATAAAACAAGAAACGAAAGCGTCATTTTTTCCATGCAGACATTTGTGGTAAAGCTTGCTTCTGCAGTTTCAGCTTTGATAGCAGGCATCGGACTTGATATGATTAAGCTTGATGTGAATGCTGTCGTGCAGAAGGCGGATACAATTATGGGTCTTAGAATCATAATGATTATATTTCCAATGGCAGGAATTTTGATTTCTCTTCTATTTTTTATGAAATTCTACCATCTGGATGAAACAAAAATGGAACAGATTAGAGGAGAAATTTCAGATTAGTAAAGAGGCACATGGTCCTTGCTACCATTGATAATCATAGTGGATTTTATTTGGCTCAAAGGTCTCTTTTTCAGCGCCTTCTTCAGCAGGATATCCCATTGAGATAATAGAGAAAGGCACAATGCCTGAAGGTAAATCAACATATCTGCTCACCATCGCCATTTGATCTGGCTCAGCAGGATTCACCCCTTGCCAAATAGCGCCAATCCCCATAGACTGTGCAGCAATCAAGATGTTTTCTGATGCACCAGCGCAATCGTGTTCCCAAAAGCTTGGGAGTATAGCGGCCTTTGGCTCTCCACATAAGAGAATGGAGACCGGTGCGTTCTTAATAGCCTGATACCCCCCATGAATCTGGGATAGGTTATTCTTAATCTCCTGATGCTTAATGATTACAAAATGCCAGCATCTTTGGTTAGATGCAGATGGCGCATTCATAGCTGCCTGCAGAAGACTTGTGAGAATCTCATCTGATACTGCTTTGTCCATAAATTTTCGGATGCTTCTTCTATTCAGAATATCCGTTAATGTACTGTTTTTCATTTTCGTACCCTTTCATCATACTATTTTTTATTCCCATAAACTTTTGCATGGAATAATTATGATTCTGTGATATTATAATAAAAGAATGTGCAAATACTATCAAGTACGCACTTTTCAGTAACATACTTACCAATTGGTAATAGCATTTTCCAAAAGTTTCACCCAAAATGTTAGCACAGCAATTAACACACAAACATCTTAATATAGCATTAGAAGGGAAGAGAAAGGTTATGGAAAAGAACTCGTACAAATTAGCAGAGAAAAATGACCTAGAGGAAATCCTTAAGCTACAATACCTTGCGTATCAAAGCGAAGCGAAGCTTTTTAATAATACAGAGATTCCACCCTTAAAGCAAACTTTAGAAGAACTGTTAATTGAGTTTCAAAGAGGTATTATTTTAAAAGTGCTAAGCGAGCGCAATGAAATCATAGGTTCTGTGCGTGCATCCAGAGAAGAGGATTCTGTCTACATTGGGAAATTGATTGTACATCCTGACAGGCAAAGAGAGGGAATTGGCACGAGGCTTCTTCTTGAAATAGAAAAGGAGTATCCAGCTCAAAGATATGAACTATTTACAAGCAGTAAGAGTGAAAGAAACATAGCATTATACCAGCAGCTGGGATATGATATTTACAAAGAAAAGAAAATTACAGAGGAGTTAAAACTTATCTATTTGCAAAAAGAATGTGGAGCAGAGCTGAAACATGTTTTGGGAGGAACGACTGAATGAATATTCAGATATTTGGGACAACAAAATGTTTTGATACAAAAAAGGCACAAAGGTATTTTAAAGAACGCGGAATCAAGGTTCAGTTTATTGATTTGAAGGAAAAGAGAATGAGCAAAGGAGAATTCACCAGCGTAAAGCAGGCAATAGGTGGTATCGAAAAAATGCTTAATATGAAATGTAAGGATCAGGATACACTGGCGTTGGTTCAATATATTGCAGAGGAAGACAAGGATGAAAAGATACTGGAAAACCAGCAGGTATTGTTAACCCCTATTGTTCGGAATGGAAAAACTGCAACAGTAGGATTTTGCCAGGAGATATGGAAAACCTGGTAAACGTGAATAAATAAGTGTGTGGAGCTGCTTATTTCGCTTAAGATTAAAGGAGAGAAATTATGACAGGAGGAAAGCAAAAAGGAGAAATAGAAAGCAAGAAGGAAAATGAATTAATTGCTCCATGTGGGATGAATTGTAGCGTATGTATAGCCTATCAATTTGGAGATATGGACCTAAACAAAAAAGGATTTCATAAGTCCTATTGTCCTGGTTGTATTCCGAGAGGAAAACATTGCACACATATGGGCGATACATGTGAATTACTTAGAAAAGGAATCGTACGCTTCTGCAATGAGTGCAATGCTTATCCCTGTCAGAGGCTGAAATCACTGGATAAGCGTTATCGAACAAAGTACAACATGAGTATGATTGAAAATCTTGATTTTATTCGAGACCATGGTATGGAGGCATTTCATGAAAAAGAATCTGAAAAATGGCTTTGCCAAAAATGTGGTGGAGTAATTTGCTGCCATAATGGACTATGCCTAAACTGCGATCTCGATAAATTGATTCAAAATAAAAAATATAAAAAACACAAGAGTGATGAGTTGAAAGATTGAAAAAAAATAGCGCTACTTCTGATATTTGTATTGTTTGGTAAGAGAAATGATGAATATTGATACAACAATAATTAGCGCACTAATTGCTACATTTACTGCAATTATTATTTTAATTATATCTAATCATGGGGATGCGGACATAATCATGGACTTAATAGAGCCAAAGGAGGTGCTACAGATGACTTATGAAAAATGGATTGAATTACTTGTACCTATAATTGGAATTATTGTAGCTGCTGTATCTGCCGGACTGACATATCTTTTTGCCAAGAAAAAACAAATTTTAGCTGATGAGTGTCGATTAAAAGAAAAGTACTATTTGAATTATATTGAAGCCGTGAGCAATATTGTAGTATCCAATCATACATCTTACAGGAAAAGCACCGAGGAAATAGTTGATTATGCTCGTTCCGATGAAGAAAAAAGGAGAGGAAATAGAGACAGCTCACATTAGGAATGGTTTTTTCATCTCAGAAGATATT
Source organism: uncultured Lachnospiraceae bacterium (assembly GCA_964483155.1). GTDB lineage: Bacteria > Bacillota > Clostridia > Lachnospirales > Lachnospiraceae > JAAYYM01. Next base: position 54,573 of record CAZAAC010000010.1, on the reverse strand, counting down.
ATTAAATGAAAAGAAGGGCTTTCGTAGACAGAATAAATGAAAATGGTTATAATATAAGAAGAATATGGAGGGCAAATCATGGTAGAAGCAAGATATTCAATTGAAGAATTGAAAGAAATTATTGCACCTATTGCAGAAAAATATCATATTTCTAAAGTTTATCTTTTTGGTTCGTTTGCTCGTGGAGATTATAATGAGAAAAGTGATATAGATCTTCGGATTGAAAAAGGAGAACTTAAAGGAATGTTTGCTTTGTGTGGATTTTATACAGAGGTCGAAGAGGCATTGCAAGTGAAAGTGGATGTATTGACCACAGGAAGTTTAGAAGATTCTTTTTTGAAAAAAATCGAAAAAGACGAGGTGATGTTATATGCAGGGTGATAGAAATGCAGATGTTTTAAGACACATAGTGTATTATTGTGATGAAATAAATAGTACAATGAAACGGTTTGGAAATAACTATGAAATTTTTTCTAAAGACAGTGTGTATCAGAACGCAGTAGCCTTATGTGTATTACAAATTGGTGAATTAACAACACATTTTACAGAAGAGTTTAGGAACACATATAACGAAATGCCTTGGAATCAAATTAAAGCATTAAGAAATGTGGTGGCTCATAATTACGGTAAAATTGATAAAGAGACTTTATGGGAGACTATATCAAATGATATTCCAAAACTACAAGACTATTGTAGTAGAATTAAAAAACAGTTTGAAGCTATGTTACAAGAATGTATGGGTGTGGCAGATGAGCAAAATAATTCTGGAATGAAGTTGCAATAATATAATGAATTTTGTAACTACCCGCGCAGAAATAATGCGGGGTAGTTTTTTACTTTAAATGAACAGAGGAGGAGAAATGATTCTGGATAAGTCAAATAGGAGCTTTTGGGAAAGGTTTGCATTTTTATATACTGGATTTATGAAAAAGAATGACAGAGTCTATGATGAAATATGTGGGTACATAAAAAAACAGCTGACGGACACTGATTCTGTATTGGAATTAGCCTGCGGTACTGGGCAGATTACGCATCGTCTTGCTAGAGAAGTGAAAACATGGACGGCGACCGACTTTTCAACCAAGATGTTAGAAGAAGCGAAGAAAAATGTAAAAGACAATAACATTGCATTTTGTGTTGCAGATGCAACGACCCTTTCGCATGCGGATAAGTCATTTGATGTTGTAGTGATAGCAAATGCACTGCATATTATGCCAGAACCGGACAAGGCTCTGTCGGAAATTTATAGAGTGCTAAAGCAGGGAGGACTTTTGTTCGCGCCGACCTTTGTATATGAGGGGAATTATAATAAAGTGCTAATCTGGCTGATGGAAAAAGCAGGGTTTCACACTTATCATAAATGGAAGGCAAGAGAGCTGAAAGATTTTGTTGCAACATATGGATTCACAGTGGAAAGTGACGAAGTTTTCAAAGCAAACCCACTTGACGAATGCCTTTTGACAGGACGAAAAGTGACATCTTCTAGTATCTCGAACGGCTATTCATGATGCAGTTGATTATAGAAATCCATAAGTTTCTTATTTATCATATCGTCTTGTTTTCTGGTGGGAACAGAAAATGCCACTTTGTTTTTGACAGTGCTGTCTTTAAAATATGCAGATAGATTCTGTAGGCATCTTGATGCATTTGCAGTAATATAGGTAGTAAATAAATATAAATGCTTTCCATCAAAGTGGTTCTGCCCAATAAAAGCTTGTACAGCAGGTGGACAGTTCCCGCCCCAGGTGGGACAACCAAAAACAATATTGTCATAACAATCGGCGTTGAATTGATATGGTTTCAATTTTGGCAGATTGTTTGACAGCATGCTTTTTCCACCCTGATAGTATCTTGAGATTACATCAGGCTTAATGATAGGATCAGTTTGTATCTGTAGAATATCACATTCCAGATCTGCTGCTATTTTTTTTGCTATAAATTCTGTCTGTCCCGTAACGGAATAATATATTACTATTGTTTTCAAGTGATAACCCTCCTATTTTTCGAGAAAATCAACTATTTTTAAAGTCAGATTATGAAGATGTTCAAAAGATTTTATAAGTCTGTTTTTAGCCATGAAGGTCGTAATAAGAAATGGAACTGTTATCAGGTAAAGAGCAATCACATATCCATAAAGAACGAATCCCTGCTGTATAGCTGCTGCGGTCACTACTATTCCGCAGATAATGCCAATGGATGAAAAAATAACGCCCGGCGCATACTTTTTAAAGGCAATTGTCCAGTAAATATGCTGTATCCCGTTAAAGGTTGTAAATACAACAAGAAATATAACGATTCCGGCCATGATATGTTTTTCTGGAATGATATATGCTAGTGCAGATAATAAAAATGCCCATATGGAAATGATAAAAAGCCATATTCGACAAGAAAGCTTTGTACTCTTTGGGGGTGGATTATAGGTTGCATGATACCAGGTAAGAATATTCCATTCTTCCATTTCATGCAAAAAAAATACAAAAGGTATAATCCACATTAATACTCTAAAGTTTATGCCTGCTAAAAAATCAATCATGATAAAACGCCTCCTTACAACTTGAAATGTCACACTTGCGTCATTTATAAGCAGATGATATAATTTATAAATCTGAAAGTCAATGGCTTTTAAACAAGTGCTACAATATTTGCAAAAGTGTGACAATAATAAAAAAACAGGTCGGTAATACAGGTAGGCATACATGCAGGCATACATGCAGGAAGGAGTATAGTGTGAATAACAGTCAGAACCCATCTGCTGTGCAGTCTAAAGAATGGATTATGAATTCCCTGATTGCTCTTATGCAGGTGAAAAACTACAATGAAATAACTGTAAGCGAAATCGCTGAAAGGTCAGGCATTGTTAGACGTACCTTCTACAGAAATTTTGATTCAAAGGAAGATGTTCTTGATTCTTATTTGAATATGCTTTTTCAGAAATTTTCCGATATGCTATCGAGTTATTCCGAAATAGACTGTGATCTTTCTCTCCGTATTCTTTTCAATATATGCAAAGAAAACAGTTCTGTTTTCAAAGCATTGGAAAACAGTAATATGCTGGGCTTAATGCTTAAAAAATGGAATGTGGTTCTTCCTGTGCTGCATAATCTGTTGCTAGATAAAATAAAGCAGTTTCCTCAGACGAAAAGCGAAAAGTCACTTGAGTATCTGCTGACTTTTAATGCCGGTGGAATATTTAATCTTGTAGTAAAATGGATAGAGGAGGGTATGATTTTAACGCCCGATGAGCTTGCAGATATAGTCTATGTATTTGCATTTGGATCACTTATGAGCAGTCAATGAGCATGCTTTTAAATTGACAAAATTGTAAAGGGTATTGTAGAGTATAATAAATAAGTATGATATAATAAGTCATAATAGTGTAACTGTCGTATTTCTGCGTATATTGAAAGGCGGAGGTTTAAATGCTTATTCGAAAAAAACTGCCCCTAATTATGATATTACTAGTTACGATACCAATGATACTTCTATATAGTGTTTATTATTTATATATTTCAGGTGAGCTAACGCAAAATAAAAAAGAAGAGATGGATAAAATCCTTGCTATGGAACAGGAGTATCTACGCTTCTTTTTTGATACGAGAATGTTGGAGGTTAATTACTTTGCCGAGAGAAATGATGTAAGTGAGTATCTATCTTTGTATCAAAAGACACCCGATCGGACGGATGAAAAAGTACTTCAATCTCACAGGGCGTTGAATAAGGACTTTGCCTGGATTAATAAAAATTCAAAAGAGATTGAGGACGTATTTATTCTGGCACCAGATGGGACATTGATTGCCAGCGGAAATCCGGATAGCTATTGGATTAATCTTTCAGAGAGAGATTACTTTAGGGAAGCCATGAAGGGCAAGACAGTTATTAGTAATTTGTTAAGAAATAAATTGGATGGAAGAAACGTAGTCTTAATATCAGCGCCAGTATTTGATTCCCCACATGAACAAATTATTGGTGTCATGGTTAGTCTGATTGATATGAAAGAAACATCAGAAGGAATCACCAATATAACAGCTTCAGAAACTGGTGAAGCATATCTGGTAGATGCAGAGGGAACAATTGTATTTCACAAAGAAATAGATATGATTGGCAAAAAACCATTGAATCCTCAGATTGTAAAGTTTATGGAAAGTAAAAGCTTTGAGGAAAGCAGTGGAAATAGAATTATAAAAAATGGGTTTGATCAAGTTTATATTACTTACCAGGCAGTTGAAAATACAGGGTGGAAGATTGTCTTAGAACAGGATATGAATGTGATTATGTCTTCGGCCTATCAGGCACTTTTTGTGATGACAGTTGTATTTTTTATTACGATTGTACTGACGGTTTTGATATCAGCAAAGATGGCATGTAGTATCACCTTCCCGTTAACAGAACTTACTCGCATTGTTGATCGAACTAAAAAAGGAGATTTGTTTTCTCGGTTTTCTTATAATAGCAAAAATGAATATGGGCAGCTGGCGCAGAGTTTTAATACAATGCTAGATGAACTTCATGCAACAGAGGAAGAGCTAAGAATTAACAACGATGATTTAGAAGAAAAGAAGAAAATGCTCGAGGAAGTACAATGCAGATATAATGTCGCATTGAAAAGTGCCCGAGATGTTGTTTGGGAATGGGATATTAAAAATGGCGAATTCTATGCATCAGATCATTGGCAGGTGCTGTTTGGGGAATGCAATTACGATAATCATGTAAAAAGAGTGGCTTTTGAGCAGGTACTAGATGAGGAAAACACCGTTTTGCTTTGTAAGCAAGTAGAAGAATTAATGCAAAAGACAAAGGCACGGATTGTATTTGATTTTCCTTATTTAAATGATGAAAATGAAAAAATATGGTGTCAGATAAAAGCGAGTAGTATCATGGACTCCACTGAAGATATTATTAAAATTACAGGAACTCTTTCAGATAACTCAGAGCAAAAAAAAGCAGAAGAAAAAATCAGGAAACTTGCATTCATTGATCAATTAACTGAGCTTCCCAATAGAACAGCATTCAAATTCAGATTAGACGAATGTATTAGGGAGTCACAGCAATCGGGCGAAAAGACAGTTCTTTTTCTTATGGACATGGACAATTTTAAGCGTGTAAACGATACACTTGGGCATGCCGTTGGAGATATTCTTATTATTGAAATTGCAGATCGCTTAAGAAAAAAAGGACTAGAGGCCTTTCGACTTGCAGGTGACGAATTTGCAATTATTATTTCAGGTTTCCTTGATTTATCCCAGATTGAAGAGAAGTCAAAGCTAATCCATGAATTATTTCAGGAACCATTTATGTATCAGGGAAGAACGATAATGCTTTCGGCTAGTATGGGGAGTAGTGTTTTTCCTGATGATGGAAGCAGTTGGGAAAAGTTGATTCAAAATGCAGATACTGCGCTTTATATTGCTAAGGATGAGGGGAAATCAAAAACCGTTATTTTCAAACAGGTAATGTTAGAAAAAATAATGAGAAAACTGGAGATTGAGACAGTTGTTCGTAGAGCTGTAAAGGACCAATTGATTTGCATGTACTATCAGCCCCAGTTTTCACCAGAACATGCAGAGTTAAGGGCATTCGAAGCTTTAATGCGAATCCAGCTAGAGGATGGCACTATGATATCTCCGACAGATTTCATTCCCGTTGCAGAAGAAACGGGAGTAATTGTGGAGATGGGTGAGTGGGCGATTCGAGAAGTATTTGAGAAGATCCGAAACTGGTCAGAAACAGGTTTTCAGTTTGACTATGTTAGTGTCAATGTATCAGGAATTCAACTTCGACAGCAGGATTTTGCGGAATTGGTCCTTGATATTGCAAACCAAAATAGTATCAAACCAGAATTAGTAGAAATAGAAATAACAGAGAGTACCTTTATGGATTCTTCAGAAAAAAACATAATGATTTTGACAAAGTTAAAAGAGTGGGGATTTCGAATTGCATTGGATGATTTTGGAACGGGATATTCTTCTTTTCAGTATTTACGAACACTTCCCATTTCCACTTTGAAAATAGATAAATCTTTTATTGATTTTATCGCTCATAATAAAAAAGCGGAATCGCTTGTAAGGCAAATTATTGAAATTGGTCATGAAATGGATTTATGCGTGGTTGCAGAGGGCGTGGAAAATGAATATCAAAAGGATATTTTGTGTCGATTAGCCTGTGATTTCATTCAGGGATATTTCTACAGCAAACCACTCCCGTTAGAACAGACGGAAACATTGCTAAAGAGTAGGGGAATAAAAAAGAAATTTTAAGCTTCAAAAAGGGGAGAAATTATGAAAGAAATATCTAAATTAAAGATTTTTATTCTGTCTTTAGTCGACTTCTCAGATGCCATCTTTACCGGTATCATTGCGTCATACTTGATGTATTATTTTTTACCTTCGGATGATTCGGGAATCATCACATTATTGCCAAAAGCTGCATTAAGCTTTGCAGCAGTAAAAGCTGTTGGATTGGTTTTTGATTTTTTCATAGACATTTTTATTTCTAAGGGCTTGGATAGCAGAAAATCTGGGAAAGTAGGCAGGCGAATCCCAATTATGAGAATTAGTCTGATTGCCTTGATTGCGTCCACATCACTAGTCTTTTTTGTTCCGTTTCGGGAAGCCAGCCTTGGGAATGTTTTTTGGCTGGGCGCTTTTCTGATTATATACTATATTTCATTCTCATTATACTTTGTGTCATATTATGCATTGGAGCAGGAGGTTGTTCCAGCAGGCAAAAAAAGAACCTATACATACATGGTTTCGGCAATCACTTATTTTTTTGGAACAATTGTAGTGATCCTTGCGCCGGAACTAAAAAATATATTGGTAAGTCAAAATTTTTCAGTTATGGATGCATGGAAGATTGTAGTATTGGCAATGAGTTTGCTGGCTGGTCTTATAGCATGGCTACCTATGACTGTTGTGAAAGAAAATGATTACTATATCTCGGAGGATTATCATCTGTCGATTAGGCAGACAGTCAAAGAGATTTTTTCAATCAAACAATTCAGAGCTATGTTTATAGGATTTTTCGCCATTAATATTTTGACATTTGCCATTGACTCGCTAGACTTATATTTTATAACTGTATTATTTCGTTTGCCAGAAGAAGCCTTTTCAATTTCCCAGTCTATCTATTATATCATAGCGACTTTGACTATTTTTTTGGCTGTTTATGTGGCGGACCGAACGAGCATTAAGCAACAGTTGTGCATTGCCTCCGGTTTTTGTTGTTTGGCTTTTGCCGAGATTATGCTAGCACCTATCTTATTAAAGCTGATAGGTGGAACAGCGTTGCTCATTATTTATTATGGATGTTTGATCTATCCATATGCTGCTTTCTCAGTTTTTCCATATGTTATATTTGCAGATATTGCAGAATATGACAGGAAGATAAATCATAAACATCGCGCAGGCTTTCACTGCGCATTTCAAAATTTTTCATTTAAGTTCTCACAAAACTTTGCGTTTATACTGTTACCTTTTGTGATCAAAATTGGAGCACCAAAGGGTTCAAATGTAAGTAGTGTTGGTCTATATTGTGCAGGATTTATCTGCTTCGCTTTTTCAATCCTCATGTTATATCTTTTTAGCAAATACCAGGAACCGGATATAAATAGCATCTATTAGGATTTTTCTGAAAGGAGAATTGAAAGCGATGACCTATGCGGGAACAAAATTTAAGGCATTACTTTTCGTTTCGACCTTAAGTATGGTGCTGGAATATTTTGTGATTTTAGTAGATAACATCATTGTAGGAAATATGATAGGTGAAGAGGCGCTTTCTGTCGTCACATTGATGATGCCATATTATACATTTTGCATTTTTTTACGCATGGTAGTATCTATCGGAACGCCTATACTCATGACAATAGTAATTGGAAAAGGAGATCGAGAAACCGCAAACCAGTATTTTAGTCAGGGCATTATTCTGGCAGTGCTACTGGGTATGATTTCCACGGTACTGTCCATTACTTTTAAATTCGAAATATTACAGATGCTAGGTGTCTCACTAAGTACTTATCCATACGCAGAAACTTATATTAATTTTCTTGCTTTTATGCCGTTGATTCAGCCAATAGCCAGCACTATGTTTTTGGTGATTTTAAGTGAAGGAAATGTAAAACTCACATCGTTTGTTATCATATTCCAAATGGCGATTAATGTTAGTGGGGCAGTTGTACTATGCCAGTGGATGGGCATCGCAGGTGTTGTACTGGGCACTATTATTTCCAACTGGATGGCTTTTGCGATTTTGCTTCTTCATTTTCATCAAAAAAGTAATCAGTTAAAATTCGGTTGGCATTTTGATTATAAAAAGGTATTGGAAATCTTAAAATTTAGTTTGAATGATGCATTGACCTATCTATTTGTTGGTGCAGCAACACTGGTTATAAACCTGTTTTTGTTACGCAATTTTGGAGAAGATGCAATCATTATTTTTACAGTTGTTCTAAACGTACTCACTTTCCTGCTGATGGGATTTGACGGAATTGGACAATCTATACAATCGCTTGTCAATATCTATTATGGCGAGGGTAACACGAAAGGAATTAGAAAGACCATGAAGGTTGCTTTTAAAACAGCCTTAATGGAGGGTGTTGTGGTCACCGTTTTTTTGTTAATCTTTGCCAAATTTGTCGTAAAAAGTTTTGGAATCAACGATTATGAAATAATCGAACAGGCAGCCACTGCTGTTCGTATTGTCTCATTTAGTACGCTGTTAACAAGTATAATTCTGCTATTGACTTCTTACTATCTTTATATTGAAAAAATTCTTTTAGCTCTATACATCACCATTTTTAGCAATCTTATATTCCGTGGGTTGTGTGCGATATTATTTGGGAAACTGTTTTATCTAAATGGAGTTTGGGTTGGTATTGTTCTGGGAGAATTCTTTACCATATTATTGATCCCCTTGCTTGGAAAGATAATGGGTAATGGACGTACTATACCACTACTGATTCATAAAAAGATGGATGAACAGATTTTTTCATTTGATATTACGGCTACCGAAGAAAGTGTTATGAGGTTAAGAGATCAGATTGAAGATATTTTAACGCTCGGTGGATTTGAGAAAAAACGAATCATGAGAACTATGCTTGTTGTCGAAGAGCAAGGTATGATTACAGTTGAAAAAAATAGAAACAAAAAAGTAATAATAGAGTGTACATTAAATTTGAACGAAGGAATTGTGCTGATCATACGTGATAATGCGGATTTATATAATGCTACAGATTTGGATGCAGAAATAACATCCATGACAAATTATACGGGACTGATGATTTTAGGGAATATAGCAAAGAGTCAGTATCTGCCTACATCAGGCGATAATAAGGCAGTATACAGATTCTAATATTTAGATTTTTGACAAGGCATATATGTCATAGTACTCCATTAATAATAGCAGATAGTATTACAACTCCTTTTTTGATTGCATCAGGTTCTAGATGCCCATATCCAATCAGAAGCATGCTTTGATGTTGGCCTCTCTCCAGGCAATGGTTTTCTACAGGCGTAATATATAGTCCATTTTGCATGCATTTATTGTGAAATGCTTCATCAAAGTTCATTCCAGGAAAATCGATAGCGACATGCAGACCAGCGGCATCTCCAAAGGCAACCCAATCTTTGCCAAAGACTTCATCCAGTGATTCTAACAACACCTGTCTGCGCTGACCATATATTTTGCGCATTTTCTGGACATGCCTGTCAAACTTGCCTGTCTTTAAAAACGAAGTCAAAGCTGCCTGTTCAAAGGGCGGATTTTGTACATCTGCATGCGTACGAAGATTACGCCAGTGTTCTTGAAATTGATATGGTAAAACTACATAACCTATACGTAGTGCAGGGAAAATAGTCTTACTGAAGGTTCCTACATAAATTACACGTTGTGGGTCCATTGTGTAAAGAGGAGCAATGGGTTCTCCGCTATATCGAAATTCACTGTCATAATCGTCTTCAATGATATAGAGATCATTTTCTCTTGCAAAGCGAATCAACATAGCACGGCGTGATGCAGGAAGGATTCCACCCAAGGGAAACTGATGTGATGGTGTAACATAGATTGTGCCTGTACTTCCGCATTTGGGCAGGTAATCAGTTTGCATTCCCTCAGCATCAACAGGTATAGGAACAATAGCGCAGCCTTTATTTATAAAAGTGCCAAGCATTCCAATATGACAGGGGTCCTCCATCAATATTGTTTGATTCTGTCCGCACAGCATATCTGCGACTAGGTGTAGCCCGTGCGTTGCCCCGGCAGTAATGAAGATGTCATCTGCTAAAACTTTAATACCTCGGCTTCTGAATAACCAAGCCGCAATCTCTGATCGAAGGTCAGGCAATCCCTGTGGTCCAGTATAACCAAAAGTAGCGAGAGGTAGTTCCAAAGAAGCCTTATGTAGCAGTTGCTGCCAAAGGAACCTTGGAAATTGATTTAAATCAGGTCTGCCAGTTCGAAAGCTCACCGAAATTGGCTGGGGTGTATCATTTTTTTTAGCAGGAGTTACTGTTGGTTCAATCTGCTCAATACATACGCCAGCTGAAACCCGTGTAGGGGCACCCTGGCAGCTTGTTATGAAGCCCTCTGCAATTAGCAAATCATAAGCTGCACAAACGGTATTACGGGAAACATTCATCCTTTTTGCAAATTCCCGAGTAGATGGCAGAGCTTCTCCCGCTTTCAACTGCCCGGATATCATTAAGTCTCTTAAGCTCTGATATATTTGTCGCCATAATTGCAATTTACTATTTCGATTCAATTCAATTCCTAACACTACGCCTCCTAACTGGTACCATAAAATATTTGCTATATTGGCTCTTTAATAGAACCAGTTGTGTGGTTATAATTATACCATCATGTTAAAAAAAAGCAATCAATTTTGGGAGAGAAAATAATGAATCGTTTGAGCGGAAAAATATATTTGATCTTTGCGTTTTCATTGGCGGGAACCAGCGTTATTTCGGCCAGATTTGTAACTGGAAAACTAGGGACTTTTACGATCACGGCAATGAGCCTGCTTTTTGCACTGGTTTTTTTAATACCATTAGGTGGTAGAAAGCTTATAAAATATGTGCGGTACATTTCCCTTCGCAATTTTCTGTTTTTATCGCTACAGGCCTTATGTGGAATTTTTTTGTTCCGCATATTTTTACTAAGTGGTCTTAATGATACCAGTGCAGGTGAGGCAGGTATTTTAACTGGCGCCACACCGGCGTTGACCGCAATTCTTGCCATGGTTGTATTAAGAGAAGCCGTCAGTGGCAGAAAACTTGCTGGAATATTCTGTACGGTAGGAGGTATTCTGATTATTCAAGGTGTATTATCATCGGGAAATGGTTTATCGTTGGAACATATCTTTGGGAATATGCTTGTACTTTGTGCGGTGGCTTGTGAGGCCACCTTCAACATATTATCACGGGTATTTGCTATCAAGACAGTAGAGGACCAGGAAGAGCCTTCAAGTCCCATTACACAGACTGCAATTGTATCGGCGATTGCACTGATTTTATGTTTGATTCCCGCCCTGTTTGAGCATCCCCTAAACGACCTTTCTAAAATTGGTTTTATGGAATGGACGGCGCTTCTTTGGTACGGTATATTTGTAACAGCACTGGGTTTTATCTGCTGGTATATGGGAATAACGAGGTGCGGTGCGTTTACTGCAGCAGCATTTTCAGGTATGATGCCATTTACTTCCATGGTGCTATCAATTATTGTTTTGGGCGAAAACGTCGACTACCAGCAGTGGCTAGGTGGTTTTTTTGTAGTTGCAGGCATGATTTTGATTGGTACTGATCGCATTAAAGTGGCATCTCTGACTTCAAAATACACAAAAGGAGATGAGCAGGTAACAGAATAGAGGATTTTTTTTGCTATTTATGTACCTTCTTAACGAAAAATGGCAGAAAATGGCTTGCTGGAAGTTTGCATTTTTGCTAAAATGTATTACAAAGAATGGATGTCTATGAACGTGCCAACAGCTGAAACGGTTGTTTGACAACAAGAGATAGAAAAAATATTATGCGTGGGGTAAGTCTGTGGAATATATGAAAGCATCAGAAAAGGATATTGATATTGTTTATGAAATCGTCAATCAGACTATTCATGAGGTATACCCAAAGTATTATCCAAGAGAAGTCGTTGATTTTTTTTCTGAATTACATGCAAAGCCAAATATAAAAAGAGATGTTCTAAATGGTTATGTTGGAATATTACTTGATAACAATACAATTGTTGGGACTGGGAGTTGTATAGAAAACCATATCACAAGAGTTTATATTTTGCCGAAATTCCAGGGAAAAGGGTATGGAAGTTTTATCATTCAAGAATTAGAGAAAGAGATATTTTTAAATTATGATGTGATAAAAATAGATGCTTCACTGCCAGCAAGTGCTTTGTATGAGCACAAAGGATATATTACAGAAAAACACGAAAAATGGGTATGTAAAAATGATGTGATATTAGTATATGAGATTATGACAAAACCAATTCATACTAACATAGAAAGAGGGATAACTTAGGTGGAGAAGGGTATGGTACCAATCATCGTAGAGTTTCCTTTGCGTGGAGAATGGCTCGCTCCTAATACACCAGGGAAAAAAGTACCGAGTCATGGCACAAACCAATTGGGAACGAGATATGCTTATGACTTTATACAAGTGGACTGGGAAAGAAGGGGTTGGCCTAGTTATTGCGTTAGTTTGCCACACTATCTTCTTTTTGGGGTTCCCTTACATAAATATTATTGTTGGGGGCAGGAAATACATGCTCCTTGCAATGGGATTATTGTCCATGCATATGCTGCACTGGTTCACCTACAAACAGGATCTATTCAGGTATCAGTTGGGCAACATATAAAAAAAGGTGAAGTTATTGGTAGAGTGGGTCATTCCGGCAATTCCTTTTCCCCACATTTGCATTTTCAGCTTATGGATAGCAGTGACATACTTACGGCAAACGGATTACCTTGTGCTTTTGAACAATATGAATTATTTAAAGATGGTAAGTGGCAAAAAGTATTTAATGGTATTCCCACTGACAAAGATAGGATAAGGTTTCATTCCTAATCCTTCTAACACATTTTAATTGGAGGTTAATAAAATGAAATGGCATGAAGTATTCTCTTCGGACCAGATTCCATCGTTTGAAGACATAAGAGATTATATTGGAGAAGCAAAGTCTAATTGGGATGAACTGGTTTTATATATTGAGGAAACATATAAGCCCAAACAGCAATTGGACTACAGCAAATGTTCTGCACAACCGGGCTGGAACGTGAAATACAAAAAAAGTAGCAAGTCTCTTTGTACACTCTATCCCATGTCAGGCTACTTTATTGCGTTGGTGGTTGTTGGGGCAAAAGAAGAGAGCGAAGTTGAGTTTGCGATGCAGGCAGGCGTATTCTCAGACTATGTAAAGGAACTATACCAAAACGCAGCATTTTGCATGGGGAAATGGCTGATGATAGAGGTTAAAAACAATGATGTTTTGAATGATATAAAACATTTAATTGAAATCAGAGTGCACGCGAAATAGAAACTTGTAGGGAATGGTGTTACCATAACTCTGGCTTTACTATTATAAAAGCGAATGTTATGATATTTGTATTAAGAAAAGGAAGATTCATAAATGTTAATTTGAGGAGGTAATGGTATGGATATCAAAGAAAAGATTGAAGAAATCGTTACAAAGATTAGGTCTGACAAAGAATTTGCAGCCAAGTTTTCGAAAGAACCGGTAAAAGCAGTTGAATCAGTAATTGGAATGGACCTTCCAGATGACCAAATCGAAGCACTCATCAGCGGCATAAAAGCAAAGGTGTCAATTGATAATGCAGGTGATTTGTTTGGAAAAGTAAAGAACCTATTTTAGAAGTGTTAAAGATATTGGGAGGGGAACAATGCAGGAATTCGAAAAGCTTGGTATTTTTTATCTGGGGAAAGAGTACAATGTTGATAAAAAAGAAGTGCAAGAGGATTTGGTTTTATTAAAATCAAAGGATCTGACGACACATGCAGTCATTATTGGAATGACTGGAAGTGGTAAGACAGGTCTAGGGATTGGGCTGATGGAAGAAGCAATGATTGACCAAATTCCGATTATTGCAATTGATCCCAAGGGAGATCTTGGGAATCTTGCCTTGACCTTTCCGGGATTAAAGGGTGAAGAATTCCTGCCATGGGTCAATCTACAGGATGCTACTGCGAAAGGAATGTCCCCAGATGAATATGCTTCAAATCAGGCAGAAATCTGGAAAAAAGGATTGGCAGAATGGGGACAGGATGAAGCAAGAATTGAAACCCTTCAGCAAGCAGCAGACGTTAAAATCTATACACCAGGCGGTTCAGCTGGGATTGGTGTTTCCGTTCTAAAATCTTTTCATGCGCCATCGCAAGAAATCAGGGATGACAAAGAGGCGTATAAAGACCTTATCAATGTAACTACAATAAGTTTACTTTCGCTGATTGGAATCCAGGCAGATCCTGTTGCCAGCCGTGAATATATTCTTCTCTCCAATATTTTCGAAAATACTTGGGACCGGGGAAATGCTATCTCTTTAGAGGAGCTGATCCATGCAATCCAAAAGCCACCACTGGAAAAAGTAGGCGTTTTAGACTTAGAAAGCTTTTATCCCGCAAAAGAAAGAATGACCTTGGCAATGATGCTTAACAATCTGCTTGCATCTCCTGGATTCGAGGCATGGCTTGAGGGAGTACCATTAGATGTGGATCGTTTTTTATATGATAGCGCAGGTAAGCCTCAGGCTTCTATATTCTCCATTGCACATCTTTCGGATAGTGAAAGGATGTTTTTTGTGACCATGTTATTAAATGAAATTCTGGCATGGGTGAGACGGCAACCAGGGACAGGAAGTCTCAGAGCAATTCTATACATGGATGAATTATTTGGGTATCTTCCGCCAACGGCGAACCCACCTTCCAAGAGTCCACTTTTGACACTCCTAAAACAGGCGAGAGCATTTGGACTAGGACTTGTACTATCAACGCAGAACCCAATAGATCTAGATTACAAAGCACTTTCCAATGCAGGCACATGGTTTATCGGAAGGCTTCAGACAGAACGTGATAAAGAAAGGGTATTGGCAGGTTTAGAAGGGGCAGCGGCAGGTGGTACATTTGATAAAGCTAGAACAGAACAGATTCTGGCAGGAATTGGGCAACGTGTATTCTACCGCCACAGTGTTCATGAAGACAAACCTATTATCTTTAGCACGCGTTGGGTGTTATCTTATTTAGCCGGGCCACTTACAAAAGACCAGATTAGATTACTTTCCAAGAAGAATACAACAGCGAGTATGCAAACTGAGAAAAGGGACGTTGGAAGTGGGAATATTAATCAAACAAATTTGGAACAAGAAAAATTTGTACCTGTTCTCTCTCCACAAATCAAGCAGGTATTTTTACCACTAGAAAATAAAACAGTCAAGGAAGTGATCTATCAACCAGTGCTCATTGGTGCAGTTGATATCTTATATCAAAGCGCAAAGCATGATGTTTCGGTATCTCAAAGCATAACCATACAAACGGCACTTCGAGATGGGCCAGTTACAATCGATTGGAATGAATCAAAAATAATAGAAGTAGACATAAACGAATTTGATGAGTCTCCTATTGATTTGGCATCCTTTTTACCATATCCGGCTGCCGCTACGGAAGTGAAAAATTATGAAGCATGGAAAAAACTTTTGGTACAATATATTAGAACCAATATTAGCCTCAAACTTTTTTCCTGCCCTACTTTGAAAGTAATATCTGAATATGGGGAAGAGGAGCGCGATTTTCGTATTCGTTTGCAACATCTTGCACATGAGAAAAGGGATCAAGCATTAGAGGATATGAAAACAAAGTATGCATCTAAAATTCAAACACTAGAGAATAAAAAACTACGAGCAGAACAATCAGTAGAAAAGCAAAACACAAAAGCTTCTCAAAAGAAAACGGATGCTTTTGTATCAGCAGGCAGTGCAATATTAAGTGCACTTCTGGGTCGTAAGAGTATTAGCTCAAGTTCTGTTTCTAAGATAGGAACGGCTGTCAAGAGTACATCCCGAGCACTCAAGAGTGGCGAAGGAATTGAACAGGCAAAAGAGACTTTAAATGTAATTGACGAGCAACTGACAGAAATCAAGGATCAGTTGGAGCAACAACTAGATGAAATTTCTATTCGGTACGATGTCATAAAAGACAGTATAGAAGAAGTGGAGATTAGAGCTACAAGTCAGAACATTACTGTTCACCTGGTGGGGCTTGCATGGAATCCTCAAGGATAAGATTTTATGCAAATGGTATTTGCAACTATATGTAAAAATAGTATCCATGCAGCAGATAATCCTCATGATACTTTTGTGCCATCTTCAGTAGCATATTCTTTACAGATTGTATGCCTGCTTCGCCAAAGGCATACTTTCGTAATATATTCTGAAAACGTCTTTTTTCAGTTTCAGAAGCCTTGTCCTTAAAATATCCCCAGACATGTTGGGCAGCGTTAACTGCGCTGCCAACGGAAACGGGGAGGCAAGAGGCCGTTTCTATCAAATGGTACATTTCAAGAGCCGAGTACGTACTTTTATCCCTTAATAATTGACGAATTGTCTGATAGACCTCAGGGGATTTCTCTAGAATACTGTATTTATAACGCGCCCATTCGATTTCCAACATCGTAAGTCCACGATTTGAAACACAGTGGATGCATTTCAGAGCGGACATATTCTTGTCCTTGACCTCCAGCATAATATCCACGTCCATGCCCGCAAGTTGCCTGTATAATTCCAGAAATGAATCAATATTTATGGACTCAGAATGTGCGCCCATTTTCTTTGCGCTGTGCTGCTGTGAGTAATGGATTTTTTGTGAACCGTCGTTTCTCCTCCATGTTGTAGCGCATTCCTGAATCCAATCCAGATCAGTGCGACCACTATCCGTGGGATTGACTGCATTATGCAAATTATCATACACCACAGGTATGTTGACAACTGCGGCTGTTTCAAGCACATCCCTAATGTTAAACAGGGTATTATCGTTTTCAAGAATAAGACGTTCTTTAACAGCAGATTCCAATTCTTTATAGTTTGATATTAATCTGCTTTTTGCATGATTTTTATCACCATAAACGCCACCTAGGTGAAGCACTATTTTATGTTCAGGCCCAAGTCCCAGGCAGTCAAGAACCTTTGCGTGATAATTGAGATCCTGCACGGCTCGCTCGACAACAGATTTGATCGGTGAATTAAGTACCGTGTATTGTCCAGGATGCATGGAAACCCGCATACCAGAGCGAATAATCTTGCCACCGATATTTGTAAGCTTTTTCGCATAAATAGTTTGCCAAGGTAATTCTGCAGCCACGCTCGATCCAAACGGTATCAGATCAGAGGTGATGCGGAAAAGCAAAATTCCATTATGAATATTGTAGTCTATTATATTTTCAAGCGAGTCCAGATTTTGTGCAATCAACGTCAGCAGACGTTCTTCAGTTGCATTCTTCAGAGTACAACTTTTTATGCCGCTTTCAGGAACGGCAATTGCAAGGCAGGCGTATCCTATTTGCATTGGTTTCCCTCTTATCTTTCAGTATTGTTATCCCCCTATTATACTATAATTGACAGCTTTTTGGAAACTTCTAAAATGCAAACAGAGCAGATATCTTTAAGATACATGTTTTTCAGTATTTGTTCCGCATTAGTTGAGAAAAACAAGTCGGATTTTTTGTGATGATATGATATAATATTTATTACGAATATCCAAGATTTGAAGAATTATAATGGTATAAATTTTGAAATACCTTAAGCTACCAGTAGCAGAAAATCTATCACTATTCAGGAGGAAATTTTATGGGAGAATTAGGAGAATTATTTGGATTTCTAATTATTATGTTTTATGGTCTTGCACTACTTAATTTTTGTCTTAAATTTTTGAATCGCCATTGTCAGGATATATTGAAAAAGAATGAAGGTTTCTACAAATTTTATATGAAACTTCTTAAGTTCTTTTTAAAGTATCATAAGTATTTTGGTGGTGCTACAATAGTGATGATTTTAATCCACTTCTTTTTGCAGTTTACTCGATTTGGAATTAGTATAACCGGAGGTATTGCCGCAGGATTAATGCTGTTACAAATCGGATTGGGTGTAGTTGTAGGCAATCAAAAATCAAAGAACAAGGCATGGTTAATAGTTCATAAAGGAATCGCAGCGTTACTTTTGATTGCGATCATGATTCATGTATTATGATTCGACAAGAGAATAGAGAAAAAAAATAGTTAAATATATGGGCATGGTACTGCTAAGTA
>CAZAAC010000010.1:19494-36260 GCA_964483155.1 uncultured Lachnospiraceae bacterium | reverse complement strand
GTAAAGGAATTGCAGCGTTACTTTTGGTTGCGATATTGATTCATATTATATGATACGACAAGAAAATAGAGAAAAAAATAAAGCATTTAAGCGTATTGGCATGGTACTGCTAAGTATAATTGTTATGCTGTTTGTTATCATTTTGATTTTATTTTGGAATGAGATACATAGCCTGTTATCTTTAAAACAGGTGGATGAATATGGCATGTATCAAATGACCTATTATGGAGATTATGGGTTTGATGAGTTTTTACAGACAGGGGCAGAGAGCGATACAGATATTGAAGAATTTGTAACGAAACGTCTCTTAAAAGGTTTACCAATTGACTTAGGTGTGACAGGAGATGGTTGTACTGCTTTTGCTGTCCGAAATGAAAAAGGAGAAATGCTATATGGCAGAAACTTTGATTTTACCTATGCGCCCTCATTGCAGCTTTATACAAATCCGGAGAACGGTTATGCATCCGTTTCCACAGTGAATCTTTCTTTTGCTGGGTATTCCGCGAACAATCTGCCACACTCCTTTAGCCCAGATAGTTTTCTGACTTTGGCAGCACCATTTCTTCCTTTTGACGGAATGAACGAGAAAGGTGTTGCGATTGCGCTCCTTGCAGTACCAAAGGCGCAGATGGAAAGAGACGAAAATAAGGTTACACTCAACACGACAACGGCCATCAGGCTTGTTCTGGATCAAGCAGCCTCAGTGGATGAGGCAATCACGCTTTTGAAGAAATACAATATTTATTTTTCGGGCGGAATCGACTGTCATTATTTGATTGCAGATGTAAGTGGTAGGACAGTTCTGGTAGAGTATTATGATGGTGCGTTGCAGGTAGTAGAAACAGACACAAACTATCAAATCGCATCTAATTTTATTGCATATAATGGCTTAAATATCGGCGAGGGGTTTACAGAATTTGAAAGATATCATACTGTAGAAACAGCTATTTCAGAGAATAGTGGTACATTAAACGAAGCGCAAGCAATTTCTGTATTGTCAGAAGTTGGTGTCATGAATGAAACAACGGATAAACTGCAGTGGTCGGTTGTTTATAACCTGTCCACAGGTGATGGGACGCTTTTTGCACATCGAAATACGAATAATATGATAAATTTTCATTTGGATACAAATGAGTAGCGCAGTAGAAAAATGCTTTATACAATAAGTGGGGGATAATAAAATTGAGACGGGAAAAGAATACAAATTATAATTTGATAATTATAGGAACATTTCTTCTCTGCTTTGTAATACGTTTTGCGGAAGTCTTAATGCTCAGGTTGGATGAAACATTATTGAATGAGAATTTTATTCATAAGCTATTGGGAATTCTGATTTTAACTTTTGTAATACAATTTATTCACTTTACATGGAAAGATATAGGATTTGATTTTAAGAGATTCTATATCCCCACCTTGATTGGGCTTGGACTTGGGATAGGGCGCTTTGCAATAGGATATGGTTTAGAGTATAGCATACTCGCTGCACAGGGAAAAAATCCTTCCTTTAGGCTATTCCTCAGTAGTTTTTCACTTACTGGTAACCAGATAGAATTGCCAATGTACTGTATTTTACTGACATGTATTTTTAATATTGTTAATGCGATTATGGAAGAAGGTATATTTCGAGGACTGTTTATTAAGCTTGCCGAAAAGAGATACCGATTTGCTAAGTCCAATTTTGTGGCTGCACTGCTCTTTGGAATATGGCATGTGGCAATGCCAATACGTAACTGGCTCGATGGAACCATGACGCTCAGAACAATGCTTTTATATAGCCTGGGGTATATTATTCTTTCGGGAAGTATAGGTATTATGTGGGGTATGCTCTTTAAAATGTCAGGAGTGATATGGATTGGTTTGGCTGATCATTTTTTTAATAATACAATTCTCAACATACTTCATATTACAACCAGCTCTGGAACAGACGAATTGCAGATGGTAAGGGCAATGGTTGCACAGTTTTTGGCCCTCGCATTAGTTTTGATTATTTACATTAAAAAGGATAAGAAAGGTTATTTTGTATAGGTATAATGAAAAACACATTGACAAACATCTATGTGATTGCTATAATCATGACATAGATAAATGTCTATATGATTGTGTGTAAATATATCATTAAGTAGCTATCTATAGTTAGTAGCAATCAGTATATGCAACATAGAAGTACCAAAGGAGAATGAGGCAATATGGAAAATCATACTACATTTGCACCAATATTTAAGGCGCTGGGAGACAGTACAAGGTTAAAAATTATAGAGATGCTTTCCTGTGGAGCATTATGTGCCTGTGATATTTTGGAATCCTTTCAAATAACACAGCCCACACTATCCTATCATATGAAGATTTTAACAGAGTGCGGTCTGGTAAACAGTTATAAAGAAGGTTCATGGATTCATTATAGTAATAATACTGTGTTGATAGAGAAAATAAAAGGGTACTGGAACATCATTACATCCGAACAGGATGACTGTATCTGCAAAGAAATGATTGGAGGTAATAAATGAGGATTATCATAATTGGTGGCGTTGCAGCAGGAACATCGGCAGCAGCTAAAGCGCGAAGAAATAATGAAAGTGCTGAAATTGTTATTTATGACAAGGATAGTTTTATATCTTATTCAGGATGTGGGATGCCATACTATATCGGTGGTGAGGTAGAGGAAGCTGACAAACTTACGCCAAGAGATCCGGCGTTCTTTAAAAGCAAATATAATGTGGATGTAAAGATTCAACATGAAGTATTAAGTGTAAATCCAGAAGCAAAGTCCATGGAGATAAAAAATCTCTATAGTAATGAAGTGTTTATTGATTATTATGATAAGTTGATACTTGCAACGGGAGCATCTTCTATGCTACCACCCATTGAGGGAGCAGTTGACTCACATGTATTTACTTTGCGAAATATTAATGATATGAATCATATTAAAACGTTTATTGATGCTATTCATCCAAGGAAAGCTGTCATTATAGGCACTGGATTCATTGGTCTTGAAGTATGCGAGAATTTAAAAAAACTTGGAATGGAAGTTACACTAGTGGAAAGACTCCCACAGGTTACCCCAGGTCTTGATCCAGATATGGCGTCGTATGTAGAAGACCATTTGAAAAAAAACGGTGTGACTGTATATACTGGCTTGTCTGCAGTTAAGATAGAAGCAGGTAAGGTGTTTCTTGAAAATGGAGATGTCATCGCAGCCGACTTTGTTCTTCTTTCGGCTGGGGTGAAACCAAATACAGAGCTCGCAGTAAGAATGGGAGTAGAGATTGGAGAAACCAAAGCGATAAAAGTAAATCATACTATGATGACCAACCTGCCAGATGTTTACGCTTGTGGTGATTGTACGGAGCAGTTTCATTTGGTAACAGGAAAACCGGTATATCGCCCTATGGGTTCTACAGCAAACAAGACAGGTAGGATTGCGGGAGATGTGATTACTGGAGGTAATCTGTCCTTTCGAGGAATTCTTGGAACTGGCATCTTTCAGATTTTTGGAATGACAGTGGCATTGACGGGACTTTCTGAAAAAGAAGCAATCAAGGAAGGTTTTGATGTGGAAGTTTGCCATAATATTAAGCCGAATAAGCCGGAGTATATGGTCGGTAAGGAAATGGTGATAAAGGGTATTGCTGACAGAAAAACGGGTAGGCTGTTAGGGGCGCAAATCTTTGGAGCAGAGGGCGTAGATAAAAGAATTGATGTATTTGTAACAGCGATAACCTTTCAGGCAAAAGCAGAGGATTTGTTTCATCTGGATCTGGCATACGCACCACCATTTTCAACAACAAAAGATCCAGTCATGTATACGGGAATGATTTTAGATAATGCTATCAATCAGGGGAGAAAGCTGATTACAGCAGAGAGGCTTTCCGAGAAGCTAAAGACTAGCGAAATGATACAGATTGTGGACGCAAGGGTGGCAGAACAGTATGAAAAAGACCATGTGGAAAAAGCAGTGAACATGCCACATAGCAAACTCAGGGAACAACTAAAAAATCTTGATGAAAAGGTACTGACTGTAACATATTGTAACAAGGGTGTCACAGGAAATGCAGCACAAAATATTTTGTTAAACTATGGTTTTGAGGATGTTTATAATTTATCTGGTGGGCATAAAAATTATATCAAAGCCATAAAGTCACTGTAATATAGTAACACTAAAAGGAGAGAGAGCAGTGCGTAAAGAGAAATCAACAGAAATCAATTTTTTTCAAAAATACTTAACAGTATGGGTAGCACTTTGTATGATTACCGGGGTATTAATCGGCAAATTTTTACCATCAGTACCTGCATTTTTTAGTCAGTTTGAATATGCAAATGTATCCATACCTACTGCAATACTAATCTGGGTCATGATTTATCCCATGATGATGAAGGTAAATTTTATAAGTGTAAAAAATGTAGGGAAAAATCCAAAAGGATTATATGTCACTTGGATTACAAACTGGTTAATTAAGCCATTTACGATGTTTGCAATCGCTTCTTTCTTTTTCTACGTTGTATTTAAGGGATTGATTCCTGCCGAATTAGGGAAAGAATATTTAGCAGGCGCTGTTTTGTTAGGCGCAGCACCATGTACAGCTATGGTTTTTGTATGGAGCCAGTTGACAAAAGGAAATCCAGCCTATACGGTAGTGCAAGTAGCAACAAACGACTTAATTATTCTGGTAGCATTTGTTCCGATTGTGAAATTCTTACTTGGGGTGAGCAAGGTATCCGTTCCTTGGGACACTTTGATTTTATCAGTTGTCTTATTTGTCGTAGTTCCATTAACAGCAGGTGTATTAACAAGAATGTATCTTAGCAAAAAGAGGGGAACAGAATACTTTGAAAATCAGTTTTTGCCTAAGTTTGATAATGCAACAATAGTAGGTTTGTTACTGATGCTAGTACTGTTATTCTCATTCCAGGGTGAAGTTATCTTAAATAATCCATTACACATTATATTAATTGCGGTGCCATTGACCATTCAGACATTTTTGATTTTCTTTATTGCATATCTGGCAGCCAGAGTGTTAAAGCTCCCTCATAGTATTGCTGCTCCAGCAGGAATGATTGGCGCTTCAAATTTCTTTGAATTATCCGTTGCGGTTGCAATTGCTCTATTTGGAATGGATTCACCGGCAGCATTGGCTACGGTTGTGGGAGTATTAACAGAAGTGCCAATCATGTTAATGCTTGTTAAGATTGCAAGTAAAACGACGCATTGGTTTCCAGAACAAAAATAGGTCATAAATTGTCTGCAGGAGTTTGTATCACCACATTAAGTGAGCAACTATAGATTTGGAAAGGAAACGGAATGTTTTCAAAAAAAGAAATTTCATTTTATAAAGGAAGTCATCGTACGATTGCTAGTGGAAAAGATTTTATCTATCTATTGCCACATGCAGCCTTACAGAAATGGATTTCAAATTATACGATTACCTTTCCGAACAATTTCCCTGGAAATTATTCAATTATTCCGCATGGAAGTGCAACTCTAGTATTTTCTACTAATAATGGAGAAGTATCGGGCAGCTTATTTGGGCCGATAACAAGAGTTTGTCAGGTGGGAAGTACGCCTAATTTTTCTGAGATGTTGTTTATTATCGAGTTTCAACCAGCGGGGTTATATACATTTACGGGCATTAGTCAAAATGAAATAGTAGATGGTATTTTTCCATTTGCACAAATGAATATTGTATTAAATCGATTGATAGTAGGAGCTCTTATGAGTGCAAGCACCATACATGAGTTTATAACTGAAGTGGAAAAGATATTGTTGACATATTCTCATAAGGAACAGCCAAGTGAATTAAATATGGCAGTTCATTCCATCATTGACACAATGGGGAATATTAGAAATAAAGAACTTTCAATTGTTACTAATTACAGTGAAAGGCATTTAAACCGAATTTTCAATCAATATCTGGGTATGAATATAAAGTCTTTCTCTCAATTAGTCCGTATCAATAAGGCAATACGAATTTTACGGGAGCAACAGAATAGTATTACGAATGCAGGAAGCTTTGTAGGGTTTTATGATTTGCCACACTTTATACATGATTTCAAATCGGCCTGCAACATTACCCCACAGGAATACTTAAAGAACATGTCCGTTTTTTACAGTGAAATTGCTAAATTTTGATGTATAATAAAAAAAACATGAAACGGGGTATTTGTATGAAATATGGTGGTTTATTAGTTTCTGTATCTGATATGGAAAAATCAAAGAATTTTTATGAAAAAGTGATGGAACAAAAAATTGGGATGGACTTAGGGACACATGTGTCATTTGAATCAGGTTTCTCATTACAATCGAATTATGAAGAGCTTGTTGGAGAAAAACTTGATTTACATTACAAATCAAATGTTTTCCAATTATACTTCGAAGTTGAGAATCTGGAACTTTGGGAAACCAAGCTAAAGAATATGGCTGGATTAGAATTTATTCACCAGAGCAAGGAATACCCATGGGGACAACGAGTTATGAGATTTTATGATTATGATAAGCATATTGTTGAAGTATCAGAAAGTATGACGAGCGTGGCGAGACGATTCCTGTCATCGGGACTTTCGGTTGAGGAAACAGCAGAACGTACTATGTTTCCAGTTGAGTTTGTAAAAAGTTTAAAATAGTAACGCACATAAGATTTAGTTATGGTAATATGATAAAAAGTACACAAAGGAGAAAATAAAATGATTGCAAAAAAGCCACCAATGGGATGGAATAGCTGGGACTGCTTTGGGGCTTCTGTCACAGAAGATAATGTCCGTAAAAATGCAGAATATATGGCTCAAAACATGAAACAATTTGGCTGGGAATATGTTATTGTGGATATTGAGTGGTATCAGCCTACGGCTTCGGATCATGAATACAAACCTTTTGCTGATTTGTGCATGGATGAATTTGGACGTTTACTTCCAGCAGAAAACAGATTTCCGAGTGCAAAAGATGGCAATGGTTTTACTTCTTTGGCAAACTATGTACATAGCCTTGGTCTGAAATTTGGAATTCACATTATGAGAGGTATGCCAAGGATGGCAGCACATAATAATTTGCCAATAAAAGACACAGCATACAGAGCACGTCAGATTGCAGACCCTAATTCTATTTGTGCATGGAATCCAGATATGTATGGTTTGAAATGTGAAAATGAGCAAGCAGGTGCAGAAGCATATTATAATAGCATTTTTCAACTTTATGCCTCATGGGGTGTTGATTTTGTAAAAGTAGATGACATTGCAAGAGAATATCCACATTGCAGGCGAGAAATAGAAATCATTGCAGCAGCGTGCCAAAATTCTAAAAGAGATATGGTACTAAGTCTTTCACCAGGACCGGCACCTATTGAACAGGCGGAGCACTTGAAAAAACATTCCAATATGTGGAGAATTACAGATGACTTCTGGGATGACTGGAAGCTACTTCTTGACATGTTTCAACGGGCAGAAATATGGTGTACGCATGCAGGACCAGGACATTGGCCTGATGCAGACATGCTTCCAGTAGGTGCACTGCGACAGGATTATGACGAGAAGGATTGGACGAAATTTACACAGGACGAGCAGATTACCATGATATCACTTTGGTGTATGATTCGTTCACCGCTTTTTGTTGGAGCGCACTTACCCAAAAATGATGATTTTACCTTAAACATACTGACAAACCGAGAGGTATTAGAAATTCAGGAAAAATCGCATTGTGCGCATCAGCTTTTTCGTACGGCATCAGAGGTTGCATGGTTAGCACCATTGAAGGATGGTACAGGTTGTTATCTGGCACTCTTCAATATTTCGGAAAGTGATAAAGTGGTTTCGGTTAATCTGGCAGACTTTGAATTGGAAAAATATGAAAGCATGAAAGAGCTTTGGAGCCAAAATGATTGTGGTGTAAAAAAAGATCTGACAGTTAAAATCAGAAAGCATGGAGCTTTGATTTATCGTTTTGAATAGAAGAATAAGGGGGGGGAATCCTTTATAAATACATCAAGACAAATCTACATAGAAAAGATTAATATCGTGCAAGACTATATTGAAACCCATCTGGACGAAGAAATCAGTATTCAGAAGCTATCCCAAATAGCTTCTTTTTCTGAATATCATTTTCAAAGAATTTTCAAACAATTTTCTTCTGAAAGCTTATATAGCTATATCAAAAGACTGCGACTCGAAAAAGCAATTTTTCTTTTAAGAGGAAATAGGAAGCTAACAGTACAGGATATTGCACTTTCTGTTGGCTTTTCGAATCAAGCTTCTTTTGCAAAGGCATTAAAAGAAAAATATAATATGTGTGCAAGCCAGATTCGTAGAATGAATGACGCAGAAATGAAACAAATTGTTTTTAATAATCGCACGAATGGAAAAGTATTAACAAAGGATATCTATTACAATGAACCTATCGAACTCACGATTCAGTCTGTGGCGCCAGTGAAGGTGCTATATACAAGATATACGGGTGCATATAAAGGCGACGCTGACTTGTTTTCAAAGCTTTTTACAAGGTTATATCACTTTGCAAGCAAAAATGCGCTGATTGGCAAAGAAACAAAGTGGTTTGTTGTGTATCATGATTATAGTGACTTGACAGTGGAAGAAAAGCTACGATTGAGTGTATGCATGTCCATTAAAAATGATATGAAAAATCAAGGTGAGTTTGGTTGTATGGAGCTTGCAGGTGGCAAATATGCAATTGGCAGATTTCAGGTGGAGGAAAATGAATATCAGGGGGCATGGAATTATATGATTTCAAAATGGCTTCCAGATAGTGGATATTTGCCTGATGATAGACTTTGCTTTGAATACTATCCACCGCAAGAAAAAGAATATAGTCATGCAAGGAGGACTGTCGAGATATTCATACCGATCATTCCTCTATAGGAAAGGTGGATATCAAGTGAAAGAAATTGAGTTTCAACAGATTGCAGATTGCAAATTTGATTCTGAAAAAAAGCAAATACACATTATTATGAAGTCTAACTTAAAAGATGCTTTTATAAAATTAAGTCATTTTAGTCACTGTGTTTTGTTTACAAAAGAAAATCACGGCATTCATTGTTACACGATAAAGATTGCAGAAATATGTGAAGAGAAAGGTGAACTTTTGGCAGAATTTGATGAAGATACTTTTGTGGGTGATTTAGTAGATATTAAACCCTATTTTCCTTGTGAAGAGATAGCCGATGGATATAACAAAGATATTATCATACAGGAAAAAAAATTTGAACCTTTATCATATAAGGGAAAGCCAATAGGAAGCTTTTTCAATGTGCATGATAGCGGAAAAATCCAGTTTCAGGAATCGGCGGATACTACAACAGATGAAATCGTGGAGTCAATTAAATATATCAAAGCAGATTCATTTCTAAGAATCTTATGGTGGTTTGATCGGTTTGATGATAAGCGATACCGAAGTCATCTAATGTGTAGTCCCCCCTATGAAAACGCACCAAAATGCGGTGTTTTTGCCACACGCTCACCGGTAAGACCTAATCCACTGGCGTCTACTATTGTAAAAGTAAAGTCTGCTGATCCTTATAACAAGAATATTTCAATCCTAGGCTTTGATGGTTTTGATCATTCTGTGATTCTGCAAATCATGCCGTACGAAGAAAAGAATGTGAATGGGTGTAGAGTTCCAGAATGGGTAGGGCATTGGACTGATTGTAAAGTATTTCATGATACGCCAGAGATTGAACAATATTTTGATGTAAACAATAATTTGGTTTTTGATGAGGAATATGACTATCTTGAGATATTGGATAGCGAAGAGATTTTAGAGCAAGAGGATATTGATTCGAATGAAATCGTTGTGGAAGGTGCATCCATTCACAACTTGAAAAATATTACGGTTAGGATTCCAAAAGAAAAAATTACAGTAATAACAGGTGTTAGCGGGAGCGGAAAGTCAAGTCTTGCTTTTGACACAATATATCATGAAAGCCAAAAGCAGTTTATGGATCTAATTGCAACCAATTCTTTTATGGAGACTGATTTAAAGGATTCAATGGTTAAAAAAATTACTGGGCTACAACCATCAATAGCAATTGAGCAGAGGAGTTTAGGTATGAATCCGAGATCGACAGTTGCGTCTGTCACGAGAATCGGAGAATATTTACGACTATTGTTTGCTACAATTGGAGAGCGGGTATGTCCTAATTGTAATGAAATTATCCCAGAGAATAATGTTTGCAGCGGGTGCGGTACAATCTTTTTTACACTCACGTCAGCCGTATTTAGTTATAATCATCCTGAGTATATGTGCCCTGTCTGTAAAGGACTGGGAGAGGAACTACAGGTTAGCATTGATTTAATCGTGACAAATCCTGAATTATCAATTCTGGATGGTGCCTCTCCTTTTTGGGGAAACCTCCGAAAGCATCGAGAAAATCCAAATGCAAACTGGATGAAGGGAGAGGTTCTGGCATTGGCAGAGGATATGCAAGAGGATCTAGAGGTGTCGTTTAAAAACTTGTCAGAAGCATTTAAACAACAAGTATTTTATGGAAGCAACGGGCGACCAGTGACATTGAGATATGAAAATACAAATGGCAGGAATGGAACAATTTCTAGGCCAGTAGAAGGCGTGGTCAACATCTTGCAAAGGCTGTTGGTTGAGAATAATGCATCTAAATCGCTGGAGCATATTGAAAGATACGTTACAAATAAAAAATGTAGTAGATGTAAAGGGGAAAGATTACTCGAAGAAGGCCGACTTGTAAGGATAGGAAATACCAGATATCCAGAAGCTACGACCATGAACATAGTAATGCTGAAGAGATGGTGTCATTTTATGTACGGCTGTTTGGAGGAAATGAAACAGGAGAAGTGCAGGGATATTTTTAAGAAAATGATTGCCAGATTGACAAACCTTGAGAAGGTAGGACTGGGTTATATTAATCTGGACAGGAGTATTCCTTCGCTATCTGGTGGGGAGGCGCAAAGACTGAAGATTGCAAACCAATTTGGCTCTGGTCTTTCAAACATTCTCTATATAATGGATGAACCCTCAAA
Organism: uncultured Lachnospiraceae bacterium; assembly: GCA_964483155.1. Classification (GTDB taxonomy): domain Bacteria; phylum Bacillota; class Clostridia; order Lachnospirales; family Lachnospiraceae; genus JAAYYM01. The sequence goes on along the minus strand of CAZAAC010000010.1, from coordinate 25,271 downwards.
GGGTCTGCATCCAAAGGATTTTCAATTTTTGATGGAATCTATTTGTGACTTGAAAAAGTTGAAAAACACTGTGGTTGTAGTTGAGCATAAAAAAGAATTTATTCAAATGGCGGATTATCTGATAGAGATTGGCCCCGGAGCTGGGCATTATGGAGGCCAATTACTGCGAGCAGAGATAGTTGATAAGGATAGGGAACACATAAGCGATGATCATGAATACTTTGTAGAGATTGCAGCCATGAAAGCATATGATAAACTGGTACTGAAAGGTGCAGCGACAAATAATTTGAAAAAAGTAGAGGTTTCGATACCGCTCTCGAAATTTGTCTGTGTCATAGGGGTAAGCGGTTCAGGTAAGAGCAGTTTGATTTCGAAGACTTTGTATCCGGCTATCATGAAGGAGCTTGGCAATCGTGTAGATGAAAACGGAATATATGATAGCATTGCTGGGACTTCAAACATTTCCAGTATATACTATGTCAGTCAAAAACCTATCGGTAAAAATTCCAGATCGACACCAGGGACATATACAGGCGTGTTTGATTTAATAAGAGATTATTATGCAAATTTGAATACGGCAAAAAAAGCAAAGCTTACAAAAGAACATTTCAGTTTTAATAGCGTGAAGGGGCAGTGTGAAGCTTGCAAGGGAAGTGGGGAAATAGCTATCCCGATGCATTTTATGCAGGATATTTATGTGACCTGTGATAAGTGTAGGGGAAAGAGATATAAAGAATCTGTATTAGAAATAGAATACAAGGGATATTCCATTTCAGATTTGCTTGATTTGGAAATTGGTGAAGTAAAGGAAATATTCCAAAACGAAGCAGGTATATTTAGAATATTAAATATGCTTTGTAAGGTAGGGCTTTCTTATATTAAATTCGGACAAAGCGCAGCAACCCTATCTGGTGGAGAAGCACAGAGGATTAAGCTGGCGAAGGAGCTTTGTGACGGCAAAACGGAAGGCGCAATCTACATTTTGGATGAGCCGACTACAGGACTTCACGATGATGATGTTGATAAGTTGTGCTATATTATTCACGAACTTACATCCAATGGTGCAACAGTAATTGTGATAGAACATAATCCCAGAATTATCAGACAAGCAGACTATATTATCGAAATGGGTCCGGAAGGTGGAGAGCTTGGTGGGTATGTATTAAAAGAGGGCTGGTTGAAGAGAGGATGAGCGGAAAATGGCTTTGCTTTCAAAACTCTTCTTCATGTTCCTTAAAAAAATCATGATAGATTTTTATGTTTTCGAGCGAAGTCCATTTTCTGATAGCAACCGGATTTGCGTCCAAATCATATATTTTTGCGCCATCAATGGATAATATAAAAGGCGAATGTGTTGAGATAATAAACTGACAGTTAAAATATCTGGCAGCATTCGCAATATATTTCACTAATTCTAATTGTCTTTCCGGAGAAAGACTGTTTTCAGGTTCATCTAAGATATAAATTCCATTTTCATCAATTTTCTTGATGAAGTACTGGAAAGCACTTTCTCCATTAGAATATTCGCGCACATTATTTACTAAATTGTTTCTGACAAATTGAGACTGCGACTTTCTTTTTGCCAGATTTGATTTCTTTAACTTTTCAATATCATTCAGTGTCTCTAACTGAAAGTGGCTATATTTTAATTCCATATAGTCGTCAAACAAGTCCTCTCTTTTTCCGTCGATTCGATTATTTATATTTCTAATATCAAGCATACAGTCAAAGACGCCATCGCTTGTAATGATACAGTTATTAACAAAGGGTTCATTTGTAAAATTTGCACAACAGTTTTCAACATAGTCTTCAAAGAAATTAGATCTATTATATGCGGTCTCTCTTTCTGCACCTATCTTTTCAGCGATAACATTAAGAGCTGTTGATTTACCAGAACCATTGCTACCATAGAATATTGTGATGGGTTCAAAATCTACTCTTTCCCAACCCATTTCTGAAAATAACCTAAATGGATAAAATGTATCGTAACATGTTCTTCTCATAGCAAAGAAAAAGTTGTCTTCAAAATCTCTGTCTGCAAACTGAAAGCTATCCAAATATAGCATAGTAATCTCCATTTACTTTTATCTTTTAATAAATACAAACAAATTATATCATTAACCTCTGATGGTATAAAGATATTATTGAAAGAAATAGAGGGCATTACTTAATTCTAAAAAAAAAATAAAAATTAGCACTCATAGATTGACAGTGCTAATAATAGGTGTTATATTATACATAGAACAAGTAAAACAATTTATCACTAAGGAGGAGTGATCTATGATGATGCCAAGTATTTTAGAAGAAAGTCTATTTGATAGCTGGATGAAGAATTTTCCTTTGAAAAGTTTTTGGGAGGACAGCAGATTTCCATCTTGGGGTAAGGATGAAAAAGGTATGATGAAGACTGATGTAAGAGAGCAAGACGGAAATTATCTAGTTGATATGGAACTTCCCGGCGTAAAAAAAGAAGATGTCAAGGCGCAGCTAAAAGAAGGCTATCTGACAATCAGTGCAACAAGTAATATGAATAAGGATGAAAAAGATAAAGAGGGCAACTATATCCGAAGAGAGAGATATACAGGACAGTGTTCCAGAACCTTCTTTGTAGGTGAAGATGTAACGGAAGAAGAAATTAAGGCGAAGTTTGAGGATGGAATGCTAACACTTAGTATTCCGAAGAAGGAAGTGAAAGCAGTTACCACGGACAGATATATTCCAATTGAGTAATCGGAGAATTGATGTAATTTCTCATTTTAGTGTAACAGAAATATTATTTGAATCAGAGTAAAATTAGAGAAGGAGGTTGCTGTGGCAGCCTCCTTCTTCTTGCTATCATATAATCAACAATGATATTTGCAATGACATTTTTTGTTGACATACAATCAAAAATACGTATATAATGATATATAATCAATGATATATATAACTACTTATATATATTGCTATTTAAATGATTAGAAATTAATGAACAATAAATATTATAGGAGAAAAATATGTCATTAAAATATGCATTACTAGGGTTTCTTAATTATCAAAGCATGACAGGATACCAATTGAAAAAATATTTCGACCAATCAATAGGGAACTTTTGGAATGCCAGTCTGAGCCAAATATATCCCACCTTAAATCAAATGTATGAGGAAGGGTTGCTCGATGTGGAATTTATTCAGCAGGATTTATTACCAAATGCTAAAAAGTATACGATTACAAGTTTGGGCAAAGAAGAGTTGATTAACTGGCTTAATGGTGATTTCAAAAGAGATACATTTCGGAGTGAGATGCTTGTTAGACTGTTTTTTAGCTCGAATATTTCGAAGGAGCAAGTTGTTACTCAACTAGAAGAGTTATTGCAAGCTTCGCAAGAAAAGATCCTGATTTATAAAGAACAAGAAAAACATATTGTGGAAAATCATTTTCTTGCAGAAGATATGGCTGACGAAGCGATTTTTTGGTCATTAACAGCTGATTATGGAATCATGCAGGAAGACTTTATTTCGACTTGGTGCAAGGCGTGCATTCAAAAGATAGAGACATCGAAGGGGATAAAGAAAGGGTTAGACGAAAAGCGCAATAGTGATGGGGGGAGAAAAAATTAGTATGGAATATACAGTGATTAATACTTGTGATACTGCGAAGGGGAGATATGGTGAGCTTGTTGAAAAAAGTAAAATGCTATTTTATGAAAACAAAATCAACCACACGGTTTCTTGGTTTGATCTTAAGCAGCAAGACATAAGAGGTTGTACAGGATGCGATTATTGCCAATCCATAAATCCTGGACAATGCATTAAAGATGATGGACAAAACGAAATACTGCGGAGCTTTATGACAAGTAAGGTTGTATTGATGCTAACTTCAGTTCAATTCGGATGCTGTAATTCGCAGTTGAAAAATTTTTTAGATCGAACAGAACCGTTGTTTTTACCGATTCAAATAAAAAATTCAGATAGGAGTATGATGAAAGGGCGTTATGAGCAATATCCCACTTTAATTGTAATTGGTTTCAGCGATACAGGTAAATCGGAAAATGTGGAATTATTTAAGGATTTCTTTCAAAACTGCAATTTAGCACAAGTGTGTGAAAGTACAAAAGTAAACGTCATTTCAGGAGACCCTTCTATTGAGGATGTGTATCGTTTGATTTTGGGAGGTATGAAATAGATGAAGAAGAATGTTTTAGTTATTGTAGGGAGTCCAAAAAATAAAAAAGGAAATTCAGAATCGATTGCAGATTATGTAAGTGAAAAATTTTCTGATCAATGTGACCAAAAGCAGATTCTTTTAAGAAAAGAAATCAGAAATCCTGAAAATGTTATAGCATTATTTAATCAAGCAGATTATATAATTATTTCTCTACCAATCTATCAAAATGCAGTTCCAGGATTGGTTATTCAGATTTTTGAATTACTGCGAGAGAACCAGAATCTTTTAATAAAAAAGACGAGAAAGGTAATGGTAATTAGTAATAGCGGTTTTGCAGAAATAGAGGCACATCATTGTGCGATTGGACAATGTAAACTATTTGCATCAGAAATGGATTTTTTGTGGGAAGGTGCGATTGCAGTAGCGCCGGGAACACTAATTGATGGTAAGGATTTTAATGAAGCAGGAAAGTCCTATAAGAGAGTGCGGGATTTTTTAGATAGGTTAGCTATCCAGGTTGATAAAAACGTCTCGATAAGCAATGATGCATTTCAAATCGTATCCAAGTCAATAATGAATCCTTTTGTTTACAGAGTAGTTGGTAGGTTAATTCAAAATAAGACGATTAAAAGGATTGGAAAAGCAAAATACTATCAACAGCCATTTAGTATTCCAACCCATAACCGACCTCATATTTAAAGATGTTTTTTTCAATATCAGACGTAGTATGGTAATATGGCATTGCAAGCTTTCCCTTAAATATACTTTTTCCTGTAATTACATTTGCGATTCCGTCTGCCTCACTTCCCGGCAGATAACACATGACGATGCCATCCCAGTCTTCTTCGTATGTATCATAAATTACATTTCTGCCAGCAATTAGGAGAGTAATGGTAGGATTTCCAATTTCCTTAGCCTTTGCTATGGCAGATTCATTTTCTGCAAGAGCCAAGGCACCAGTAATACTGAGATCTGCGGTGTCGCCTTCCCATTCAGCATAGGGTTTTTCTCCGATACATAAGAGAGTAAGATCTGCTGTATCAGCTTTTTCGGGATCTGTAATGATGATAATACCACAATCATCCGTTATATCCCTAAGTCCTTCTAAAATAGTTGTGGCTGTTGCAACATATTTTCTTCCATGATCCATTCCACCCTGCCACTGAAAGGTCCACCCACCACATTGCACACCTGTATCATCTGCGGCCGGACCAGTAACGTAGATACTTGTCCCCTTTTTTATGGGGAGGATAGCATTATCGTTCTTCAAAAGGACGAGACTTTCCTCCACTAACTGTCGGGCAATATCACGGCACGCCGCACTGCCCATTTCCTTATAATTGCTTTTTACTGTTGTTAGATAAGGATCCTCAAATAATCCATAATTTTCTTTTAGAGTTAGTATTCTAAGTACTGCATCATCAATTCTTTCCATGGAGATATCACCATTATCAACAGCTTTTAGTATAGAGCCATAGGTCGTTGCATAACTATCCGCCTCCATAAACATATCAATACCTGCATTGACAGATTGAACAACCTACTCATAAGCACTGCCTGGTATATGATGAATAGATTCCCAGTCACTAATGACTACGCCTGAAAAACCTAATTCACCTTTTAGGACATCC
>CAZAAC010000010.1:5512-19484 GCA_964483155.1 uncultured Lachnospiraceae bacterium | reverse complement strand
TTATGTGCATGCATTTTTATGCCATTCACACTGCTGTGGCTAATCATAATAGTTGGGACACCCGCAGCAATTTGCACCCGATAAACATTTAGCAGTGCATCTAGCTGGTTTTCATCTAGAGAGGCATCTCCTCTGTCAATCAGATTATGATCCTCACCAGTTCCATATGTTATGCTTCCATCACCAACATAATGTTTTGCGGTGGGAATCACTCCATTTTCCAGCTGACCCTTTGTATAAGCTTCGCCTAGCTTTGATACGATCTGTGGATTTGAGGAGTAGCTTTCATAGGTTCGGCCGCATCGGGGATCGGAAGCAACAGCCAGACAGGGTGAAAAATTCCATAGCATCCCAGTGAGTTTCAGCTCGTCAGCAACAGCTGCTCCCATTTTATAAGTAAGTTCCAAATTATTCGCAGCACCAATTCCAATATTATGAGGAAAAATAACAGCATCTGTGCATACATTTACGCCATGTACAGCATCATTTCCGAAAATATAAGGTACACCATTTGAGTTAAGTGCTATATCCTGCCAATGTGAAACCGTTGAAGACCATCCTGCCTGTGTCTGATCCATATCAGGTGAATAGCTGAGCAAGGAACCAAATTGATAATGCTTCATATCAGCAGGACTGATATTATAGACGGCAGGCTGTAACATTTGGCCCACTTTTTCCTCAATAGTCATATTAGCGAGGATAGTAGCAGAATCTTTTTCAGCCATTGTTTTTTGCGGAGAACTGCCACAGGCAGTCATTATTAAAACTATGCCGCTGGCTAGGATGGTTACAGTAAGCGGAATGATACTTTTTTTCATAAGATTCCTTTCTGCATTACAAGTTAGAGCAGCATTTGATTATTTGAATTATAAAGAGTTCTGTATCCAAAAAACAGAGAACAGAAAACGGCAAGACAGGTGACTGTGGTTATAGCAATCATTATAGCAATCTGGTATAGGATAGCGGTGGTTGGCAGTGTGCCTGATAAAATCTGTCCTGTCATCATACCAGGTAGAGAGATAATGCCCATGCCGAGCATGGAGTAAAGGGTTGGAAGAAGTGCGGTTTCAAGTGATTTGTTTACCAAGGGAAGTAGTATGCTGGCTGGTGTTGCACCAATATTGATGAGTGTATCAATTTTTGATTTTTGCAATTTTATGGTTTCATTAAATGTTTTCAAACCCAGACTGACACCGGTCATTGAATTTCCCATAATCATACCACTAATGGGGATTGTATATTGCGGATTGAAAAAGCTCACCCCTACAACCCCTAATATAAAGAAAGAAATAACGAGAAGTCCTGTCAAAATGAGGGATAGAGAAACAATCAGACTGAAACGTCTGTTGATACCTCTATTTCTTGATAGTACAGTGTAAATAGCCATTGCCATCATTGCAGAAAGATAAAGCATAACAAATATGGGATGTGGATTTTTGAAAATATAAGTCAGTACGAGACCAGCGAGAATCAGCTGAAGTGTCATGCGGATGCTTCCGACAATCAATAGTTTCGTCTGATTGATTTTACACTTTTTCATTATAAAAAGTACAATAAGCAATAACAGATATACTGCTCCAAATTGCCAGAGATTCAAAGCAATTACATTATTCATGCACTACACCTCCGAATCAAGAAGAATTAAGTCATCTGCAAATTTTTCTGCAAGAAGTCGATCATGCGTGATGACAATAAGCGTAATATTATGCAAATGGCAATAGTGTTTCAAATTTTCCATTAGTGAAGCTGCTGTTTCTTCATCCAGCGCGGAGGTTGGTTCATCCAGCATGAGTACCTTTGGCAGGAAAGAAATGCAGATTGCAATAAAGATTCTTTGACGCTCTCCACCCGACATTTCGTGGCAATTGGTATCAAGCAAAAAGTCTGCTAGACACAAACGAAGAAACGGAGAAATCGATTGATCAAGAGGAGTGGGAAGATCACGGTAACGGTAAAACTCTATAAAGTTGTCTCTGATAGAACTATCAAATAAAAAAACATTCTGCGATACAAGTATGACTTCTCTTCGTAATAGAATAGTATCATAATCAGTAATAGGCTTCTCACGATAGAGGATTTCACCCGTATCCGGTGAAATAGAAGCATTAAAAAGCTTTAAAAGCGTACTTTTCCCAGAGCCGCTTTTTCCACATATAAAGGTAGCTCTGTTTTCTACAATATTTATGTTAGGATATTTAATAAGGTTTTTAAATGTCACATTTGATAAAGAGAACAAAGATAGAAACCTCCTTGCCATGCAAAAAAAATTATGTTAACATAAAACGTATCAAAAATCAGGATTGTTTTTGATTATAAAAGCGTAACATAGGAACTATAAAAATACAATAGAATGCCTAAAGATAATGTCACGGCAGAACGAATGAAGAGGAGTAATTTATGTTACTATTAGAGAAACCATATGTATCGGATTTTTTAGAAAAAACAGCTATAGATCTGAAAATACCTGTTTTAAAGAATGGACATATTGCTGACATTACACAAAGCCAGAATTTGTACTTGCTTGCTGAGGATGAATTTCTCTCTATGACAGAAAAACAGAATCCATTGAAACTTTATTGCAATTCTGAGAATGCAATAAACTGGATGATTGAAAATCTATCTCACACAAGTATTCCCCAACATATTGATTTTTGTAAGGATAAAGTGAAATTCAGACAGATGATCAAGCCATTGTATCCCGATTTCATTTTTCAGGAAGTAGAGTTTAATGACATTAAAAAGCTGGATATTACCAGTTTAAAAAAACCTTTTATCATTAAGCCGGCAATCGGTTTTTTTAGTATTGGAGTGTATAAGGTTACAAGTGATGCGGAATGGGCAGAAATCGTAGCGCTTTTGATGCGGGATATTGAGATGGCAGAGGGTTTATATCCAAAGGAGGTTATGAATTCTTCAAAATTTATAATAGAAGAATGTATTGATGGGGAGGAGTTCGCGATTGATGCCTATTACAATTCTGCAGGGGAACCTGTTATTTTGAATATACTAAAGCATCCATTTTCATCAGACACGGATGTAAGCGACAGAATTTATTATACATCAAAGGAAATAATTTTAGATTATTTAGAAAAGTGTAGAGATACACTAAAAAAAATCGGTACAATTGCTGGCCTTTCAAATTTCCCTATTCATGCGGAAGTACGTATAGACAAGGAGGGTAAAGTTACCCCTATTGAATTCAATCCTATGAGGTTTGCAGGCTGGTGCGTTACAGATATTGCATATTTCGCTTATGGGATTAATATTTACGAATACTATTTTAAAAATAAGGAGCCAGAATGGAATGAAATTTTACAGGGCAAAGACGGGAAGGTGTTTAGTCTTGTTCTAATCGATTTTCCAAAGGGCTTGCAAGCAGAAAATATAAAGAGTTTTGATTACAATGCCATTTCAGCAAGGTTCAGTAAAGTCCTCGCGCTGAGAAAAATTGATTTTCAAAAATATCCCGTCTTTGCTTTTTTATTCATTGAAACACGAGCTGATTCAAATGAGCTTGAGATGGCGCTCAAGATGAACTATGAAGAGTATGTTTCCAAAATAGTGAAATAATAAACAATTCCCTTATGAGAACGCTTAATCTTTTGAAGAGTCTGGAAGTAGTGAAAAATGATTTCGATAAAGCTGCACGATTGCCAGACCTATCAAAATGACCATACATACAAGCGCAATGGTCTGTAAAAGACCAAATGCACCCTGATACCCTTCGGGGGAGCTTAAATATTGATAAATTCCCCAATAAGCCCATGCAACAGGAAGCGGGAATACTGCATTTCGAATTTTTAAGAGAACCAGAATAATCAGTATAAGAGCAACTACTAATATAATGCTCGCCCAAATATCATCAGCAATTCCAAATCCGTTCCATTTTAGTTTAACAAGTGCAGCAGATATGTTTACAACGGTTGCGATAAACAGCCAACCGGTATAGATTCCAAAGCTCAAGGGTAAAAGCCAGCGTTTTCCTTCTTGCATGTGTAAAAGTTTTTGGCAAATCAGAGTCAATGTAATTACAAAGGCCAAGATGAAGAGTGCCGATAATTCAATTTGTATGTAGGAAAAGGCAAAAATCCAAGCAATATTCAAAATACAGGAAATTCTAAAAAGGATAGAAATCTGTTTGATCGCTTCTTGATAATAAGTGTCATTTTTTCTTACTATCATTACGATGATGGAAGTCAGAAGCAGTGAGTAAATAATACTCCAGATACTGAAGGTTGCAGGACTTGGTGTGATAAGCGTAATATACATATCAGAAATCTGCTTTTGTGAAAGGCCATTGATCAGCCCCATCGCACCAAGGGTATTAACAGCCAGTGTAATTAAAAGAAACAATCCATTTACCCACGCTTTTTTTATAGTATCCATAAAATTCCTCCTCTTTCTATTCTTGATAATCATAATACATTACCAGTCCATTATACAACAATTCCCATTTCATTTGTAGAAAAAAAAATTAATATGATAGAATTAACTATAATATTAATGAGAGTAGTTAAAAAATGAACCGATTTATAGATACAGGTCTCTTATAGATAGGTGCACCGATAAGGAAGGTGATGAAAGCAACTATGGAACAGGTAGATTTTGTAAAACAAATGAAGCAGGGAAATGTCTGTGGATTTGATACCATGTATGAAAAATATAAGAATCAGACCATGCGTATGGCATATTTAATTGCAGGAAACTATGCAGATGCAGAAGATATTTTACAGGAGGCATTTGTAAAATGTTATTGCAATATTCATAAACTAAAAGAGGACGATAAATTTCAGTCATGGTTTTTTCAGCTTCTAACGCGTACTGCCTGGAGATACTGTAAAAAAAGACAAAAAGAGCAGCCAGTAGAGGAGATATTTGATATCCGTAATACACGAGATACACATACTGGTGCATCTGCCCTCGAACAAATACTGCAATCTGAGAGGACCAGCATACTGATGGAGGCGATAAGCAGCCTTGTAATAAAACAAAGAACAGTAGTGATACTGTATTATTATAACCAGCTTTCTTTAAGTGAAATAGCTGAAGTTATGAAATGTAGTATTGGAACAGTAAAATCAAGACTTTTTGTGGCAAGAAATCATTTGCGTGGTATTTATAGTCTATACGATTACGAGGAGGAAACATATTATGTTTCAGGAGAAAGAATTTGACAGAAAACTTCAGGAAGAAATAGAACTAAGCGTTATCAAAATCCAACCGTCGAATCACCTAAAAGATAGGATTGTGAAGGATATCAGAAAAATAAGGGAAGAAAGTGTAGGGAATAAAATGAGAAAAGGGAAAAGTTTATTTAAAAGAATAGCAGTTGCGGCATTAGCATTTTGTATTATTGTACCAACAACTGTCATCGCTTCAGGGAAGATTACATCATGGGTGTCAAAGTCATCTGTTGCACCAGAATATACAGAGTATAGCGAGATAGAAAAAGCGGAAAAAGAGCTGGGCTATGATGTGAAGACAGTAGAGAAGTTTACGAATGGAATGCTGTTTCAAAGCGTAGAAGTCATGAATACTGCAGCACAGGATGCGGATGGAAATGAAGTTGGCACGTACGAGGGCTTAGGTCTTCGCTACAAGTCACCGGAGGGAGTTGCATTGTCGGTATATGCAGAAAAACCATTGACAAGTGACGAGACAGTAGTAGAAAGAATAGATAGTACTGATATGGTAGGTGATATCCAGGTTCGCTATACAGAAGATGACTACAAATTTGTTCCAGTGGGTTATGTGGTAACGCCAGAAGAACAGACAGCAATGGATAATGGTGAGCTCTATATTTCAGAAGGCGCTGATGAAGTTGAGCTGTCTAAGGTACAACATGCAAATTGGGAAGAGGATGGGGTATCTTATACACTTATGGCAAGTGATACAGATATGGTTGCCGCAGATTTCTTTCAGATGGCCGGAGAAATCATTACACAATAGCAGAAGAAGAAAGCTTTACATATGATGGTAGAAAAATGAGAGAGAAATAAGTAATACCAAGGTAACCAGCAATGCTTTCACGCAAGATTGCTGGTTGCTTTGCATTGACAAATAAATGTATGGTTTTTATAATCAAGATATAGCCAATTACCTATATAATAAATCATTCATAAAGATGGTAGAAAGGATATCACGATGGAAAGCTATTATAAATGTAGCATGTTTTTTATAGCTTCAAAACTCTTCTTGCTAATGACGTGTTCTATTTTACAGGCATCTTCAGTGGCTGTCTTTGCATCAACACCAAGGTTTTTGAGCCAAGAAGATAGCAAGTCATGTCGTTCATATATCATGTCTGCAATTTCCTTTCCAGAATCAGTCAGATAGATAAAACCAGATTCGGTAACGGTGATATAACCATTTTCGCGCAAATTTTTCATTGCAATACTGATACTTGATTTTTTAAATTCAAGTTCTTCCGCTATGTCTACAGAACGAACGACAGGTAGCTTTTTGCTTAATATGAGTATGGTCTCTAAATAATTTTCAGCAGATTCATTTATTTTCATTGAATGCCTCATCTCTCAAGAAAGAAGTTTTATTTAACTAACTTAAATTAGCATATCATAAAAATTAGTGAAATTCAAATATAACAGCAAATAGTTCATATCATTGCTATAGCAATATTAACTATAAGTATGATACAATTACTCTAATAACTTTAACGCGAGGAGATAAGTTTTTTCAAAAAGGACAGTATATTTGAATAGCAAATAAGGAGGGAACGGCATTATGGAACTAACAAAAGAGCAGCAGGATATACTAGATGGTTCACAGGGTGAAGTCATGGCGAAGGTTCTGCAGACACTTATTATGTTTGGTGATATTTTTGGTGCAACGAAACTTGTTCCAGTAACTTACCAGTATGGGCATCTGGTCACAAGCTTTGGTATTTCAATTTTAAAACCGTTATTTTCGACAATGGACAAATTGATTGCAGCCGATATCCACACAAAGGGGAAACTGACAGTAGATCCTCGTCCAATTGATTATAAAAATGTAAAGTGTAATCCACTCGAAAAAATTGTTTTTCATGTCATGTACAAAAAACAGCAGGAATACGAAGAGCAACTTTTGAAAGTAGGTTTAAGAGATAAAGACGCTTTTACATGCGCATCTTATCTTCCAGAAGTCGGAAATATTCCTAAAAAGGGTGATGTGTTGTCATGGGCAGAAAGCAGTGCAGTTGTTTATGCAAATTCTGTTCTCGGTGCCAGATGTAATCGCAATAGCGGTATGTTAGACCTGTTTGGCTCTATTGTAGGATATGTTCCTTATTTTGGACTTGTAACTGATGAAGGAAGAAAAGCGACATGGAAAGTTTATGTAAAGACAACGAAGGTGCCGGAAGCACAAATACTGGGAAGTGCTATAGGGATGAAGGTCATGGAGGCGGTACCGTATATTTATGGTCTGGATTCCTTCATTGGAACAGAACTGAATGCTGAGACAACAGCGTACCTAAAGGATTTCGGTGCTGCAACAGCATCAAATGGTGCGGTAGGCCTGTATCATATTGATCATCTTACACCAGAGGCAAAGGAATTGGGAGAATCACTTGTCACAGAGGATGCCAATATCTATTGTATAGATGATGAAGAACTGGAACGTGTATACAAGAGTTATCCGGTTATGTGGGAAAATAGAAATGCGAAACCAAATTTATGCTTTATTGGATGTCCACATCTGACATATCACCAGCTTATCTTGTGGACAGAAAATCTGGAAAAGGCACTCAAAGAAACCGGTGCAAAAAAAGTAAAGGTCAGAACGATTATGACGACACCTCCACAGATCAAAGAAAAATTCGTGAAAAGTAAAGAGTACCAAAAACTGATTGCAATGGGGGTTAAAGTGTCTTCAATCTGCCCTTTGATGTATACAAACAATCCTATCACAAAACGCAGGGCAATTATTACAAACAGTAACAAATTGAGAACTTATTCAGTTGCTAGATATTGCAAGGATCAGGAAATATTGGATCTTTTGTCGGGAAAGGCAGGTGTCTAATATGAGAGAATTTAAAGGAAGAGTACTTGCTGGTGGAAACTGGAGCGGAGAAGCAGTTGTATCCCATGGTGGGGTAAATACACTTGCGACATTTCAGAAAAGTGCATTGAACCAAGCAAAAGAAGTGATTGCTTCTGATCAAAACAATCCTGATATATTTAATAAAGTAATCACTGGAAAAGCACTCTGTCTACCAATTACAATTGGTTCCACAACAGGGGGACTTGTCATTCAGACAATCTGTTCCATGAAAATTAATCCGTCATGTTTTCTCTTTTCAAAACATATTGATTCTTTGGCAGCTAGTGGAATTGTGCTCGCGAAAATTTGGGAGGAAAGTGATGTGATTGCCATTGACCAGCTTGGTGATGCATTTTTAGAGACAGTGAAAACTGGAGATATGTTGGAAGTAAAAGAAGATGGTACCGTTTTCATTAAAGAAAAGGAGGCATTATGAAGCAAAGTTATGAACCATTATTTCAACCTTGGAAAATTGGAAATGTAGAAATTAAAAACAGAATTGTTATGACTTCTATGGGCGGAACTTCGATTTTTGGCTGGATGGAGCCAAATCATTTTGATGAAGAAGCGGCAAAATTCCTTTTAGAAAGAGCGAAAAACAACGTAGGACTGATTCTGCCTGGAATAGCACCAATCAGTGATATTTTATTTGGTAATTGGCTGTATCAGGGTCAGGGAAAATATAAAAAGCTAAAGGAATTTATGAAGGAATTTCATAAGACCGGTGCTAAAATGTTTGTACAGTTGACAGCTGGTTTTGGAAGATCTCTTGCGATCAATGACATTATGATAAAAGCATTGCATAATAAAGCGTTGGGAACAGTAATGAAACCAATCCTTGATGTCAGCTATTTAACAGCAAGCGCAAGTGCAACTCCGAATAGGTGGGATGATTCCTGCATATCGAGACCTTTAACAGTGGAAGAAATACATAAGATGATAGAGGCATTTGCCAAAATAGCAAAACTATTAAAGGAAGCAGATGTGGATGGAGTTGAAATCCATGCCGTGCATGAAGGATATTTACTTGATCAGTTCACAATGAAATATACAAATCAGCGTGAGGATGAGTATGGTGGGAGCTTTGAAAATAGATATCGTTTCCCAGTAGAAATCGTAAAAGCAATTAAAAAAGAATGCGGGGAGGATTTTCCGGTCTCTCTTCGCTATTCAGTAGTATCAAAAACGAAAGGGTTTGGTATGGGTGCGCTTCCAGGTGAAGATTATGTGGAAGTGGGACGTGATATGGAGGAATCTGAACGCGCAGCAAAACATTTACAGGATGCAGGATATGATATGCTTAATTGTGATAATGGTACTTATGATGCATGGTATTGGGCTCATCCACCAGGATATATGCCTGAAAGCTGCAATCTTGAGGATGTAAAGCATATCAAGCAATTTGTTGATATTCCAGTCGTGTGTGCAGGAAGAATGCAGTTGGATACGGCTGCAGAGGCGATTAAAAATAACGAAATAGATGCGATGGGTGCCGCACGTCCATTTCTAGCTGATCCTGAATGGGTTACAAAGCTTCTAGAGGATAGAGAAGCAGATATTCGTCCATGTATATGCTGCCATAATGCTTGCTTCAATATGGCTCATTATAAAGGTGTTGGGAATGATCAGGCGCTTTCTGATAATGCAGGTATGGCAAGATGTGCAGTGAATCCAGAGACGATGCAGTCAAAAAAATATAAGATTAAAAAGGCCGCGGTTTCGAAAAAAGTAGCCATTATCGGAGGCGGAATCGGCGGTATGGAAGTTGCGAGAGTCCTTGCCTTACGTGGACATCAACCAGTGATTTTTGAAAAATCTGATAGACTCGGTGGTGTTTTCGTTGCAGCAGCAGCTCCTGAATTTAAAGAAAAGGATAGAGAACTAATCACATGGTATGAAAAGCAGATTGCAGATCTTCCAATTGAAGTAAAATTCCAGACAGAAATAAAGTCGATCAACGAATTGAGCGGATATGATGAAGTAGTTGTAGCAACTGGTTCCAAAGCAAGAATACTGAAGATAAAAGGCGGTGAGCGAGCATTAGAGGCGTGTGACTTTTTGCTTAATCAAGAAGACGTTGGACAAAAGGTCGTTATTATTGGTGGTGGACTGACGGGTTGTGAGATAGCGCTGGATCTTCACAGAAAAGGAAAAACACCTGTTATTGTAGAAATGAAAAATGACCTGATCGCGGTAAAAGGTGTTTGTCTTGCTAATGCTTCTTATCTGAGAGAATATTTTGCGCTAAATAACCTAGAGGTACATCTGGAGACAACTGTTTCAGAAATCACTGAGACAGGTGTTGTCATAAAAGAGAAAGATGGGAAGACTTTAGAAATTGAAGCGGATACAGTTATCATGTCGGTGGGCTACCTACCAATGCCTCTTACTTCTGCTGCAAGTCACGTGCATCTCGTTGGTGATTGTAACAAAATTGGTAATTTGCGTACGGTTATTTGGCGTGCATGGGATGTAGCAATGAGCTTCTGATAAAAAGTGTATATGGATAGTACGGCGGAGAGTAGTGACGCTTTCTGCCGTTTCCATTCGTGCAGGATAGATTTATTGGCGATTCATCAGTTGAAGAAGGCAAACTAGCCACATTAAAAGTGTGTAATTTAGAAAACATACAGTAAAGGGGGAATGCAATATGTCGATGAAGGATATGGAAAAAATGAAAAAACTGATAGAAGAGAAAAAATCTAAAGTTGGTTTTTTACAGGAAGAAAAAAAGATTGGTGTTGGTAAGGTTGAAAAGATGAATAAGAATATAGGACTTGGATCAACAAGAACAAAAAAAATATCACAATAGAGTTAGGTATGGAGATTTAATTTTGAAAGGCTTCGCAATGCAGGTGAAGTCTTTATTGACAATAATATTCAAATATCGTAATATTCAAATATATAGATATAAAGTTTGACATTGTAAGCTATAGATTGAAAGCGTAAAAAAGACATACAAGGTGGAAGGCAGGTATTATCTTTGAAAAGTGAAGGGGAAAGAATGATAGAAACGGCTGAGATGTTGAAAGTCCTAGCGCATCCAGTTAGATTATGTATCGTAAATGGGTTGCTAGAAAAAGGGGAATGTAATGTATCGCATATGCAGTCATGTCTAGGGACACCCCAATCAACACTTTCTCAGCATTTGCAGAAACTAAGAACAGCTGGAATTATTGAGAACAGAAGGGACGGCACAGAAATTTTTTATCAGGTTGCCAATCCTAAGGTTAAGGAACTGATAGAAGTTCTATTCCGTGATGAGAAGGAATAAAGAGGAATAAAATAAAAAATTCAATTGCACGTAAAAAAATGGAGGAGTAGTATGGCTAAGAAAGTAATTATTGTAGGTGGAGTCGCAGGTGGTGCGTCAGCGGCAGCGAGGCTCAGGCGCTTGGATGAGAGTGCAGAGATTATTCTGTTTGAGAAGGATGCGTATATTTCCTTTGCTAACTGTGGATTACCATACTATGTTGGTGGGAGTATAAAGGAACGCAGTAAACTCCTGGTACAGACACCAGAGGCTATGAATGCCAGATTTATGATTGATGTGCGCAACAACAGCGAAGTGATAAGCATAGATTTTGAAAAGAAAGAAGTTTCTATAGCAAGTAAAGAAAGGGGTAATTATAAAGAAACTTATGATTACTTAATATTATCACCGGGTGCCAGGGCAATGAAACCTGATATACCTGGAATAAACAGTGACAAGATACTGATGCTTCGTAATATCCCAGATACAGATCGCATGAAGGAATACGTGGATAACGGAGGTGTAAAAAGCGCGATTGTTATCGGCGGTGGCTTCATCGGCGTCGAAGTGGCTGAGAATCTTGTCGAGCGCGGTATTTCAGTTTTATTAGTCGAGGCCGCTGCACATATTCTTGCGCCATTTGATTCTGATATGGTAGTGGTTGCCGAAAAGGAAATAATGGATAGTGGGATTCAACTTATTCTAGGGGATGGCGTGAAAGAATTTGCTGAAATAGGGGGCCAAGTAGAGGTTACACTAAACAGTGATAAAAAATTTCTTGCAGATATGGTAGTTTTGGCAATTGGTGTTGTACCAGAAACAGGATTTTTAAAAGATAGTGGACTAAAACTGGGCATGAAGGGGCATATTCTTGTAAATGAGAAGCTTGAAACAAATAAGCCAGATGTTTATGCAACGGGCGATGCCATTGAAGTTATTGACTTTATTACAGGGCTTAAAACAGCGATTCCTCTTGCCGGACCAGCAAATAAGCAGGGAAGAATAGCAGCAGATAATGTGGCTGGACTAAATAGTAGTTTTGATGGTTCTCAGGGCACAGCTATTATCAAAGTGTTTGGTCTGACAGCAGCAGTTACAGGGGCGAACGAAAGAACTTTAAAGCGGGCAGATATTTCATATAAAACAGTTACCATTCACCCTTCTTCACATGCAACCTACTATCCAGGATCCGTACCGATGACTCTGAAGCTTATATTTAATGAGGCAGGTAAAGTTCTCGGCGCCCAGGGTATAGGCTATGATGGCGTAGATAAGAGAATTGATATTATTGCGACTGTAATTCGTATGAAAGGTACGATTGAAGACCTGACAGAACTAGAGTTATCCTATGCACCTCCCTTTTCTTCTGCAAAGGATCCAGTCAATATGGCAGGCTTTGTGGCACAAAATGTTCTTGCAGGCAGATCTCATATGATTACGTGGGAAGAAGTCGAGAAAATGAACCAGGAGGAGTATATTCTGGTAGATGTCCGTAGTGAGGATGAATACGCGAATGGACATATGGAAAAAGCCATTAATATACCAGTAGATCAGTTAAGGCAGAGAATTCCAGAACTGCGTGAACTAAGTGATGGGAAAATAATTGTGGAATATTGCCAAGTGGGATTACGTGGATATATAGCGGATAGAATATTGCACCAACACGGTTTCCAGGTATATAATGTTACTGGTGGTTATAAAACAGAAGTTGCCCAGAAACTTAGTGGAGTCTTGCAGGCAAAGGATAAAACAAGAGGCAGTGATATAGGAAGCTATGTAACGATTGATTCAGATACACAGATAGTAAGTAATAAGCCTAAGGTAGATACCTATGATAAGGAACTGGACGCCTGTGGCCTTTGCTGCCCAGGGCCATTGATGCAGGTGAAAGCCGCGCTCATGGATATGCAGGATGGGCAAGTATTAAAAGTAGAGGCATCAGATCCTGGATTTTATGAAGATATTAAGGCATGGTGTAAAAGGACAAATAATGAACTGGTAGACCTTTCGAAATCGCAAAGTTTTATCACTGCATATATTAAAAAGGGAACGCAGGGAAGTAACAATTTAGAGGTGGCAGATTCTTGTGCAGGTATGGGACAGAGCAAGGATAATAAAACAATGGTAGTTTTTAGTGGCGACTTAGATAAGGCTATTGCTTCTTTTATCATCGCGAATGGAGCAGCATCTATGGGGAAGAAAGTGACGATGTTTTTTACTTTCTGGGGATTGACAATTCTTAGAAAACCGAAAAAAGTGAGGACACCAAAGGACTTTCTAGGAACCATGTTTGGGCTCATGTTGCCGAGGGGAAGTAAAAAACTTAAGCTTTCCAGAATGAGCATGATGGGCATAGGTGGAAAAATGATACGCGGCCTGATGAAGAGTAAAAATGTTCTTTCTCTGGAAGAATTGATGCAATCAGCCATGAAGGATGGGGTAGAGATTGTTGCCTGCCAAATGTCAATGGATCTCATGGGTTTTAAAAAGGAAGAGCTTATCGATGGCGTAAAAATTGGTGGCGTTGGTTATTATTTAAGTGAAGCTGAGGATGCAAATGTAAATTTATTTATCTAATGATTAGTTTTCTATTAGAATAAGCCAGTAGAATCTACTGCAAAAAACATCTGTCAGTTCTTGAAGGACAGATGTTTTTTTCTTGTATATTATTCAATATCT
>CAZAAC010000010.1:374-5502 GCA_964483155.1 uncultured Lachnospiraceae bacterium | reverse complement strand
CAGTATTAAAATAGTTTCATGAGGTGAGAAAAATGGAGTGGACGGAAAGTCTTAGAAATGCAATCAGATATATGGAGGGACATTTGATAGACGACATCAGTATTGAGGATGTAGCAGATCAGGTAAATATATCCTCCTTCTATTTACAAAAAGGTTTTAAGATTGTGACTGGGTATTCTATCAGCGAATATATAAGATATCGCCGGCTTTATCAGGCGGCATTAGACATAATTGCGGAAAGAGAAAAAGTAATCAATCTTGCATTTAAGTATGGATATGAAACTCCAGAAAGCTTTACCAAGGCATTCAGTCGATTTCATGGAGTGTCTCCCATGCAGTTGAAGGGAGATGCTAGTAGGATAAAGACTTTTTTACCTCTGAAAATTAATATTTTAATGCAAGGAGGGAACGATATGGACTATGTAGTAGAGAAGATGGAAGGATTTAAGGTGATTGGTTTTGAAAGGGAGTTCGCATTTGATGCTGGATATCAGGGGATTCCTAAGTTCTGGGATGAATTTTGCGAGAAATACATGAAATCGCTTTGCGAAACGGGGATACCAAGTAACGATGTGGAACAGATTATTTGTGATTGCGTGATTGGAGAGTATGGTGTTTGTATTGATGATATAGGGAAAGAAGGGAAGTTCCGTTATCTGATCGCAGGGACTTATAAAGGGGGAGAAGTACCAAAGGGCATGACTGTTTATGAATTTCCAGATATGGAATGGGCGAAATTCCAGTGCACAGGCCCTATGCCGGGTGCCTTACAATCGGTGAATACCAAAGTGTTCAAGGAATGGTTTCCTGAAAATCCAGAGTTTGAGATTGCCATGGGTGCGAATATTGAGTGGTATGCGAAAGGTGACGTAAGTGCACCAGATTATGAGAGCAGTGTCTGGGTGCCCGTAAAGAGGAGATAAGATACTGAAAACCAAAAAACATCTGTCAGTTCAACAAGGACAGATGTTTTTAATTATTCCATATCTTATTCAAAATCTAATTGTGGTGGCTCATCTAAGTGTTCTGAAACATATTTCCCATTCTTCTTTCTCTGCTTTACACATTCTGTTAGCAGATATTCGATTTGTCCATTAACGGAACGAAAATCATCCTCAGACCATGCGGCAATGGCATCATATAGTTTTTCAGATAATCTCAGCGGAATTTGTTTTTTCATTTCTGACACCCTAGTATATGCTTCCGGCATTTACAATGGGCTGGGTATCATGATTGCCACAAAGAACAACTAATAAGTTTGAGACCATTGCAGCCTTTCTTTCTTCATCTAACTCGACAATATGATTTTCACTTAATCTTTCTAGTGCCATTTCTACCATTCCGACAGCGCCATCTACAATCATCTTTCTGGCATCAATGATAGCAGATGCCTGTTGTCTTTGTAGCATAACTGCAGCAATTTCTTGTGCATAAGCTAAATAAGTAATGCGTGCTTCAATGATTTCCAGTCCAGCTTCTTCCACCTTTTGTTGGATTTCATCTCGAATACGCAAAGCAACAATCTCACTAGAGCCCCGAAGACTTCCTTCATCAGCCAAGCCATCACCTGTTGTATCTATGTTTGGTGCTATATCATAGGGATAGAGTCTGACGATATTGCGTAATGCACTATCGCATTGTAAAGAAAGATATTCCTTATAATTGTCAACATGAAATACAGCTTTTACAGTATCTGTTACTCTCCACATAACAGCAATCCCAATCTCAACTGGATTACCAAGGCAGTCATTCACTTTTTGGCGGCTATTATTTAATGTCATGATTTTTAAAGAGATATTTTTATTGATCACTTCTGCCCCCGGAGTCCCAGCAGGTGCAGGAACAGTATTGCGTGCGCCTGCATTTACATCACCACTTTGACTTAGCTTTGTTTTTGCTGCAGGATTAATACTTGTACAAAACGGGTTTACATAATAGAATCCTTCATTTTTTAATGTCCCCACATACTTCCCGAATAATGTAAGCACCAATGCTTCCTGGGGTTTTAGAACTTTTAGACCACAAAAGGGAATCCAGCCAATCGAAAGCCAGATGATACATATAATTAGAAGAATAGAAGATCCGCCTGTGTTAATGATGTATCCACCCCCGATACAGCCAATAACTGAGGCAATATAGAGTATAATTGTAAAAAACATTACAAGCATACCATTTTTTTTGTTTGTCAAAACATTTTCAACCATTTATTTTTCTCCTTTCAGTTTATATTGAAATGATATCATTGTGATATCATTTTGTCAAGAAAATTTGCTGCTGAAATGCAATAATTAATTGACTTTTTCATGATGACGTGTTAAATTATTCAAAAGACGACGAAGTCTTAATTTCGGCGTCTTTTTTGATAGTAAGCCATTTGGGATGGCAAAATGAAAACGGAGGAAAAAGTTATGAAAAAATTATTTAGTTTAGTTTTAGCAACAGCACTTGTAATATCTATGATTGGTTGCGGAAAAACAGAAGCAGCGGGAACATCAGCAGAAGCTTCTGCTACAGCAACGGAAGGTGTATTAAAAGTTGGAATGGAAATAGGATATCCACCATTTGAATATTTTGATGCAGATGGAACAACTCCAATCGGTGTGGATGTTGAACTTGCAAATGCCCTTGGAGAAAAAATGGGTATGGAAGTTGAATTAGTAGATACGGCTTGGGATGGTATTTTTGCAGGACTTGGAAAAGGTGATTATGATTGTGTTATTTCTGCAGTTACAATCACTTCAGAAAGATTAATTGATTATGATTTTTCTAATCCCTATATCCAGAACTATCAGTGTATTGTTACGATGGCAGATGCTGCAGTAAAACCTGCAGATCCTTCTGAATTAGAGGGATTATCAATTGCTTATCAAGAGGAAACTACCTCAGATGATTTTATTACCACATATGCAGAAGAAAATGCTTTAAATGTTGAACCGTTTGAATATGCTAAAGTAATGAATTGCTATGATGATTTAGCAAATGGCCGTGTGGATGCTATTGTTTGCGATAGCACTGTAGCGAGCAGTTATTTAGGTGAGGGAAGTGAATTTGAACAAACATGGATTCAGGAAGCTGATGCAGAAGAGTTTGGTGTTTGTATTCAAAAAGGAAATACAGCACTTGTAGATCAGGTCAACACAGCGTTAGAAGAATTGAAAAATGATGGAACATTAGATAAAATTTTAGATACATACTTTTAATCATGCGAAGGAAATAAATGATGAAAAAACTATTAATAACATTGGGGATTTTGTTGCTTCTAGTCGTGGGCTCTATACCACTAGTTATGACCAATCCTACATTATCTGATTATGAAGGAAAAGTTCCAAGTGATTTTTTACAAATTGAAGCCAAAAAAGAAGCAATTGTATATGTCGATTACAAGATTGTTTCGTGCTATTCTGATACAAAACAAATCAGTAGTACTAGAGCACAACAGGTTTCTTACTTTGGTGTTGCAGGTCAAATTATACCAGCAGAGGAAGGAATTATTAAATTTTTCGCAAACGTTTTAGTTTGGCTACCGTCACTGCTCGAGGGAACTAAGATCACCATATTATTAACAGTTACATCAGTGCTTACGGGTATTTTTCTTTCTGTCTTTTTGGCATTGGGAAAAATGTCAAAGTTTACACCTCTGAGAAGTGTATGCTCCGCGTACATATTTTTCTTTAGAGGAACGCCTTTGTTAATGCAATTATATTTTATCTGGTTTGGTTTACCAGCGCTCATACCAACTTTAACAGTCAGCAGTCGATTTTTAGCTGCGTGGATAGCCTTCTCTTTGAATAGTGGGGCCTATTGTGCGGAAATCATCCGTGCAGCCATTCAGTCTATTGATAAGGGCCAATTTGAGGCAGCAAAAGCGTTGGGTTTTGGGTATGGAAAAACAATGTCAAAAATTATAATTCCGCAGACCTATAGGAGGCTGATTCCACCACTGGCAAATGAATTTATTATGGTCTTAAAAGATGCAGCACTCACTTCAATTATTGCACTCAAGGATTTATCAAAGGTTACAAGTTCAATTATGACATCAACTGGTGAGGTTAGTGTATTCATAATTTCGATGGGAATCTATCTGGTTATTACAGCAGCATTCTCAAAACTTTTTGTAGCACTTGAAAAGAAATTCGGCATTTATGAATAGGGGGAGGAAGTGATGTCAATGATAAGAACAGAAAACCTGTGTAAAGATTTTGGAAATTTAAAAATATTAAAGGATTGTTCATTAACAATTGAGCAGGGAGAGGTTGTTTGTCTGATTGGTCCTTCGGGAGCAGGTAAATCGACATATTTACGGTCTTTAAATTATCTTGAAAAGATTACTGAAGGGAAGCTTTGGATAGAAGAAAAATTACTTGATGACCGAATCAATGGTGTGAATCAAGTGAAAATTTCACAGCAGGAACGTACAGAGATTTTACTGGAATTAGGGATGGTTTTTCAAAGATTCAACTTATTTCCCCATCTTACAGTATTACAAAATGTGATGCTTGCTCCAGTCGAAGTTCGAAAAATGAAAAAGAGTGATGCAGAAGTTTTGGCGCGTGAATTAATTAAAAAAGTCGGGTTAGAAGATAAAGTAGATGTTTTCCCTTCAAAACTTTCCGGCGGACAGCAGCAAAGGGTGGCGATTGCCCGTGCTTTGGCAATGAAACCTAAAATGATGCTTTTTGATGAACCCACTTCGGCTTTAGATCCTGAATTAGTAGGTGAAGTTCTTCAGGTTATGAAAACACTTGCTTCTGAGGGAATGACGATGATTGTAGTCACACATGAAATGGGGTTTGCTAAAGAAGTTGCAGACAGAGTTATTTTCATGTATGAGGGAAGAATAGTAGAGGATGCGCCTCCGGAAGAAATCTTTTCTAATCCTAAAAATGAAAGAACTAAAGTTTTTTTACAGTCAGTTTTAAATACAAATTGACATCAAAGAGAGAGTTTAATAAGAACTTTTTATTGAATGGATTAATGCACGCAGCATATTGTGTCCCCAAATTTAGAATTTGTGGGGTCACAACACAATGTGTGCATTTTTTGTAGAAATATGTAGAAAGATTTTGATATTCAAACAAAAATAGTATATAATGAAAGACAATAAGACCCTAAAACCTTAATAATAACA
>CAZAAC010000010.1:0-364 GCA_964483155.1 uncultured Lachnospiraceae bacterium | reverse complement strand
TTTAGAGTTCCAGGTAAAATGTTTGGAATCTGTTTTAATATTACATTTTCTATTTTTAAGCCATTGTATTTTTCTATTACATTAAATTCTTTCATATACATATTATATCTTTTTTATACATAAATTGCAATAACAGATTATATTGCAATCAACAGAAAGATATTATTTATAGGTCGATAATATATAAAAAGTAACTGATAATTGTCATATTGTATTGTAGGTATCTAGGGAGGAACTGTAGATGTCAAAATATGGACAAAGAACAAGGCTTTTTGTATTAGCAATATTTATTGGTTTTTTATTAACAGGGTGCAGCGAAAAAACAAGCGATGCGGCTGTCAAAGAAAATCTGAACTTCAGAATT
>CAZAAC010000009.1:28647-68747 GCA_964483155.1 uncultured Lachnospiraceae bacterium | reverse complement strand
TGTCTAAGAGGGGTCTGCTTACTTTATCTAAATACCTGTGGATTTCTCGTTCTCCACAACAGCAACGTTTTAAATCTGGATAAAATCCACAGTGACAAGGATTCATAGCGGCTATCAAAATAAAATCTGATGGATATGTGTAAGTCCCGTGGCTTCTTGCTATATGTACGTTACGTTCTTCCATTGGTTGCCGCAGGATTTCCAATGTAGCTCTCTTAAATTCTGGTATTTCGTCCAGAAAAAGTATTCCCCGATGTGCCAAAGATACGCCTCCTGGTCTTGGGATTGCGCCACCTCCTGTGAGTGCTTTATCTGTTGCTGTATGATGTGGTGCAACAAATGGACGATTTCGTATCAATCCCTCTCCTGCCTGCAAAAGGCCTGATACACTATATATTTTTGAAACTTCCATACTCTCTGCCTTGGACAATGGCGGCAGTATCCCGGGTACACTTTTAGCCAGTAAAGTTTTTCCTGCTCCTGGCGGGCCTATCATTAAAACATTATGAAATCCAGCTGCAGCCACTTCTAGTCCACGTTTCACTGCTGCCTGTCCCTGAATATCTCTAAAGTCATACTCTGCGTTTATTCTATCGCTGGTTGCCTGCTGATTAAATACGGCAGGTAATATACTTCTCGCTTTATGTAAATATCCAATTACTTCTGACAGATGACTCGCTCCAATTATCTCTATCCCTTCTATCGCTGCTCCCTCTTGTTCATTTCCTTTTGGTACGATGCAACGTATGCAACCAGCATCTTTCGCACCTATTACAATTGGCAGCACGCCATTTACTTTGTTTATTTTTCCATCTAACCCTAATTCACCAATTACTATTGTGCGCTCCAGCTGTGACACTTTTACAATATCCAGCGAACACATGATACCGACTGCAATTGGCAGGTCGAATGCAGCGCCCTGCTTTCGAATATTTGCCGGCGACAAGTTTACAGTGAGCCGCTTAGGAGGCAAAGATACGCCTGCATTACGGAGGGCAGTACGCACACGTTCTCTCGCCTCTTTTACCTCACTTCCCAAAAGTCCAACCATATCAAATGAAGGCATACCGGTAGAAATATCTACTTCGACATGCACCATATAACTGTCGATACCATTTACGGCACCTGACAATATGCTACTAAACATACTTCCTCCTATTCTTTTTTGTGGCGAGTCAAAAAACTCATTTTCCTAAGACGACTCCCTATGAAAAGAGACCGCCTAATCAAATTCTATCCTTCTTCTTTTTGAATAAGTAGCAGATAGGCAAAAATGTTTTCGTCAAAATTGCCTTATGCTGATATGAATAAATATAGATAAAACAGAATAAATAAATATATTAAAATATTGTTTTATATTATAACATTTTTTGTAAAATAATTCTACAAAAATCCGAAAATACTTAGGAAAATTCTACTATTTCACCTATCTCCTGTAGTATTTTATCTTTATCCTCCGCAAATCGAACTGTATATCCCGCAGATATCATTTTTTCATGATATAAGCTCAGAAGTGCGTCATCCATAAGACACATCCCCTCGCTTCCACAGGATGCAATCACATCATTCAATTCTTCAAATCTGTCTTCACGCAAAATTTCTCTGATCCTGTTATTGCTTAACATAATTTCAAAAGCCGGTATTCTGCCTCTTCCCTCCATGACGGGCACCAATTGCTGAGATGCCACAGCTAGTAAAACATTAGCCAACTGTAGTCGGATTTGTGCCTGCTCCTGCGGTCCAAAAGAATTCACAATATGCATAATAGTACGCTTTGCCCCAATAGCATGCAAGGATGAAATAACAAGGCAACCTGCCTCTGCTGCTTCAAAAGCGATGCGCATTGTATCACAATCGAGCATTGTTCCGATATAAATCACATTTGGATCTTCACGCAGAATAGTCTGTAGTGCTGTTGCATAATTTTTTGTATCTAAACCAATTTCTCTTTGATTCACCATTGACTTTTTATGATGATGCATATATTCAATTGGATCTTCTAGTGTAATAACCAAAGATTCCTCTGTACTATTAATCTGGTCAATTAAGGCTGCAATTGTCGTCGAAAGTCCACTTCCTGCTGGTCCAGTAACTAATATTAAGCCTCTTTTCTTTGTTTTCAAATTTAAAAAAGCCTTTGGAATTCTAAGGCTCTCTGCTTCTAATAATTCATCTCCCATGAGACGTATCGCCAATGCCACTGTTCCTCTCTGCTTATATGCACTCAGTCTGTATCTCCCAATATTGGAAACAGAAAAAGAAGCATCTATCTCACCTCTATCCTCAAAACGTTCTCTTTGTTCTACTGACAAAACACTAATAAGCACTTCTAATGTATCACTTGGTGATAATTTTTCATGTTTCATATTTTTAAGTTTTCCATCAATTCGCATTTTAGGTGGAACCCCTACTGATAAATGAAGATCAGAAGCGCCATTCTCTTTTGCTTCCTTAAGAAGATCTCGAATTGCTATCATCTATTAAGCCCCCGTATCTCTTGACACTGTAACAGACTTTGCATCAGAATTAGGACTGAGGCCAAACTGCTTAACAGCATCTACATTCATAACATAACGATTGTCCAAAGTTTTCATGATGTCCTTAATCTCCAGATCGTCATAAATCAATTGTTGCCGCAAATCAATTACTGCATTATTCTTAAACAGAAGAAGCATTGGCTTTAAAATATCGGATTCATTCGCTGCAAGAACCAGACCTTTTTCCCCATTTGATAATTCAACACAACATCCTTCATTTAAAAAATTAATACTTTTGACAAGTGCTTTTACAACTTTCTCATCATATAATGCTGTATTTCTCATCAAATACCTTAAGGCAGCTATTTCAGAAGCAGGCTCTTCACTGTGATTCATAGCCGTCATCGTATCAAATAATTCTGCAACAATTAGAATCTTTGCGCCTAATACCACTTTGCCAATATCATGCTCCTTCGCATTATGAAAATTTTCTCTCTGCACATATGCCTGTTTGACAATTCTACTCACAGAAAGCGAATAAGAACGACATACCTGCTCTATTAATTCAATACCTTTATACTCGCAGTGGCGCATCTGGTTCATTTCACTATCATTAACATTTTTATATTTTTTCAAGATACTAATGGGAATGTTTAACTTACCTATATCATGCAATATAGCTGCAACAATAGTATCTGATTGTTCCTCGCGCCTCATATTTAACTGATGGCTCATAAGTGCACACAAAATAGCTACATTCAAGGAATGTTTATAAACATAGTCTTCATTCGTTCGAAGATTCTGTACAAAATTAATCTTATGGTCCATTCTTCCATATCCCCTAATGATTGCATCTGCTATCGTGGGAAGTTTTTGATAACGTAGCTTCTGTAAAATTGCCTGTAACTCTTCTTGAATGGAAAACACATACATTGTCTGAAATCTTTCAAATTCCGTATCATCCTGCGTCATAGGTGGCAATGGTTCTGCTGGTTCTAATATATAGATACCAATTAATCCGAAATTTTTTACAGCCTCAATCCCTTGCTGTGTCAACTTAGAATTACGTTCATATAGCAATACCCCTTTTTTATTGTATATTGGCTTTGCAAGTCTCATCCCCATCTTAAGACCATCTGGTTTAATAAATAGCATAATGTTCCTCCACCCCTCTACTCTGTCATTTTGCTTTTCAGTACACTAATAGCTTTCTGCAACTGATTGTCTTCCTCGTGTGTAATTACAGATTTCTTAAGTAGGCTCTCTGATAACGCAATCTCTAAGTCGGGGTCTATCCCCTCTCCATGTATACACTCTCCATTTGGTAGATAGTATTCTGCCACTGTAAGCTTAATCGCTTCTCCCTCACCAATATTAATGATCTTTTGTACAATTCCTTTACCAAACGTTTTCTCTCCCACTAGTGTCCCTACTTTATAATCTCTGATTCCTCCTGCAAATATCTCTGATGAGGAAGCAGAATTTGCATTGGTCAGCACCACTAATGGAATAACCGACTCAAAGCCATCATCAGCCATATAGTCCTCTTCCACGCCATTCTTATCTACTGTGTAAACAAGTTTTCCTCCATCTTTTACGAAATAATCCAATACATCACATGCAGCCTGAACAACACCACCCGGGTTATTTCTAACATCAATCACAACACCCTGCATGCCCTGAGCAAGCAATTCTTCCATCATCTTTTCAAACTGCGAATCCGTTAGCATATCCCATGATTCTATTAATATATATCCTATATTCTCTGAAAGCATTTCTCCTGACACAGAGGGAATTTCAACTCGCTGTCTCTTCATCTCAAATGTAATAAATTTATCTTCATCTGCGCGATATACTGTTAGACTAACTGGCGTCCCCTCTTCTCCTTTGATTCTCGTCACAATAGCCGCTAAATCAAGTGCTGAAACGTCCTCTCCGTTAACTTCAGTTATATAATCGCCTTGTAATATTCCAGCTTTCTGGCTGGGACTTCCTTCATAAGTCTTTACCACTGTTACTCTACCATAGGTAGCATCTATCGTTAAGACCGCACCTATTCCTGAATATTCTGCAGTAGCATCCTGTGTTATTTCTTCCATCTCTTCTTCTGTATAATAGCAGGAATATACATCACCGAGTCCCCATAGCATTCCTGTTAAAAGTCCCTTTTCTACCGCCATCTCATCAATGTCATATAAATAGTTCTGTTCTATCAGTTCATTAATTGTCTTTATCTTTGCAATTGTTTCTTTATCTGTATCGTCTTGGGTTTTTTTTCGTTCATTTTCCAGCTGAATTGATACTCTCTTAACCGTCGTTCTATAGTCTACTAATAGAATCGTCTCTCCTATAAGCGCAACAAGGAGTACTGCAAAGAGAATACCAAAAAACGTTTTGTTTTTACTATTCATTTATAATGCCTCTTTCGAATTATCTTTGTTCATATTATCACTTAATAATTGCCCGAATTCCTCATTAGAAACTGGTTTTGAAAAATAGAAACCTTGTGCAGTATCACAGTTAATACTACGCAGAAAATCAAGTTGCTCCTTTGTCTCAACGCCTTCGGCAACCACTATTAAATCAAGCTGCTTTGCCATTCTCACAGAAGTCTCGACTATAATTCGACCACGCTCTGTAGCCATAATCTCATCTAAGAAAAATCTATCAATCTTTAAAACATCCACTGGTGCTCTTCTTAACATATTCAAGGATGAGTAACCAGATCCAAAATCATCCATTTGAATTACAAATCCTTTTTCCTTTAATCTGTTCATCTGAAGAAAAAGTTCTGTAACATCATCTATAAATAAGTTTTCCGTAATCTCTAGTTCTAACCATTTCGGCTCTAAATTATATTTCTGTACCAATTTCATGAGCGTTTTTGTCAGGTCGGTATTATGAATATGTACCCTCGAAATATTGACAGAAATTGGTATGAGGCGCCCTTCTTCTTTCAGTTTCGACAAATATATACACGCTTCTTCCCACATATATTCATCTAATTTGGTAATAAATCCGTTACTCTCAAACAGGTCCAGAAAAACTGCAGGTACACGAAGCCCTCTGATGGGATGTTTCCAACGCACCAATGCTTCGGCGCCGCATATTTTCTCCGTTATAACATCCACCTTCGGCTGTAGATACATTACAAACTCACCATTTGCAAGTGCAGAATTCATTTCACTCTCAATCTCAGCCTGCTCACGTTGTAAAAGACGTATTTTATCATCATATACAGCATAATTAATAAGAGAATTCCCTTTAATTTGTTTCTTCACAATGCGTGCTCTATCACACATAAGACGAACCGGTAATGAATTATCTACAATCTTATAAATTCCATAGGATAGACTAATACACCACTGCTTATCAAAGTATTCATTTGCCTTTTCCGACAGTCTTGTCATATACTCAAAAATACCTTGATCGCTGCTGTATGGTAAAAGAATACTAAATACATCGCTCTGGTAACGTTTCGCAAGACTGCCCTGCGGTAGTGTCTCTCTGATTGCACGACCAAGTAACTGTAAACTTCTGTTGCCTATCTCTATACCAAATCGGTCATTGATAATTCGGAAGTGATCTATGTCTACAGAAAGCATTGCAAAAGCATCCTCAGCATGTAAATAAATGATCTCTGAGGCTTTACGGTAAAATGCTTCACTATTATAGAGTCCTGTTAAAGAATCATAATCTGCGCGATACTCCATTTCAACTTTGATTTCCATTTCGGCATTTACATTTTGTAGCGTACCAAGAAAACGGATTGGCTCATTATTTAGGCCACGAAGCATCTGCAATATAACTGTGAACCATATTGCCGTGCCATATTTATTATATAAGCGTACGGTGATTTTCTGTGTTTCGAATTCATTTTCCACACGTTCTTTAAATGCCTCAAATGCCTCAGCATCATCCTTATGACATCGCAGACTTCCAATTAGTGACCATGCATCCTTTAACATACTCTTATCTACTTTAAATACTTCATCAAACATAGAGCAAAGATAGTAGCGATTTTCTGGCTTATAATATTCAAATACAAGAACCCCTGTCATTTCATTGACATTTTCATAGCGTTCATTATTAAGCGCCATTTCTTTTTGGAAGGAGCTCTGTGATTTCATTAATTCATACTTTATATTTGTCTCCACCATTTCAAGATAACGTCTCTTGGAATCATTAATATTTAGAGCAATAATAAATAAACGAAAATCCGTGTTACTGCTACTCAGTTCAAGTGTGGTATAAATAGAAAACCATTTATACGTATCATCTGTTGTATGAAGACGAACTTCTTTACAAATAATTGTCTTCCCGCTCTTCATTGCCTCTCTCAAATATCGGGGATCTGCGGCCTGATTAAATTCTTCTAAATCTTCTGCATAAACAACTTGATTTTTATAAAATTCAAGGAGCTTTTCATAATTCTCAATACGCTTTTCAACAATAGACAACACATTTTGCTCTTTAATCCGGACGCAAATATTTTTAGACAAATTTACATCCCATATAATATCCTCAATTTTATAAATTGCATCTTGAAAACGCTCAGTACTATCATTTAGTGCTGCAATCTGCGTATTGACATCCTCTTTGATAGATGCAAGTAAAAATATGTTTTTACCGTTTCGCATCGTTATCTTTGTTGTACGTATAGGCAATACTGCCCTGAGTAATGGAGAGTATATTTCGCTATCTGTTACTGTTTCACTTTCCATCATCTTTCTGATTGGACAATCCGGGCATGGCTCATCATAACCATTATTCTGTACATAGCATAATCCAGACTCTGCATTACAGATTCTGTCCTGAAATAAATCATTCCTATATAACAGCTGATAATTCTCGTCAACTGCATATGCCCACGTACACATTGGATTTAGGATATTCTTGACCAATTCCATTTCCTTCGTACTGAGTATTGGATTAATCGTATTATCCATTCGTTCCATATCTCTGGCATATAATATATAAGTATCCTTACCGCTTTCCTTTGCATCTTTAAGTGCCGCCAGTGCCTTCTCGTATAATGAAGAAAAATTAGCTTCTTCAATATACATAGCTGAAATACCGACACTGACAGAAAGTGCACAACACTTCTCGTAATCTTTCCATACTTCCTTAATTGTCTGGCAAATATACATTGCCCTTTCTAATAGAACGTGCGACGACCTGACGCCCTTCATAAATACTATAAATCTGTCCTTATCGACTCTGCCAATAATATCAGCGGCGCGGAATGCCCGTTTCAATAATCGAGCCACTTCTGTAATAACACCATCTCCTACCACTTCACCATATATATGCACAAGTGATCGAAAGTCATCAATATCAATAATTAATAAATTAGGGATTACCTCTTGCGGGATATTTGCAAGATATTCTTGAACAGAAGATACGACCGCATCTGTATTAAGCACTTGTGTCAACGAATCTCTTGATGTCATATTAAACTCGTCTTGCTGTTTCTTATCTTCGTCAATATAGGAAAGGGTACCATATAGTAATTCTGGTTTTCCATCACTGCTAGAAATAATTCTTCCCTTTACTTGATACCACTGATATTCTCCCGCAAAATTCAAAAAGCGCAAATAATCAATATGAACTTTTTCATCATCTTGCTTTGCGCTAAAAAAAGTAATTGCCTTCTGGATATCATCTTGATGCAATTTGCCTCTTGTATTCATTTTTTTCAGAAATGACGGAACTCGCATCGGCAATGGAATATGATTTTTCACATTTTCCGAAAAGCTTATAACGTCTTCATTTATATGATACTCATATACGATTGTTTCATTAAGGTCTAACGCACTCTGAAATAAATCTTCACTGATTTTATGCATAGGTACGTACCTCCAGCAAATTAATATTCTTTAATTATACAGATTTTCTCAGAAAATAACAAGTTAATTGACAAGAAATTCTTATATTATATAAAGTGCGTAAATACATAATTACTAATATCAATTCCCCGCGCTGTCAACTGCAGATAAGTATTTTTATTTCTCCTATATTGTTGTAGTAGACCCTCTTCTATCAACTGGCTTATCACCTCACCATACTGTTCCCAGATGGAAATACCAAAATTCTGTTTAAACTCCTGTTCGCTGACACCTTCCAGCATACGGAGTCCTAAGAACATAAATTCTTCCATCTGCATACGGCTATTCAAAGTCTGCTCCTCGTATCGTTTCAGTTCAAAAGCTTCCACTCTTCGAATATTGAAGGCATTGAAATACTCACACATATCTGATGTATTGCTCCAACGCACTTCATTCAAAAAAGATGCCGCGCCAAGTCCAAAGCCCAAATATGTGCCACGTCTCCAATACACTTTATTATGATAGCATTCATATCCCGTCTTTGCATAATTTGATATCTCGTATTGGTGATAACCTGCGTCCGCAAGCATAGACTTTGTCATCGCATACATCGCCCTGTCCATTTCTTCATCTGGCAGTTCTTCTTCACTATATCGCTCAGCAAAAGGTGTTTCCTCTTCTATAATAAGACTATACGCCGAAATGTGCTCTGGACTTAGTGAGAGCACATATTCAATTGTATTATGTAAACCATCCATGTTCTGCCCTGGAAGCGCAGACATGATATCTATGTTGATATTGTTAAATCCAGCCTTTCGTGCGGCCCAATAGTTTGTCTCAAATTGTTCTTTTGTATGAATTCTACCCAATAAACGTAATTCGTCATTATCTGCCGACTGTAATCCAATGCTAAGACGATTAATACCAGCCGAGTGGTAAGCGTATAGTTTTGCATCATCTAGTGTTCCAGGATTTGTTTCAATTGTAATTTCCGCATCCTTTGTAAAAGTCCAATTTGCTTTTAAAACATGCATTATCCTTGTTATGTAAACTTCTTTGATGCTGCTTGGCGTCCCACCTCCAAAAAAAACCGATTTAATCTCATAGCCCTGTTTAAAACTACAAGCACCTATCTCATGAATCATAGCATCAATATACGCTTCTATACCCGCACTCTCGTTGTTTTCCAAGGGAAAAGAGAGGAAATCGCAGTATAAGCACTTTCGGATGCAAAACGGAATATGAATATAGATAGATAATGGGCTATTTTTTATCATCTAGTTTTAATACACTCATAAACGCCTTCTGTGGTATCTCAACACTGCCAACCAGACGCATACGCTTTTTCCCTTCTTTTTGTTTTTCAAGTAATTTTCGCTTACGCGTGATGTCACCGCCGTAACACTTGGCTAATACATCCTTTCTCATCGCTTTAACGGTTTCTCTTGCAATCACCTTACTCCCTATTGCAGCCTGAATAGGTACCTCAAATAAATGTCTGGGAATCTCTTCTTTTAACTTCTCACACATTTTTCTTCCTCTCTCGTATGCAGTATCCCTATGCACTATAAACGACAATGCATCTACTTCTTCATGGTTAATCAGGATGTCTAGCTTTACAAGTTCAGATCGTTCATACCCTTTCATATCATAATCAAATGACGCATATCCCTTTGATCTGGATTTAAGTGCATCAAAAAAGTCATAAATAATTTCATTTAAGGGTAATTCATACTTTAAGAGTGCTCTTTTTTCTTCCATATATTCCATACCCAGATATCTGCCTCGACGTTCCTGACAAAGCTCCATGATAGAACCTAAAAACTCTGTTGTTACCATTATTTTTGCACTGACAATAGGTTCCTCCATATATTCTATTTCTGATGGATCAGGAAGATTAGATGGATTTGTTAATGAAATCACTTCTTTGTTTGCTTTATACACTTTATAAATAACGCCTGGCGCGGTCGTTACAAGGTCTAGATTATATTCTCGCTCCAGTCTTTCTTGTATGATTTCTAAATGTAGCAGTCCAAGAAACCCGCAACGGAATCCAAATCCTAATGCCATCGAAGTCTCCGGCTCGTAATTGAGAGAAGCATCATTTAGTTTCAGTTTTTCTAGTGCATCCCGTAAATCTGGATATTTGGCACCGTCAGCAGGATAGACTCCGCAAAATACCATGGACAACACTTTCTTATAGCCAGGAAGTGCCTCTGCACAAGGATTATTTGCATCTGTTACTGTATCTCCAACACTGGTATCCCTTACATTCTTTAAACTTGCAGTAAGATATCCAACCATTCCAGCCGACAACTCTTCGCATGCAATAAATCGCCCTGCACCAAAATAGCCAAGTTCTACTACATCGGCAACTGCTCCTGTCGCCATCATTTTAATTGAAACTCCTTTTCTGACTGTACCCTCCATAATCCTGCAAAAAATTATTACTCCTTTATAAGGATCATAAAGCGAATCAAAAATCAAGGCCTTTAAGGGCGCTGATGCATCACCCTTTGGCGCAGGAATTTTAGCAACTATCTGCTCTAATACTTCATCTATCCCCACACCATTCTTAGCAGATACAAGCGGTGCGTCTTTTGCTTCTATACCTATCACATCTTCGATTTCTTCTATGACTCTTTGTGGCTCAGCACTCGGTAAATCAATCTTATTAATCACCGGGAAGACATCTAAATCATGCTCTAATGCTAAATAAACATTTGCAAGCGTCTGTGCCTCAATCCCCTGCGCCGCATCCACGACCAGTATCGCGCCATCACATGCAGCAAGGCTCCTACTGACTTCATAGGTAAAATCCACATGCCCAGGTGTATCGATTAAGTTGAAAACATATTCCTCTCCGTCTTTTGCTTTATATACTGTTCTAACAGCCTGTGCTTTAATTGTAATGCCACGCTCTCTTTCCAAATCCATGGTATCAAGGACCTGCGCCTGCATTTCACGGCTTGTCAGCAATCCTGTCCGTTCAATAATTCTGTCTGCAAGAGTAGATTTGCCATGATCAATGTGTGCTATGATACAAAAATTTCTTATTTTACTTTGGTCTGTTTCCATTTTCGTCCTCCGAATTTCATATTGAATCAATTCTTCTTTTCTATGTTTGATTTTAGCATAAAAAAAAATAAAAGAAAATAAGAAATAGAATTATACTTTTTTAGGTATTGACATTGGCCGTTCTTTCTACTAAAATGAATGAGTGTCCGCGTAGATACGTCCGTGTCCGGAAATTTACGTATGTAATATATTAGGGACAGTGTGAAACAAATTTTAGATTGGGAGGTGTAGGTCTTGGCTAACATTAAATCAGCAAAGAAAAGAATTTTGGTTAATGATGCAAAAGCTGCCAGAAATAAGGCAACTAAATCCAAAGTGAAAACTTTTGTCAAAAAAGTTAACGCTGCAATAGATGCAAAAGATAAAGAAGCTGCCAATGTTGCTTTACTTGAAGCAATCTCCGAAATTGACAAAGCAGCCATTAAGGGTGTTTATCATAAAAACACATCTTCGAGAAAAATTTCTCGACTAACAAAAGCAGTTAACGCAATTAGTGAATAAACAATAAATAATAAAATGCAAAAAGTAGCCTTACCGTCATAAGGCTACTTTTTTATTGCTTATATAATTGACATTGCCAGCAAAATTGCTGCATTCCAGTATATTGTCACTTCATTCGTAGAATAACTGTCCATGTGGTCTACATACACTTTGGCTGGTGGATTGTCTTTCGCCTGTTCTTCAACACAGGGGTCGTGATATCCTTCATCTGGTCCTCCTACGAGCATGCCTGGCATAGCAGAATGGACTGCTATAGAAGGACGATGATGCGGATACTTTGGTGATAAAGATCCAAATCCCGTTACAAAACACACTGCATTTGCATTTTTCCCAAGCAAATAGTGTATCTGTTCCTTTGCATAATTCAGAAATTCTGCCTCTCCGGTTAATTGATATGCGTCAAACATATGGTATGCATTATTGGCAACATACATGTTACTTCCCCACTCATACTCGAGCAGAGAAAATGCATAGCAGTCATTTTGCGCGATCTCCATAAGCATCTTGCCATACGAAACAATCCCGTCCTTAATTGTACTTAACAATTCTTCATCCACATGATATTTAGTTGTGGTAAGATATGCCCTATTTCCAAACGAACCGACATCTTCCCAACCATATCCGTGCATGATCCCTTTTTTCAACAAACGCTGAATATCATCGTGATAACATTTCTCCCCTGTTAATTTATAAAGTTCAGCTGCTGCCCAGAACTTCTCATCCGCATCCTGTGTGTCGCAGTATTCGCCTGTTACAATTCCTTTTGGATTTTTAAATCCACCTGGCATGAACATACCCTTCATGGCGTCATATGCCTTGATAGAAGCCCTGACACATCTCTTAGCAAACAGCTCATCATAATCCATGTAAAACCCCGTTGCCATTGCCATAACTGCCGCAAAGTCTGCTGTTGCTGTTATAGACGGCGCGCACACAACAAGTCTTTCCTTTTCTTCTTCCGGAAGAATTGGTAAATCAGGAAATTTTTCACAAGTTACCTTGTGATATACTGCTCCTGTATTAGGATTCTGCATCTTAAGCATCCATTCGAGCTCATATCGTACTTCATTCAATAAATCAGGCACAATCGAACTGCTACCAGATATATTTAGATTCTTACCAAATTCTAAAGGATTATTCTCATAGGCAATTAATAAATCCGCTACTGTTACTGCCGCTGCCACAATATATCTGCCATAATCACCAGCATCATGCCATCCACCCCTGACATCTATTGTATCATTTGTCCCATAAAGATAGGCTGGTGAATCATGACAGCATTCATGCTTAAATTGACCTGCATATTTCTCTGGAAGTTTAATGCCACATCTCTGTAAGTAGAAAAATCGAAGCATACTACTAATTACATTTTCATATATATCATCACCAATAACAAATGGATAGGAATCTTTTATGCCATCGACTCCAACTACATATTTCCCAGGTATTGTAAACTCTGAAAAATCAGCAATATAATTAGTTTCACCTGCTTGCTTATTCTGGCATGGTCCTTGCAGTTTTCCTTTAAATACTTCTTTTTTACTGCTTGCATCTTTAATCACAAACTTCACTGATGATTTTTCACGCAAAATTGCAATTTTTCTGTCATTGATTCTATAACCAATCTGATCTGCTATTATCTGCTGCATATACCGTTCCCTCCGTTTCATTCAAACGGATATTTAATACCATATCCCTGTCTTATTTGATCCATTATTTTCATAACCTTAATCGTTTCGCTATGAGGCATCTCCTCACATTCGAGTTTACCTGCCCTGATAGCCCTCATTGCTGCCAGCACTTCATATTCATAGCCAGTAACCTGCTTTGGAGCCTCATACTTTTTTACTAATTTTCTATTCAGGTCAAATACTTTTATCGCTTCATAATTATTAATATTTTTAACCTGAATAAAGCCCTTCGATCCATTTATAATACCTCGTCTATCTGTTTGCGCATGTATCGTTGTATACATCGTCACCATCGTACCATCATGATAAGTAAATATAACTGTATCCTGCCCAT
The DNA here is from genome assembly GCA_964483155.1 of uncultured Lachnospiraceae bacterium. GTDB lineage: Bacteria > Bacillota > Clostridia > Lachnospirales > Lachnospiraceae > JAAYYM01. The sequence continues at coordinate 54,838 of CAZAAC010000009.1, read as the reverse complement.
CCACACCTGTTGGCGTCATTACACACATTGCGTCGATTTTCTTGATATCATCGCCAAAAACCATGAGCGCCATATTAATGGGATAAACTGTCAAATCAAGGAGTGCTCCCCCAGCCAGTGCAGGATCTACAAGTCTCTGATTACCATCTATGACATAACCCAGATTCGCCGACATGGAAGTGATTTTTCCTATTATCCCACTTGCCACCACGTCATCAAGTGTTTTCCTCATAGGCATATATCTAGTCCATATTGCTTCTGTCAATAAGAGTCCCTTATCTTCAGCCAATTTTATTATTTCTTCTGCCTGCGCTGCATTGACAGTAAATGCTTTTTCACAAAGAACATTTTTACCATATTCCAGACATAACTTTACATGTTCGTAATGATGTGAATGTGGCGTCGCCACATAAACAAGTTCCAATTCTTCATCACTTAACATATCTTGATAAGAACCAAATGATTTTTGAAATGCATACTTCTCGGCAAATTTCTCGGCTCTTTCTGCATCTCTTGCCGCTACCGCATACAATTCCACGCTCTCTCCGTCTTGTGTGATACCTTCCTTCAGTAATCCTCCAAGTGTAACCGCCATCATCGAAGCAATTCCTCCGGCACCTAATATTCCAATTTTCATACTGTTACTCCCTTCTTTAAGTTTACATAATTCTCAAGTACACTAACCGAATCCATGTCCTTTATAAATTGTGAAAATTTGCTGTACTTATAACTCCTAATATTGAATCCAGGAAATTTCTTTTCCAATTGTCTTTTCATCTCGCTCAAATTTACTTTCTTATCCTTACTCGCATTAATAATCTCTCTTACAGCAATCTCTATCTGATCAATTGTAATCTCGGAGGTTACCGGTCTCACGATTAATGACTTACCCTGCTGTTTTACTTCAATACTTTTGCAGCTTTTCAGGAACTGTGACAATTGTGAATAACCATAGTTTCTTGCATCAAAGTCAGGATATCTGCTACTTAGCTTGCTTCCCACCTCACCTGCGGTTGTCACCTTATCACTCTCATCATTATCCGCTATAATCTTTAGTATTGTTTCCTCAATAATATCTTTTTTTACAAAATTCACTACTGCAGCTGTCTTTATCGTCTCTCCTTTTCCGATACTGTCTTTGCTTTTTGTGCCTGTCTCGTCTTCTTCTTCGCTTTCTTCTTCGGAAGCCAAAACCTCTAAATATTTAAACAGACTACAGGATACGATAAATGCTTCATTTGTCTTCTGCTCACCCATACCAATCACCAACATACCCGATTCTCGGAGCCTCGATGCCAGTCTTGTAAAATCACTATCACTAGAAACCAGACAAAATCCATCTACATTGCCCGAATACAAAATATCCATTGCGTCAATAATCATCGCGGAATCTGATGCATTTTTTCCTTTTGTATATACATACTGCTGTATTGGTGTTATGGAGTTCTCGATTGCTACACCCTTCCATTTTGGCGCAGTATTGCTTGTCCAGTCTCCATATATTCTCTTGTATGTTGCTACCCCATAATTTGATATTTCATCCAAAATATATTTTATATATTTTGATGATACATTTTCAGAATCAATAAGAACTGCTAATTTCTTCTCGCTATTTTCCATAGATGCTCTCTTCCTTCCCAGTAATACATGTCACTACATACCTTCTCTGTTTTCATTTTATCACCTAACCAGCTATTGGGCAAGCGGACTTAGTGTCTTGTTTATTTGACAATTTAGTACTTTGGTCACAATTTCTTCACAGAATGTTCACTAGACATTTTTCAAGTTTCGTATTAGTATTTACATTGAAATGTTTTTTACATAGTTCAATAATAAAACTAACACGGGTAAAGGAGACTGGATTTTGAGAAAAAAATCACATATCTCGTTGGCTATCTATATCGCCGATTCACTAAATTCAATAGAATTAAAAAGACATCGTAAGGCTTTTTTTATAGGGAGTATATTACCGGACTGCAAACCTTCTTTTTTTACTACAAAGCATGAATACCTTGGAACGATTTCCATGGTGGAGGATAAAATCAAGCAATTGACCTCGGCATACAATCCACAGCAATACAGTGAGCGGAGTTATGTAATAGATTTAGGGCAGGTGCTTCATTATGTGGCCGATTATTTCACATTTCCTCATAATGTAACCTATGGGGGCAATCTTAAAGACCATTGTAAATATGAAAAAGAATTAAAATTTGGGCTTCGCTCTTATATTAAGAGTGGTGATGCATTAAAGGCTCATTCTGAGTTGAAGAATTTCACCTCCTGTGAGGCATTGTTCAAATTTATTGAGAAAGCACATCAGGAGTATCTTAGTTTGAAAAGAAATGTTCAGGAAGATTGTATGTATATTGTATCTGTCTGTCGACAGGTGGCAGAAGCGATACTGCATCTTCTCTCTTTGCAAAAAGAAAAAACATTTGGTCTTGTATACGCTCAATAAATTTTATAATCAAAATAGCCACCCGTGGGTGGCTATTTTTTACTTAAATTATAAAACTAATTTTTAGGTTCCAATTTTGTTTTATTTCCCATATATGGTTGCAATATCTTGGGTATATTAACACTACCATCAGCGTTTAAATTATTTTCCAAAAATGCAATCAGCATTCTCGGCGGTGCTACAACAGTATTATTAAGAGTATGCGCAAAGTATTTTCCTTCATCTCCATTGACACGGATTTTCAGACGTCGTGCCTGTGCATCTCCAAGATTTGAACAACTTCCTACCTCAAAATATTTTTTCTGTCTCGGCGACCATGCTTCCACATCGAATGACTTCACCTTCAGATCTGCCAGATCTCCTGAACAACATTCTAACGTTCTGACTGGAATATCCAAAGAGCAGAACAAATCTACTGTGTTTTCCCACAATTTTTGAAACCACATTTTACTCTCTTCTGGTTTACAAATAACAATCATTTCCTGCTTCTCAAACTGATGAATCCTGTATACGCCACGTTCTTCTATGCCATGTGCACCTTTTTCTTTTCTAAAGCAGGGCGAATAGCTGGTTAATGTCTGTGGTAAATTCTCTTCTTCTAAAATCGTATCAATAAACCTGCCAATCATGGAGTGCTCACTTGTACCAATTAAGTACAAATCCTCTCCTTCTATTTTATACATCATGGCATCCATTTCTGCAAAGCTCATAACACCTGTAGCAACATTGCTTCGAATCATAAAGGGAGGGATACAATATGTAAAACCTCTTTCAATCATAAAATCTCTTGCATAAGAAATCACTGCAGAATGAAGTCTTGCAATATCGCCCATCAAATAGTAAAATCCATTTCCAGCTACTTTTCCTGCTGCATCGATATCTATTCCGTCAAATCTCTCCATTATCTGCGTATGGTAAGGTATTTCATAGTCAGGAACTGCAGGGTCACCGTATCTTGTCACTTCGACATTTTCACTATCATCTTTTCCTATTGGAACACTATCATCAATAATATTAGGAAGCATCATTAGAATGTTAGTTACCTTCTCTTGCAATTCTGCTTCTTGTGCTTCTAACGCAACAAGGTGTTCCGAGTTAGTGGTTACCTGCTTTTTGATTGCCTCAGCTTCTTCCTTTTTGCCCTGTCCCATCAGTACCCCGATTTGTTTCGATAATGTGTTTCGTTGTCCTCGAAGACTATCGGCTTCCTGCTTTGTTGCCCTGCTTTTTACATCAAGTGCTATGGCTTCGTCTACCATAGGGATTTTTACATCCTGAAATTTCTTCTTGATATTTTCTTTAACGATGTCAGGATTTTCTCTGACAAATTTCATGTCTAGCATACTATTCCTCCACTCCATTCCATTTCTGCATATGTTTGTAATATTTCACTCTAATTTTCCTTATCAGATTAAAAAAGTTCGGTACTAAAGTATCTCTCTCCCGTATCTGGTAATATCGTTACGACTGTCTTCCCTTTTCCAAGCATTTTTGCCATCTTAATTGCTGCTGCAACATTTGAACCACTTGAAATACCGCACATAAGCCCCTCGACTCTCATTAGCTTTTTAGATGTATATAGTGCCTCTTCATCTGTCACGATGCAAATATTATCATATATCTTTGTGTTCAGATTTTGCGGGATCAAACCATCGCCAATGCCCATCTGCAAATGTGTACCGATACTTCCCCCTGACAATATTGCAGCATTTTCAGGTTCAACTGCCCATATTTTAATATCTGGATTCTGACTTTTTAAAACTTCTCCTATTCCAGATATGGTTCCCCCTGTACCAACGCCAGAACAAAATCCATCTATCGGGCCTTCTACCTGTTCCAGTATCTCAACTGCTGTATGATATTTATGAACTTTAGGATTATTTTCATTTGTAAACTGTTGTGGAACAAATACATTGGGATTATCGCGTTCCATTTGCAATGCTGTTTCTAAACATTCTTCAATGCATGCACCGATATCTCCACCATCATGCACCATGATGACCTCAGCACCATATGCTTCAATCAGCTTAGTTCTCTCCACACTAACTGAATCCGGCATTACTATTTTTACTTGATAACCTTTTACTGCACCAACCAATGCCAACCCAATTCCCTGATTTCCGCTTGTTGGCTCTACAATAATCGTATTCTCATTAATAAGCCCTTCTTTTTCGGCCTTATGTAGCATATTATATGCCGTACGCGTCTTAATAGATCCTCCTACATTTAATCCTTCATATTTCACAAGCACTACTGCCGATTGTGTGTCTACCATTTTATTACTAAGCTTAATAATTGGCGTATGTCCGATTGCTTCCAATATGTTATTATATACCACTTTACTGCTCCTCTACACAAAATCATTTATCTGCACAAATCATTTCATCACTTATCTTCATTTACCAAAGATTTATCTATGCACACTTGGACTATATTATAGCAGAATCATTTTTAATATTCCATTGAAATTTAACTAAATATTTGTGCCCTTACCAAAAATAATTTTTATTGTTATTTTCTTCCCGCTTTGCTATAATAATAAAGGTTTTCGTTCATATAGAACGATTCGCAATTTGCAAATAGAAAGGAAGTATTATCAAATGGGTAAATTCAGCAACAAATGGACTAGAGCAGCCATTCCGGCTCTTCTAATCCATTGTAGTATCGGTACTGTTTACTGTTGGTCAATTTTCAGTCAAGAAATTGCCGACTATATTGGTTTTTCAAAGGGAGCTACTGAGTGGGGGTTTAGTTTTGCAATCTTTTTCCTTGGTATGTCAGCCGCCTTCTTGGGAAATATAGTAGAGAAGGATATTCATAAATCTTCTCTGATTGCCGCCATCTGCTTTGCTATCGGCATGGCTGGAACTGGTTTTTTTATTTGGTACGGCGGTACAAATAAAGGTAATATTGTTTCACTAATTGGTATTTATGTATTTTATGGCTTTATCATGGGAATAGGTCTTGGAACTGGTTACCTTTCACCTGTAAAAACACTAATGCTTTGGTTTAAAGATCGAAAAGGTCTTGCAACCGGTCTTGCTGTTGCGGGGTTTGGTGCAGCAAAGGCTATTGCAAGTCCCATCATGCAATCCTTGCTTGATACGCTCGGTGAAGGCGGAATCTACAAAATGTTTTTCATTTTGGCAATTGTATACTTCATCATGATGATGCTAGGTCACTTTTTATTGGCTAAGCCGGCAGACTGGGCAGAACCTGTTCGTACCAAAAATAGTATCAGCGCCTTTGCGGTAATTAAGTCAAAACCAATCACTTTTATTGGTATCTGGTTAATGTTCTATATTAATATTACTTGTGGACTCGCTATCATCTCTCAAGAGAAAATGATTATTAAATGTCTTGGTTTGGTAGGAATCGTTGGAATTCTATCCTCTGTTACAGCTGTCTTCAATGCTGCCGGACGCCTTGGCTTTTCATCTTGGGCTGATACCTTTAAAGACAGAAATTCAATTTATAAGATTATCTTTATTATGTCTATTGCGGCAACTGGTCTTGTCATTCTAACACAGGGAATTACAAACATGGGGGCCAGCTCATTTGTCATGGTTCTTGTATTAATCTTATTATTTGCTGTAAATGCAGGCTACGGCGGTGGTTTCAGCAATGTTCCCACACTACTGGCTGATCATTATGGCATGCAGAATATCAGTGCTATTCACGGTATCACACTTTCCGCCTGGGCAGTAGCTGGATTATCCGGTAATCAATTAGCTACATGGATTGTTAAGAAGTTTGGTACGGAAGTTGACTTAGTACATATACTTTCTGATGGAACAGAAGAAATCATTAAGGTTAACCCCAGTGGTTATCAGGCTGTTCTCTATGTAACGATCGCGCTATATCTAATTGCAGCAATTGCTTGCATTACTTTGGTAGGAAAAAAGAAAATATCCGCAGACAATTAATTAGGCTTCATCACAAAATCCCCTGAGCGTTCATTCATTTGAACATTCAGGGGATTTTTTTAAATAGACTTTATCACTTCGATACGCGTTATCACATTTTGATTCATCTTCGCTATCCTGAGGGCAAAATCGTTAAAATATACACACGCTCCGGTTGCCACTTCCTTTTCTTCCTCTTTTAACTTATTAACCACAACCTCACCCAGTGTCTCTCCGACTTCATGTGGAATACTAATTTTAAATAACCAATTAACCGTTCTTATTTTCTGCGTAGCACGAAATATAGCTGTGGAGGTTTCATCAAAAGCACAAAACAAATACTTTCTGGTCGCAAACAAACCAGCAATCGAAACCACACCTATAAAAGTATCTATGGCAGATAGATGTAATACTATCATCTGGCGTGCCGTAGCAAACAAAAGTACTTCAATAATTGTTTCAGGTGTATGTTTACAGAGCATCTTTACAAACTCAACACCCACTGCCAGATTTAGTGCTGCAGTCAAAAAATTAGTCAGATTGTCTTGCCCTATTTGGTAACTATCTGGATTCAAAACAGTCATCAGAAATTTCACAGATAAAATAGTCAGCATAATAATCATTAAAATCGAAATGAAAATTTCCAAGTAATTCGCAACCTGTAGTAGACTCTCTTCAAATCTTTTTTTCATATTTTCTCTCCTTTTACAAAGTCATTGTTGGGAAAATAATTATATGTTTATTATACTTGATAAATAATGATTGACACAAGTACTTTTACACAATCTGGCATTTGCTTAAAGAATAAGTCTTTCTTTTTTAAATGACACAGTTTACACTGCTACCACCCTGTGCTAAACTATATTTTAGGGAATACTCACAAAAAGAATTCTGTATCAGGGAGGTATTATATGCATTTGTTCAGAAACCACAACAAGAGTGGTCAGCAAACCGCTCTCGACAGCATGAAGCAGTGGGACTTTCGCGAGCCCGCCGTAGCTGGCAAGGATGACGACATTTATATTGATTATCATGATTACTTTACTGAATTAAAGACTGGAATATATGGCATCCAGTCAGTCTCAGAACAGTTAGAAGGCATTATTGATGGTATGACAGAATCCTCTTCTAATGTAACTAATGCTATTAAGTATATTGCAGATGGTTCCGTGAAACAGTCCCAAGATGTCAACAAATGTATCGACGTAGCAGATACACTTGTTACTAGAATTGCTTCTATGGATGAAAAATCACGTTCCATCATTAAGCAAGCTTATGAAATGGGACAGCAAAGCGAAACAGGTCAGCAAACAGTATTTAATCTTTCAGAAAATCAAGAGTCACTTAAAAATGTTATTGTAAAAATAACTTCAGAAATCTACGAACTACTCGGAAAGAATGAAAAAATTGTTGAAATAACAACTGTACTTTATGACATTGCAAAACAAACAAACTTATTGTCACTTAATGCTTCTATTGAAGCCGCAAGAGCAGGCGAAGCAGGAAAAGGTTTTGCATATGTTGCAGATGAAGTACGTAAACTTTCTGAAGAAAGTCATCGCGCAAGCGAAAATATTAATAATTCTATCAAGGATATTGCCTCATCCCTATTAGAGCTAAAAACAATAGCAGATAATTCTTCTAAAGCATTTGATTCACAAAAGCAAGCTGTTGATGAAGTTGTATCGGCATTTGAAAAAATTAATGGAAGTGTCGAAAATTTCATAACAACACAGCAAGCTTTTTCTGATGATTTTGCAACAATTTCCTCTGATAAGGATACTTTAATGGAGGCAATAAATTCTATTGCTGCTATTATCGAACAATCTTCTGCTACAGCTGAAAATGTTGCTACTCTCGCTATTAATCAAGCAAGTACAACGGAACTTATGACCAAGATGGCTAATAGACTTCACCATCAAGTTGCTGAAATGGATAAAAAATCAAATAAAATAAAAACACTTGATTTAGAGATCAAAAAGAAGAAAGTTGCCATGGTATGGGATTTGGATGACCCTTTTTGGTCTCCAGCAACAAAAGAGTCATATCGTACCTCCAAAATTCTTGATTTTGATGTTACTGTATTTGCTCCAAAAAGCCGAGGAGAGGCAGGCACTCAAGAAATGCTCAGCTTTCTCGAGACAGTCCGTGATGGTGACTATGATGGCATATGTATTTCTCCAATTTCAGATTCACGTATCACTAATGTCATGCGTCAAATTGCAGATAAAGGGATTAAGGTTATATTTATATTATCCATATTAGAGGGCGTTAAATATGAATCTCTGATTGGAACCAATAGTTTCAACTGTGGCAGGCATTCTGGTAATGTAATCCGGCAGCTCCTCGCAGACTCCGGCGAAATAGCCGTTGTCAGATGGAGTGAGGGCATCATCGAGACTATTGAAGACAGAACAAATGGTGCATACGAAACCATGAAGGGCTCAAACATTAAAACTTATGAGTTTTACGGTCCTGGAGAACCAACTGAAGCTGAAGCTGAAAAATGTATTTCTGATGTGTTAAAAGCACATCCTGGTATTGATGTTTTATATGCTACTAATGTTGGTTGGGGAATTGCCTGCGCCAGATATATCAAAAAGCATCGCCCAAGTGTCAAGCTAGTTACTGTTGATTTTACAGATACAATCGCTGATTATATGAAAGCTGGATGCGTCAGTGCTGCCATTGCGCAGAGGCCGGAAACATGGGGAGCACTTACACTGGAAAGAATGCAAGATGTATTTGAAGGCAAAACAATTCCAAAGGTAATTGATACAGGTACTTATGAAGTTAATCCTGCTAACATGATGATATACACAAATCAATCATAAAAAACCAAAAAGAGGTCTCTGCATTTACAATCACAGAGACCTCTTCTATTTATTCCGTCCTATTTTTGCATATCACTGTCATCAAAAACATCTCCACACTCTGGGCAAAACTTAGGTGGAATTGACTTATCTTTTGGTTCCCATCCGCATTTATCACATTTGTATACTGGTGCTCCCGCCGGTTTTAATTTCCCGCATTCCGAACAGAATTTTCCCTTGTTAATCGCACCACATGTACAGCTCCAACCGTTTTCATCAGGCTGTGGTTTCCCACACTCTGCACAGAACTTTCCAGTATTGCCTGTTTTTCCACAGGCGCATGTCCATCCTCCTGCAACTGGTGCCGCTGCTGCAGTCTGTGCCTGCTGCTGTGCGCCCATTGCATAAAGATTGTTTGCATTCATCCCACCTGCCATATTTGCCATGTTCAGACCTGCAAAAGCCATCATTGGACCTGTGCTCTCATTTTTAGCCGCACTCATCATAGCCTCTGCCTGTGCTGCCGTCAAGTGAGCCGCTGCCATAGTAGGATCTTTCATAACAGCACTACGCTGCAATTCCTTTATCATCTGCTCATCTTCTTCCGAAGCCTTTACAGAGCTCACACCAAAGGATACGATTTCAATACCACGCAGTTCTGACCATTTTTTTGACAATACTTCATTTAATGCATCTGCCATTTCCATTGTATGTCCTGGAAGTGCACTATATCTGATACCCATATCTGAAATTTTAGAAAATGCAGGCTGCAAGGCCGTCATAAGTTCCGTCTTTAACTGACTATCAATTGCTTCTCTATTATAGCTATCATCCACATTCCCCGTTACATTCGTGTAAAAAAGTAGCGGATTTGTGATTTTATATGAATACTCCCCATGACATCTGATTGAAATATCGATATCTAGGCCAATATTCTTATCTACAACTCTAAATGGAACTGGATTTGGTGTACCATATTTGTTGCCCGGAAGTTCTTTTGTATTAATATAATAAACTCGCTGATCCTTCGCCGTATCACCACCAAAGGTAAAACGTTTTCCGATTGTCTCGAAAGATTTTTTGAGACCTTCTCCTAATCCGCCATACAACAATGTTGGTTCTGTTGATGTATCATATACAAATTCACCTGGTTCAGCAGAAAACTCTACCACCTTACCTTGCTCAACAATCAACATACATTGACCATTTGCAACTGCAACGATAGAACCGTTACTAATCAGATTTTCACTACCCTTTGTATTAGAACTTCTCTTTCCGTCAACACGTTTTTCCCCTTTGGTCACAAGAATATCTGCATCCAAAGATTCACAATAAAAATACTCGCGCCATTGATCGGCAAGTTGTCCCCCTACAGCTCCTTTAATTGCTTGAATCAAACCCATTTTACTACCTCCGCTCTATTATGCTATATTATTTCTTAATCTGCTGCGCCTTTTGGCATCGTATACAAATTATATCATTTTAGTACTTTTTTGTCACCTTATAAATGTTCGCTTCATAGGCACGCAAATTCATATCCTTGTCTTCATAATTTGATAATAATAATTCGTACTTGCTTGTATCATAAAATCGTTTATGACCTCTGGCTGACAAATTACACTCTATAAAATATCTGTTTTCACCATAAGTCCTAAAATATAGGAAATAATCTTTGCGATTCTTTTTGACAAAATCCGTTTTCCCATAGACAAACGCTTTGCTCTGCTTACGTAATACTATAATCTGCTTATAAAAATTAAGAACCGATTTCACATCTGCAATCTGCGATTTAATGTTACACGTTTTATAATCATCATCGCTTGCAATCCATGGTTTTCCGTCGGAAAATCCAGAATTATCAGTATCATCCCATTGCATCGGTGTTCTGGCATGATCTCTGGTGCCTGCTAATATCTTCTCAAACGCCTTCTCTTCTATCATCTCTTCCTTTTCAGTCCATATGCGGTATAATCCCCTCGCTTCAACATCCTCTATCTCATCCATTGACTGAAATTTATTATTAATTGCGCCAATCTCGTCTCCTTGATAAACAAAAGGTGTCCCTTTGCTAGTAAATTGTATTACCGCCAATAATTTAGCCAGCACCTCCCGATACTGGGGATCTGGATTGACTTTTGATAAGAAACGTGGATTGTCGTGGTTATTATAAAACAACGCCATATGACAGTGATTCCCCAAATGCTCTATATAATCAATCAGATATTCCTTCCAGCAATTCAGATTATATAGATACGAATCATATCGTTCCTGCCCCGGTTCTTCCAAATGATCAAAAGAAAACATCATATCAAGTTCGCCTCTGTCGTCTCCGGTTAAAAGCTTCCCCATCTCCATCCCGATACCTGGCATCTCTCCAACTGAAAAGGCATGATATGGTTCAAATGCGTTCTTTCTAATTTCCTTAAGATAAGTATGCAACTTAGGCCCATAAAAGTAATGTTCAATACCTCTAAACCCAATCATATCGCCAATCATATGATTACCATCTGGAAGTCCTTCTACTTTTGATATGTAATTTATGACATCCATGCGAAATCCATCTACATTCTTTTGCAACCACCATTGTATCATTTCAATTATTTCTGCACGCATCTCTTCACATTCCCAATTCAGATCCATCTGTTTTCTGGAAAATAAATGAAGTGCATATTCATCTGTTTCATCGTAATAATTCCATGCAGAACCGCCAAAAAATGAAATCCAATTATTGGGTGCATTTCCATCCTGTGTTTTTTTGAAATAGTAATAATTCTTATACTTTGAATCCTGATTATGAAGTGCTTCTTGAAACCATCTGTGTTCATCCGACGTATGATTTATAACCAAATCCATAATCAGCTTCATTTTACGTTTATGAATCTCAGCTAGAAGAATATCAAATTCTTCCATTGTCCCAAATTCCTTCATGATTTGAAAGTAATCACGTATATCATACCCATTATCATCATTTGGAGAATCATAAATAGGTGATAACCAGATAACGTCAACCCCTAGTGCCATTAGATAATCAAGCTTCGATAGGATGCCCTGCAGATCTCCTATCCCATCGCCGTTGCTATCCATGAAGCTGCGTGGATAGATTTGATAAAATATAGCTTCCTTCCACCAGTCCTCCTTCATCTCGCATTTTCCAGACGCAGGAATATCCTTCTCACTATTTATAAGTGTCAACAAAGAATCAAAATCTCCTAAATTCTTTTTTGCGTAACTTGAAAAGATTTTTAATTTCATATTCCCCACGATTGGATTTGTAATTATTATATCCTTTTTATGATACGCCATAAGAATACGTTTGATGAGATCATGGCCAACCGGATGTTCATATAATTCCTTTATTTTGCTGTCCAAGGTTATTTTCTTCGTCATATGCTTCACTCCCTTGTCTTATCTTCAATTGCCCCACGCTCAGATAATTCTCTAATAATTTTTTGATATGTCTCTTTGTCAATGATATATTTTGCCTTGTAAATACAATATCCGATTAGTATAAATACCAATGGCAGTACCAGCATTGCTATTTTTAATATAAGGAGTCCATTTGCTGTTACCTCAGTAGCATTCCTTGCCTCCTTGATTCCAGAAATAATGACTGTTGCACCGACGATACCACTTGCAACCGCGCCTCCCATCTTATTGATAAAGGGTTGCAGAGAAAAAGTGACACTGTCATTCCGCTTACCAAATTTCCAATGGCCATACTCGACAGTATCGGCAAGAAACATAAGCATTAGTAATTGTATAGCAGCCTCTCCTACAAAAATTAAGACACCAGCCGTACCGATAAATGTCATAGTGTCAGTCTGTGCAAAGAAAAAAATAATATAACCCACTACAACAAGTATGGTCGCAAATAAATATATCTGGCCTCGTTCATATTTTTTACTAACCAAAGGAAACATAAGCAATGCCGCCAGTTGCGATATTCCTAATACCAACGCGAATACCGAGTACATCCCTTCATCACCGTATACATACTTGAAGTAATAAAGCCCAAAACTTGTCGTTGTCATATAGCCTATCATAAAAAGTGCCATGGAAATTGCTGTATATAAAAGTTGATCATTTTTGAAAATGACTGTTAACATATTTTTAAGTGTTGTATGCTCCTGCCTATCATCAGCTGATGCAACAGCCTCTTTCACACCGAAAATCGTAATAGCCTGTCCTATCCACATAATAACTACAACAATAATTCCAAATGCAAAATATCCCTTTTGCAAACTTCCAAAGTATGCCCCAAGTGTTTTTGTAATTGGGACAATTCCAACTACAACAAAGAATAGTCCTATATTAGCACAAATTCTTGCTACTGCGCCTATCTTTTCTCTCTCTTTTTGATCCAAAGATAGAGAGGGAAGCATAGACCAATATGATATATCATTAATCGTAAATGTGATTCCAAAAAACAAATATAGTATTGCAAATACCACAATATATGCGCCACCAGTAAGTCCCATATCCATAAACAACATTATTGCAACAATGCCAGTCGTAAATGCACCTAAGACAATCCATGGTTTGAATTTTCCAAAACGACTGTGTGTATTATCAACTACAACGCCCATGATCGGATCATTCAGCGCATCAAACACCCTGCAGCAGAGAATGATTCCCGTAATCCACCAAATACTGGAGGTTGGTAACTCTAGAACATCGGTCAGATAATAAATCAGATACATACTAATCATGGAATAAACCATATCACGTCCAATTGTGCCTAGACCGAACGTATACTTATTGCGTTTTGTAATCATTTCTTCTCCTCCATTATTTATACTCTTTCTGTCACAACATATAGATTGGAGCCAAAATCACCAAGCAAACGTATTTTTTCATTATATCCCGAGCCAACAAACTGGTTGTTTAGCAAAATACCATTTGAGAGTAACGCACCATCTCCATGATAAGTTTCTACACCATCCTGCAGGGAATATATCCTATTTGCTGTACGAAGTATCAATCCGTCTGGATTAAGCTCTATTGGCATAATATGCTTGATCAGACCCCCAAACCGTTCTACATAAATGTTCTGTGGCTTAGTTTCCACAACATATTCTTTTTCAGTATTTAACCCGAGAATACGAAGATAGTCATAACCCTCAGCCGCAGTGGTAAGTGTCTGAAAGAAACCTGCAATTACTTTATTTCCATCCTTCTTACGTACCTGCCATTGCATTTTATTGCTCTTTGGATAATCTACTCGACTAAATTCACCATATTGAAAGGTTCTACGATGCAATTTATAAAACGCAATTTGTTCAGCCACTTCCTGTTTCTCTACTTTTGATAGGTATCTTAAATCAAGTTCATAGCCAAGACATCCAAATGCCGCCACATTAAATCTCGTTGAAAATGCTGTTTCTCTCAATGTCTGTTGGTGCGGCGACGCCGACACATGCGCACTAATAGTTGAAAGAGGATACAAATAGGACAGCCCTTTCTGTATTTTTAATCTCTCAATCGGATCCGTATCATCTGACGCCCATATTTGTGGCGAATAGCAAAGCATTCCCAGGTCAAATCGATTTCCTCCACTACTACATGATTCTAATAGAATATGAGGGCGTGGCTCAAATATCCGCTTCATAATACTATATAAGCCCATTATATATCGATGAAAAAACTCTCCCTGATTAGCCAGTCTATCTGAATATGCCTCACTAATATGACGGTTCATATCCCACTTCACATATGTAATTCCAGCATCATCTAGTATTCTCGATACATTTTCCACAATGTAATCCTGTACTTGCGGTTTACATAAATCCAAAACTCTTTGATTGCGACCATAGGTTGGATTTTTGCCTGGCAGATGAATGGCATACTCAGGATGCTCCCGAAATAAATCACTGTCTTCATTTACCATTTCAGGTTCAAACCAAAGTCCACATTGTAGACCCAATGCTTTAATCTTATGAACAAAGCCTTTCATTCCACCTGGTAGTTTCTTTCTATTGACTTCGTAATCTCCCAGTCCTGCTCTGTCATTATTGCGGGAACCAAACCATCCATCATCAAGCACAAACATTTCCATGCCCAATTTCTTCCCTTGCTCCGCTAATCTCAATAGCTTCCTCTCATTAAAATCAAAAAAATATGCTTCCCAATTATTAATTATGATAGGGCGCTCTTTATCTTTCCATTCGCCCCTGACAATATGCTTATTGATGAAATCATGAAAATAATGACTCATGCCATTAAAGCCCTTGTTACTAAAAGTCATGACTACTTCGGGCATCTCAAATAACTCTTCTTTATTAAGCTCCCATTCAAAGCAATGGTCATTAATACCCATTAGAACACGTACAATGTCCGCATGATTTAATTCAACGGCGCCATAATGGTTCCCACTATAAATGAGGTTAAAACCGTATACATTGCCATCAGATTCTGTTGCTGTTTTTTCTGATAATAAAAATCCTGGATTATGCTGATTTGAACTTCCCCCTGTTGCAGAAAAGTTTACAACTCTTCCATATGTAATATCTCTGTCATGGCGATGTGTTTCCTTAATCCAGCCACCATCAAACGTTGTCATTCTATAATCTCGATTAGGAATATCCACCATCATGCTGAGTGCTCTTCTAATCACCAGCTTTTTATCATTATTATTCACAACATAGGCACGTCTTGTAATGACATCAGTATCCTCATAAACAGTATAGATTAAATGTACCTCTATCTGGTTTGACTTGTCTTCCATAGTAATGTCAAGATGCATACAATCCTCTGCGGTCCCATAAGCAGTCGGTAAAGTACACATATCACAGCATCCGCTTTTTATAGTGACTGTTTTATATACAAAATCGTTTACAAAGCTCCCATCTGGCATTTTGATTTCCAGTGGACTTTGGCGATAATCTCCTCTTCCAATACCTGACCATTCAAGGCACATTGTATCAAGGCTATAATGCTCCGGCATTTTTATTTCTTCATTTTTTGTCTTCCTTGTTGTACCATGACTTACTTTTTCTGTCGTTCCATAGCTAATGCATGACCCAAATTCAGCCGTATGCTTATATCTTAAGGCCTCCATATTTTGCTTTTGTAACTTTGTCCCATAATATACATGCTCCAGATGCCCAAACTCCGTTACGCGAAACCAATAACTTGTATGCTCTGTTGTAAGATAAAACTGTTCTTTCAGTTTTTCAATCATATTTGCTCTCCTTCTTGCATTATTTTTGAACTTTCTCAGTCAACCATATGCCATTTACAATATTCCATCGTTTCATACGTAGCTTATCAGTTGATCATATAATAGATACAGTTTTTGAACTCCATTTTCCAGTATAAAATAGTGTCTGATATATGGCACCAGTAAAATAAAAAATAGTCCTGCCAGGCAATATAATGTAATTAATTGCAAAACAAGACACCCCAACATCATTATGATCGTCAGTATCGCAAATAAAGCTGTCACAATAAGATGAATCAGTCTTTCATGTTGAAAAAATCCAATCTGAATCAGCATTTCTTCTCGTAATTCCTTACGTGCTTCTTCTCTTGGATTTTTTAATAATAATTCTTCTATTTTTCGTATATAGTCTCTTAAACGCTTTTCCATCTTACTTCCTCCCACGGTTTTCAGACATATCCCATGTCCTATTATAACCGCTATTTAGAAAATAATAAAGATAAATCCTTTTAAAAGATTATGTGATAATACCTTTCACAAACCCGATTCTACTTCCGATTTGCAGGCTCTATACTGATTGATTTTCCTTTAATTCTTACATTTTTCATTGCCTTAAGTACCTCGTTTGTATATTCTCTTGGTACCTCTACAAATGTATATGCATCAAACATATCGATAGCACCAATTAAATTTCCTGGGATACCACTTTCTCCTGCAATTGCCCCTACAATATTTGATGCACTAATTCCCTGTTTCTTCCCGATGTTCATAAAGAGTCTCACCATACCTGCTTCTGCACCAGTTTCACCTATCTCATCGGTGCTTTCTCTCGTAACAGTATCTTCCCCTAAATATAGCTTCAAAAATGCCGCAGCAATATCCATTGCTGTATAGTCTTCTTCGTTCACATGTTGTTCGACAATATTTAGCATATCAGATAAGTTTCCCTCTTCAATCACTGCTTTGATATCCTTAAATGCATGCTCAATTTTTGTGTTTTTAATATCTCCTGCAGATGGAATAGGCTTTGCTTTTATTTTTGTCTTGCAGAACCGTTCAATATCTTTAAGCTTATATACTTCTTTTCCTGATATAAACGTAAGTGCAAGTCCCGCTTTGCCAGCACGGCCTGTCCTGCCGATTCGATGTACATAATATTCGTCATCCTGTGGCAAATCATAATTAAAGACAACATCAATATCATCAACATCAATTCCCCTTGCTGCTACGTCCGTCGCAACAAGAATCTCTGTCTTTCCATTTCGAAAGCTGTTCATAACATGATCTCTCTGTGTTTGTTTCAAATCTCCATGCAGTGCCTCTGCAAAATACCCTCGTCCCTTCAGATTCGTGGCAAGTTCATCCACCACACGTTTTGTATTACAAAAAATAATCGATAGATGCGGATTGTACACATCAATCAAACGCGCCAAGACCTCTTCCTTATTTTTAGGACGCACATCAAAATAATACTGTTCAATATTTTCCACAGTTAATTCCTTATGTATAACTTTGACCATAACGGTATCCCTTTGATGTGTTTTCGCTATTTCTTCAATTGCTTTTGGCATGGTAGCTGAAAACAAAATAGTCTGTCTTTCATCTGGCACTCCAAACAGAATCGTTTCGATATCCTCACGAAATCCCATGTTGAGCATTTCATCTGCTTCATCCAATACAACCATTTTTACTGCGCCGAACTTTACTGTCTTTCTTCGCATATGATCCATCACACGTCCTGGTGTACCGACAACAATCTGCGCCCCAGCCTTAAGTGATTTAATCTGCTTAATTATTTCTTGTCCACCATAAACGGGTAATACTTTTATACCATGCATATATTTTGCAAGGTTGCGGATTTCATTCGCCACTTGTATTGCAAGTTCACGTGTTGGGCACAGGACAATTGCTTGTACCGCCTTATCCTTTGCGTCAACAGCTTCTAACATGGGTATACCAAATGCCGCCGTCTTTCCCGTTCCCGTCTGCGCCTGACCGATAATGTCTTTTCCCTCCATAATAATTGGAATTGCCTTCGCCTGTATTGGTGACATTTCCTCAAATCCCATTTCTTCTACTGCGCGTAATATTTTACTATCCAAAACCATTTCTTCAAATTTCATTATAATTCCTTTCGTTCACAGATTTATTCTTGCATCAAAAGAGCTTTAACCTCATAGTTGTTTCTCTCTCCTACTTGGTTAAAGCTCACAAAATACTATTATTGATTAATGATATCCTATTCAATTTTGATTATATTATACTCTGTGCCTATTATTTACCTATTGCTACTAATCTACCATAACACATTTCTATAGAAATATCAAATATAATTTGCATAAATAAAAATAAATAGAAAAAATTTTGCGAACTGATTTCTATAGTTATCACTTGTAAATTTTTAATTTTATGTATATGATAATGATAATTGTATTTTTGAATTTCTAGTTTATGAATCGTACTGCTTATTATATTCTACTACCTGGAGGAACCTTATGGAAGAGAATAAAAAACGCTTAAATGTTGGTGTTTTCATTTGTCATATTGATACCGAGTATGTAAGGAACATGTGCAACGGCATCTTGCATGCTGCCGAAGATATGGATGTTAATGTGATATTTTTTCCTGGGATGTATGTATCAGCTTACTATGATCCTACCCATTTAGCTGAGTATGACTATCAGCTAAATACCATATATGATTATGCCATCCGCTCACATATAGATATCCTGATTATATCACTTGGTACAATTGAGCCTTTTATTGACTATTCGGATATTGACAATTTTATTAATAAATATAAAGACAGCACCATTATTATTATGGAAGAAGATATACCAGGACGGAACTGCCTCACGATTAATAACGTTATTGGTTTTCAGGCTTGTCTGGAACATATGATTGTGGATCATGGTTATAAGAAAATTTGCTTTGTAAATGGAAAGCACAACAATAATGATTCTGCAGAACGGCTTTCCCTATATTTAGAGATGATGAAAAAATATAACCTTCCCGTAGATGTTTCTATGACTCCCTATGGCAATTATTCAAAATATTGTGATGCAATCATACAAAAAATGCTTGATAAAAATCCAGATACAGAAGCTATTTGCTTTGCCAATGACTATATGGCAGAGGCTGGTTACCGCGTCCTAAAGAAACGCGGACTTGAAATAGGCAAGGATATTGCTATAACCGGCTTTGATAATGCTTCCTTCTCAAACACACTCTCTCCTCCTTTGTCTACAGTTGGGATAAATATACAGGAACTTGCATATCGCGCTGTAATTGAAGGAATTAACATTTTTAATGGTGGCACAATGACCTGCCGCAGCATCCCTTCAAAATTTATTAGACGATCTTCCTGTGGATGTGATAGTGAACAGACAAATTTGTATGTACAATGCGGTCAGTCTCTTGATGAATGTATCAATATTGCAACAGCACACATTATGTTTCATTCTCAATCCGAATTATTGTATCGTTTGTTACGCCCTCTTGTTGCCGATTTATTCAGTGCCTATTACGAATATGACGGCAATAACCATACACTTTCTGAATTTCAAGAAATGATTAATAAACTTAAAACTGCTAGTTGGTCAAAGTATATAAAAACTGAGCATTTACACTATTACATTCATGATTTTATTCTCAGAATTATTGACCTGACTTCTGATTCTACACGAAAAGCTGCACTTAATTCGGCCTTGCTAAATCTTCTCTCTTCTTCCATTAATGATAAATCATGGGCACTATATTCTATTCCCATTGATTTTATGAATATCAGATGGATTTCTTCTGGAATTATGCGAGATTCTTTAATTTATAATTCTGATACAGATATTTTCCTAGAAAAAATACTTGAGAAGATTGAGCTACTTGGAATCACTTCTTCCTATATCTATCTTTTTGATGCCCCCGTTGTACACAATCTAATGGATGAATGGAAACGCCCCTCTCATGCAAGACTTGTTGCTTTTAGCGTTCATGATAAAAAGGTTGTTCTTAACAGTGATGATTCCATCATCTCCATTCGCGAAATATTTGACAATAATTATACCGATAGACCTTACCAGCATATTAAAACCATATACAATCTTTTTATTAATGAGGATCAGTATGGGTTCTTTATCTGTGAAAATGATATTGACAAGCAATATGCCGCCTATACGGTAAGCATTGAAATCAGTTCAGCATTGAAATACTCGAACATGAACCATCGGTTAATGAACATTTCGATAACAGATGAATTGACACGTCTTGATAATCGTAGAGGCTTTTTTGAGAAGGTAAATAATATGATATTAACACATGTCGGGCATGAGGCATTACTCTTTTTTGCAGATTTGGATAGTTTGAAATTAATAAATGATACATTTGGACATGAAGCAGGAGACTATGCTTTAATGAGTGCAGCAACAATCTTACATAAAAGTTTTCGTCGTGATGATGTGGTTGCACGCTTGGGTGGAGACGAATTTATAGCTTTTGCATTATCAGGGAACACAACTATTATTGAACAGTTAAAGGAACGAATCCAAATGCATACTATAGAAATGAATAGCTCGTCAAATGTCCCTTACTACATAGAGATGTCTTACGGTTATACCTCTTTTATCTGCTCATCTGACATTTTATTAGAAGAGATGATTAAAGAAGCTGATCACTCACTATATGAAAACAAAAAATTTAAGCGGGTTAATCCTTTCCGTGAACCACGACAATAATTTGGACGAAAGGAGTGATTAGAATGAAGAGAGTATTTGCGATCATTGGTATTATCTTATTGGCAGGCATGTATGTTTCGACTTTGGTATTTGCATTGATAAACAGTCCACTTGCAAACGAATTATTTAAACTATCAATAATAGCTACTATCATTATTCCAGCATTGATTTATTCTTACATACTTGTATATAAACATATTGGTAAAGGACGTGGGCAAGATAAATAAAAAAGAAGCAGTGACAATTCACTGCTTCTTTTTTATTTATCTAATAGTGTTCTAAAATAATCAATCGTCTTAATCAGCCCCTCTTCCAGCTGCACTATCGGCTCCCAATCCAATTCCTGTTTTGCCAAATCAATTACAGGTTTTCTTTGCATCGGATCGTCCTGGGGCAGCGACTGATAGACAAGTTCTGATTTGCCACCTATTAGCTCAATTATCATTCTCGCAAGCTGCTTTATCGTAAATTCCTGAGGATTTCCAATATTTACAGGACCAATAAATTCTTTTCTGCTATTCATCAACCTTATCATACCCTCAAGCAAATCATCTACATAGCAAAAACTTCTTGTCTGACTTCCATCTCCATAAATAGTAATATCCTCTCCTCTTAATGCCTGCACAATAAAATTTGATACTACTCTACCATCATTGGGATGCATTCTCGGTCCGTAAGTATTAAATATTCTCATAATCTTTATATCGACATCATGCTGTCTATGATAATCAAAAAACAACGTCTCTGCAACTCTCTTACCCTCATCATAACAGGAACGGATTCCCATTGTATTCACACATCCCCTATATGCTTCCGGTTGTGGATGCACCTCTGGATCTCCATACACCTCACTTGTACTTGCCTGCAGGATTCTTGCTTTTGTACGTTTTGCTAACCCTAACATATTCATGGCGCCGTAAACACTGGTTTTAGTCGTTTTAATCGGATTATATTGATAATGAATCGGACTTGCTGGACAAGCCAGATTATAAATCTGATCCACCTCCACATAAAGTGGCTGTGTTACATCATGTCTGATAAATTCAAAATAGGGATTTCCCATCAATGAAGCAATGTTTTCTTTTGTTCCAGTAAAAAGATTGTCAACGCAAATTACATCATTTCCTTCTTTTACAAGTCTCTCACATAAATGTGAACCTAAAAAACCTGCGCCACCTGTCACTAAAATTCTATTCATAATTTCTCCTCGATCATCATAAAATACTATCTGCCAACACCTATCTGATAATATTCCATTCCCTGTTTTTTCATTGCTTTTTTATCATACTGATTTCTGCCATCAAAAATAATTGGATTTTTCAGAGAATTTTTAACCTCTTCCATATCTGGGCTTCTAAATTCCTTCCATTCAGTAATTAAAATAAGTGCATCTGCACCCTTTGTCGCCTCATACTTACTACTCACATATGTCACATGCAAATTATCCTTAAGATAATATTCCATCGCTTCCTTCATCGCTTTCGGATCATATGCTACAATCTTGGCACCACGTTCTGTCAACTCATTGATAATCGTAATCGCAGCTGACTCACGCATATCATCGGTATCTGGCTTAAATGAAAGACCCCATACAGCAAAAGTAAAGCCTGTTAAATCCTCTCCAAAGCGCTTCACAATTTTTTGAGGAATGACTTTTTTCTGATATTGATTCACTGACTCTACCGCTTCGAGCAGTTCCGGATGATAACCATATTGATTGCTTGTTCTGATCAACGCCTGCACATCCTTTGGAAAGCAGCTTCCTCCATAACCACAACCTGCATAAATAAAATGGTATCCTATACGCTGATCACTTCCAATGCCTCTGCGCACTTTATTAACATCGGCTCCCACCATTTCACAGATATTCGATATCTCATTCATAAAAGAAATTTTCGTTGCAAGCATTGCATTTGCGGTATATTTTGTCATCTCAGCGCTGGCAATATCCATGATAATAAAATTTTCAGTATTCCTAACGTACGGCATATACATTTCTTTCATCATCTCGGCGGCTTCGGAATTATCCACACCAATGACAATCCGATCCGGACGCATACAGTCATTTACTGCTGTTCCCTCTTTTAAAAATTCGGGATTTGAAATCACATCAAAAGTCAATTCACTCTCCCTGCTATCAAGTTGTATCTGTATGGCATTTCTTACTTTTTTTGCGGTTCCTACTGGCACTGTTGACTTGTCAATAATATACATATGACGCACCATATATTTTCCTATACTCTCCGCAACCGCCTCCACATATTGCAAATCAGCGCTTCCATCTTTTCCCATTGGAGTACCGACTGCAATAAAACAAATCTCAGCATGCTGTAATGCTTCCATGATATCTGTTGTGAACCGCAGATGGCCTTGCGAATAATTTCGCCTTACCAACTCTTCCAGTCCAGGCTCATAAATAGGAATCTCACCCTTTTTTAAGCCGTCGATTTTATTCTCATCTACATCAACACACCATACTTCGTTTCCATTATCAGACAAGCAGGCTCCCGTTACTAATCCCACATAGCCTGTCCCAACTACTGCTATTTTCATATTTTCAATCCTCTCAGCATTCATTCATAGAAAATACTTATATTTATTAATTATTATAGCAAAACATAGGAACATTCTCAATTGATTCTTGGAAGTTAAATTCCTACTCCCATTTTTTGCAATTCTATCACTGCATCCTCACGATTTTTAAATACAATTCCCTGCATACCGCTATTCTTTGCTCCTTCAACATTAACTGCCCTATCATCAATAAACACACAGTTCTCAGGCACTAGTTGGTATCTTTCGATGATAAGCTGATAGATTTCTTTATTAGGCTTAATCATTTTTTCCAGATAGGATATAACAGCCCCATCAGCTTCCTTCACGAAGTCCATTTTGTTTCCACATTCTCTATAACATTTTTCAGAAAAGTTTGACAAAATCAACACTTTGTAACCCATGCTTTTTAGTTCACGAATCCAAGGAACAGTGTAGTCATAAACCTCAATCGTTCCATTAATGTTAGAGAAAATCTTCCGTATCAGTGTTTCTAATTCAGGTGCTTTCGTAATAAAGCTCTGCAATATCTCGCTTTCCGACATAATACCTTTGTCAAATTCATCCCAGCTAGTATCCAAAACAGTTGCTTTTGCTAGTTTCTCAAATGTTTCCTCTGAAATATCAAAACTTCGGAAAAATTTTTCCCAGCAAAAATCTGCTAATACATTACCTATATCAAGTATAATTGTAGTAATTTTCATAAAATTCTCCTTGCTTATCTAAAAATGATGTCATCCCTTCCTGGTCCATTGGATATCATTGTGATAGGAAATCCTATTTTTTCCTCTATGAATTCAATATATTTTCTACAATTTGTAGGTAGCTCTTCATATTTTTTTATACCACGAATATCAGTCTTCCACCCTGGCAATACTTCAAGCACTGGCTTTGCTTTTTCCAATCCAGAAGTCGTTGGGAAGTCTGTCGTAATTTCACCATCTATTTCATATCCAATGCAAATAGGTATCTCATCTAAATAACCCAGAACATCAACTACCGTAAATGCAACATCTGTAGTCCCTTGAATTCTGCATCCATACTTTGAAGCTACAGCATCAAACCAACCCATGCGGCGCGGACGACCTGTAGTAGCACCATATTCTCCGCCGTCACCACCACGACGTCTAAGTTCATCGCCTTCTTCGCCAAAAATCTCAGATACAAATGCACCTGCTCCCACGGCTGATGAATAAGCTTTACATACCGTGACTATTTTTTTAATTTCATATGGGGGAATACCTGCTCCCACAGCTCCATATGCAGCCAGTGTCGATGAAGAAGTAACCATCGGATAGATACCATGATCTGGATCTTTAAGTGAGCCTAGCTGGCCTTCCAACAAAATCTCTTTTCCATCTTTTAGTGCATTCCACAAATATAGGGAAGTGTCACATACATAAGGTGCAATCACTTTTTTATACTCCATTAAAGTGTCAAACAATTCCTTCTCCTGCAATGGTTCTTTTTGATAAAGATGAACCAATATTACATTTTTAATTGTGCATACATGCGCTATTTTATCTTTTAGTACAGCTTCATCTCCAAAGAGCTCACTGACCTGAAATCCTATCTTTGCGTATTTATCTGAATAAAATGGCGCAATACCAGATTTTGTTGAGCCAAAAGACTTACCAGCAAGTCTCGCTTCCTCATAAGTATCAAAATCAATATGATATGGCATTACCATTTGTGCTCTATTTGATATCTTTAGTTTAGGCATTGGTACACCTCTTGAAACAATATCTTGTATTTCCTTGAATAATATAGGAATATTTAATGCCACACCATTTCCGATTACACTTGTTGTATGATCATAAAACACACCTGATGGCAATGTATGAAGTGCAAATTTACCATATTTATTTACAATAGTATGTCCTGCATTGGCACCGCCTTGAAAACGCACGATAATGTCTGCATCTGCTGCCATCATATCTGTGATTTTTCCTTTTCCCTCGTCGCCCCAATTGGCTCCTACGATTGCTTTTACCATATTTTTTTCCTCCTATAAAATCTCGTATTTCTTTTTTACGATTGGATTATATCATTTATTTTAGCATAAGTAAAATTAATATTTATTATGAATGACATAATAAATAATTATATATCACTTCAATCCTATTTCCTATATACTCCATTTCATTATTACTACACCAACATATCCAGCAACTTCTGGGAAGCAACTGATAAATGATTTTTTTCACTATATGCCACATAGAAATTTCTAGTTGGAATCTCCTGCTCAAACTTAAGTTCAAACAATGCCTCTCTTGAAATGGCATCTATTGCAAAATCCTTCATTACGCATCCAATGCCTAAATTACGAAGTGCAAACTGCACAATCATATCACTAGTCGCCAATTCGAACTCTGGATGTAATACCACCCCATTTGCATATAGAAATGCGTCTACATATGTTCTAGTGCTTGTAGACTTTTCTAAGCATATAATTGGTAGCTCCTGAAGTTCTCCATATGTAAGTGGTTTTCCACACAATTGTCGAAACTTGCTTCCTGCTACAAAGATATCCTGAATGGAGCGAACTGATTTCACTGCGAAATCACGCTTACTCG
>CAZAAC010000009.1:0-28637 GCA_964483155.1 uncultured Lachnospiraceae bacterium | reverse complement strand
AACTAATTAATCCAAAATCAATCTTTCCATCTTGCAATGATTGTAGCGTCTCTGGGGTAGGTGAGTTATAGACAATTACTTTAATTTTGGGATACTTCTCGTGAAATCGCTCCAGATAAGGTAATAGAAAAAACTTTAGTGTCATGTCGCTGGCACCGATACGAATCTCTCCAGCATCTAAATCTAACATTTCCTGCAGTTTAGACTCCCCTCGCAGAATAGCTTCATATCCTTTTTCAACATAGGACCACAGCATTTTCCCTTCACTCGTCAGCCGTACACCTCGTGAAGTCCTGAGAAATAGTGGTGTCTTGACGGCTTCCTCGAGTTGCTTGATTGCCTGACTGATAGCAGGCTGAGAAACGGCCATGGCTTCGGCTGCGGCTGTAATTCCCCCGCACTTCACCACATAATAAAACACTTTATACTGTTCTAAATTATTTGTCATAGCCGCTCCTTAGCTTACCTCACTTATATACTGAACTGCTCTATTTTATGTTTTAATTTTTCCGCCTCATTTCTTAGCTTCATGGCATCATCGGCAAGTCTTGTAATAAAGTCAACCTGTTCGTTAATATTAGCTGTAACCTCCTCAGTTGAAGCTACTGAATTCTCTGACACATGCATAACTGCCTGTATAGAATTTAGTACGTCATCTTTGTCTTTAGCCAACATACTCATTTCATCGATGACACCTTCCAGCTTTTCAACCAGCTCAAGAACAGCATAATTGATTTCTGTAAATACTGCTACTGTATCATTAATGGCCGCAGTCTGCTGCTTCACATTTTCTTCTGCCTGCACTGCAGATTCTGTTGTCTTAAAGGTCGTATTCTGTATGTTCTCTATTATTTTTCTAATTTGATTTCCAGATGCCATTGACTGCTCTGCCAATTTTCCAATTGCTTCTGCAACAACGGCAAATCCTCTTCCACTCTCACCAGCACGTGCTGCTTCAATACTTGCATTAAGTGAAAGTAAATTGGTTTCTTCTGCAATATTATTAATCGTATTAACAATACTTTCTATATTGGAACTTTGATCATTTACCTCTGCTATATTATTAACCAACACCTGTGTAATCTCAGCTGTCGCAATGGAGGATCTGTTCAATTCGTCAACTCTGCTTGTTCCTTTACCAATACTTCCTATTGTATCGCTAGCCGTCTCTTTCATCACACTTGTAATCTCATAAATGCTGTTTATTTTTTCTGAAAAAGCAACCATCTTGTTATAACCATTTTCAGCATCACTGGCTTGTGTTATAACATTTTTCTCCATCTCCGCAATGGCTTTGTTTACTTCCTGCATGGCATGTGATATTTTTAATGTGGTTTCCGATACCTGCTCTGCTGATATTCCAACGCTTCCTCCAAATTGTTTCACCTCTTCAAGTGTCGATCGCATACTTGAAAGCATCGTATCAATACTCTTTGCCAATATTCCAAACTCATCCTTACGATGATTGGTTGCAACCTTAACTGCCAAATTTCCCTCAGCGGCTGACTTCATAGCTTTGGATACGTTATTAAGCACTTTACTGATGCTACGTGATAATCCGATTCCTATTGCTATGGCTATGGCCGATGCTATAATAACAAATATAATAGTAAGATTACGCATATTAGACATCTCGCCCAATATATTGACTTGAGGTATTAACGCACAGAGTGACATGCCCGTCTCCCCGATTGGCGCATAGAGATAAAGATAATCAGATCCTTCATAGGTTACATATTCACCATATTGTTCTTCACTGGCAACCGATGCAGTATAAAATGCCTGTTCCTGAAAAATGATGTCTCCTGTTACTTGTTCTTCTTTTAAGATAACCTCACGTCCGTCAGCTGTTATAATTCCGACGATACTTCCTTCTCCAAAGCCCGCCTGTTCCAACACCTCTTTTATACGCTTGGTATCAATATCAACAATCAAAAACCCTTTTGCTGTCGTAAACTTCTTAATAAAACTAAATGCATAATCATTTGTTCCGATTTCTGTGGCTGCATCTATATAAGGATGCTTTCCAACCCAGATTCCCTTCACTGTTTTATCCGCTGCAAAAGGCGCGCCCTCTTCCTTCTGAAAATCATCATAAGCCGTTTCCGTAAATGGCACTTTCTTAGCGGAATCATTTGCTGTTGAAGAAGTTGGCCTTCCATTTGCCGCAAACATATGCACATTGCTGATAAAATCTGTTATTGTCTCCAGATTCAAAGTTGCCACTTTTGCTATTTCATAATACTTTGCCTCCGCATTCGCATCCTTACTCATTGCATAGAGACCATAGTAATCTGTAATCTTTGTATTTATAAGCAATTCCGCCGATTTAGCTTCTGCCGTTTTGCAAAGTAAATCGCAGTACTCAGCCATTGATGAAATGGTACTTCCTGCCGATTCTTCATATTTTTGTTTGGAATTATTTGCTGCCTGTGAATAAATAATGATACCAAGAAAAATCATCATAATAATGGGAACAGCAAAAGCAAATAAAAGTTTATAAATTATTTTAGTCCCTTTACCCCTTTTAATTGTTTTTTCTTTTTTAATTACCTTTTCTTTCTTAATATCTCTTGCTTTTTTCATTCTGCTAAGCATCATTCTTCCTCCTTAAACGATTACGTAGTGCTTCAAAAAAAATATATAATTAGTATATCATTAAAATGTAAATATGAACAGTCTCTATTTTTGTGATAAATTTTTGTTATATTTTAGTAAAAGTAGACAAAAATTGTTTTGACATATTTAGTTCTATATGGTACTATCCTTTATAGAAAGAGGTGCTATAATGAATACTTCAAATGGTGGATTTTTAATATCGCAGGTCAAACAGATTCAGGGACGTGTATTTGAAAAATTACTCATATCTTCCGGCATCGAAGAATTTAATGGTGCACAGGGGCGCATTCTATATGTGCTTTGGCAAGAAGATAATCTTCCCATCGTAGAACTATCCAAACGCACCGGGCTAGCTAAGACAACACTCACAGGCATGCTAGATCGTTTGGTTGCAAAAGGACATGTCGAACGCACCTTTGATGCAAAGGATAGACGTCTCATACGTATTGTACTAACCCCTATGGCAAATTCCCTATATGGGCAGTATCTTCAGGTATCTGCAAAAATGAATGAACTCTTTTATGCAGGATTCACTGATGAGGAAATCATTTCCTTTGAATCAATGCTACAGCGTCTCTTATCAAATCTAACTAACGAACAAGGAGGAAAAAATTATTATGATGCATGATGTAGAAAAAACAATTGGTAATTTAATAGACAAACAGAAGGTGGGCATTATCAGTTCAGTAGATCAGGATGGATTTCCCAATGCTAAGGCAATGAATCCACCTAGAAAACGCGAAGGTCTGAAGGAATTTTATTTTAGTACAAATACTTCCTCTATGAGAGTTGGACAGTTTCGTCAAAATCCTAAAGCCAGTTTATATTTTTGTGATAAACGCTTCTTTCGTGGCGTCATGCTTAAGGGAACTGTCGAGGTGTTAGAAGATGAAATGCATAAAGAAATGTTTTGGATGAATGGAGATACCTTATATTATCCCAAAGGGGTAACTGACCCTGACTACTGTGTACTGAAATTTATCGCCAAAACTGGCCGTTATTATAGCAATTTTCATTCCGAAACCTTTGAAATAGATTGAAATGCTCTCATCACGAAATCATAGGCCCCCTTTTCATAAGGGAGCCTATGAATACTATAAATATCTATCAGCATTGATTGTACTTTTTCTATCTCCTCTTTATTTAGTAGTACTCCCCGCGCGGCAATTATTATAGGAACCGCAGCCACTACAGGAACCACATCCCGTTTTGCCCTTCTTCTTCCCACTTATTATGATAGACCCTAATGCTGCTATTATACCAGCTATTATCAATCCCATTACGATAAAGTCAAACAGATTCATTTTATTCCCTCCATGTTATCAAAAAATCATATTCCCAATCTGATAAATTGCAAATGCACAAACCCAGGCGATGATGCACTGCAAAAGGACCATTCCGAGCGTCTGGACTCTAGAACCCAGTTCCCTTCTGATTGTTGCGATTGCCGCTATACACGGTGTGTAAAGCAATGTGAAAACAAGAAAACTACATGCGGAGAGAGGTGTAAATAAACTACCTAGTGATATGCTCAATCCTTCCATTGATGTACCCAGCAATACACTCATTGTACTGACAACAGCTTCCTTCGCTGACAAGCCTGCAATAATGGAAGTAGATATACGCCAATCTCCGAGCCCAATCGGTACGAATACCGGAACAATAAACTGACCAATTGCTGCAAGAAGACTATCTGCATTATTTGTAACAAAATTTAATCTTGCATCAAATGCGCCGAGAAACCATATAATAATGGTTGCCAAAAAAATAACCGTAAATGCTCTCTGCAAAAAATCCTTTGCTTTATACCAAACCAACATAAATACACTTTTCAAAGAAGGCATACGATAATTAGGAAGTTCCATAACAAATGGAATCGGATTTCCTTTAAACAGTGTCATATTTAGCACTAGTGCCGCTATGATTCCTATTAGCATTCCAAAAAAATATAAAATAATCATAACCAATGCTGAATGCCCTGGGAAAAAAGCTATACTAAAAACTGCATAAATAGGTATCTTGGCTGAACAGCTCATAAACGGTGTTAAGAAAATCGTCATTCTGCGGTCACGTTCCGATGATAAAGTCCTGGTTGCCATAATTGCTGGTACCGTACACCCAAATCCTATCAGCATTGGAACAAAACTGCGCCCTGATAATCCGATCTTCCTTAGCAGTTTATCCATTACAAAAGCAACACGTGCCATGTAACCAGTATCCTCTAAAATAGAAAGGAAAAAGAACAATACTACAATAATTGGTAAAAATGAAAGCACACTCCCTACCCCTGCAAAAATTCCATCAATAATCAAACTGTGCACGACAGGATTGATTCCGTAGTTTGTAAGCCCCAAATCAACAAAGTTTGTAAACGTCTCAATTCCCTGCGATAATAAATCAACAAGAAAACTGCCCAAAACTCCAAATGTAAGCCAGAAAATAACTATCATAATTGCAAAAAACATCGGTAATGCAAGATATCTGCCAGTAAGAATTCTGTCAATTTTAACGCTACGCTTATGTTCACGACTCTCTTTACATTTTACAACTGCCTCGTCACAAACATCTTCTATAAAACTGTAACGCATATCTGCAAGTGCCGCATTTCTATCCATACCATATTCATGCTCCATCTCCGACACACTATGTTCTATGGTCTCCATTTCATTTTGACTAAGCCCCAGTTTCTCAGCAAATGACTGATCTCCTTCGATTAGCTTTGTTGCAGCAAAGCGTGCTGATATATTGTTACTTTCCGCATGATCTTCTATCATATGCGAAACGGAATGAATACACCTATGAACAGGCCCCGGCTGACAAAAATCCAACACACTCGGATAAATTCTTTTTTTTGCTATATCCGTAATTCGATCTACAAGCTCTGAAATACCTTCATTCTTAGATGCGCTAATAGGTATAACAGGTATTCCAATTGCTTTTGACATTGCAGAAATATTAATTGTTCCACCATTGCCACGTACTTCATCCATCATATTGAGCGCTAGTACCATAGGAACATGAAGCTCAAGCAGTTGCAATGTGAGGTATAGATTTCTCTCAATATTTGTTGCATCTACAATATTAATAATTCCATCAGGCTTCTGATTTAATATAAAATCTCTTGTGACGATTTCTTCCATAGAATAGGGTCGAATAGAATAAATTCCCGGCAAATCAACTACAGAGCAGCCTTTCGCAAGGCGCATCTCTCCTACCTTTTGATCTACCGTAATACCCGGAAAATTTCCCACATGCTGATTAGAACCTGTTAATGTATTAAAAAGTGTTGTTTTCCCACTATTTTGATTTCCCACAAGAGCAAATATCATATGCACTATCCTCCGCTTCTTCTACCTCAATCATCTCCGCATCTGCGATTCTGATGGTCAATTCATACCCTCTTATCATAATTTCTATCGGGTCGCCCATAGGTGCTATTTTTTGTATGGTTGCTTTCGTCTTTGGTACCAACCCCATGTCAAGCAAACGTAAACGTAATTCGTTTTTTCCCCCAACACTAGTAATAATTCCGCTTTTCCCAATTGGTATCTCGTTTAATGTCATGACGCTCAACTCGCTTTCCTACTAACATTTTGTATTCAAAAATCCG
Source organism: uncultured Lachnospiraceae bacterium (assembly GCA_964483155.1). Taxonomy (GTDB): domain Bacteria; phylum Bacillota; class Clostridia; order Lachnospirales; family Lachnospiraceae; genus JAAYYM01. The sequence continues at coordinate 22,408 of CAZAAC010000009.1, read as the reverse complement.
GTTAGTTATTTCTAACTCAATAATAGGTTAGCATTGACTAACTGATTTGTCAATTACTTTTTAATAATAAATGCTGATTACTAACGGCATCTCCGAATAATCAGCATTTTGTGTTACTCTATATTATACATTAATCTCAGCCCTAAGCCCTATTAGTTCTTTGTTTTCTTCTAAAACTGGTCTGACAACTTTATTTAAAAATGACTCTACCTGTTCCTTTGCACATCCCGTATATTTGGCAGGATCCATTGTCTGCTGTAAGTCTTCGAGAGACATTTTAAATGCTTCATCTGCCGCAATTAATTCAAGTAGGTTATTATCTAATCCGTTTACCTTTACATTTTGTCCTGCCTGCATTGAAAGTTCACGTATTTTTTCATGCAATTCCTGCCTGTCACCGCCTGCTTTTACAGCATCCATCATGATATTTTCTGTAGCCATGAAAGGCAACTCACTGCGCAAACGCTTTTCAATCACTTTATCGTAGACTACCAGACCATCTACCACGTTCATGCATAAATCAAGTACGCCGTCGATTGCAAGAAAACCTTCTGGGATACTTAGTCTTTTATTTGCCGAATCATCTAGCGTCCTTTCAAACCACTGTGTCGCAGAAGTAATTGCAGGATTGAGCGCATCAATCATAACATATCTGGAAAGAGACGCGATACGCTCGCTACGCATGGGGTTTCTTTTATATGCCATTGCAGAGGAACCAATCTGACTCTTTTCAAATGGTTCTTCTACCTCTTTCAAATGTTGTAGCAATCGAATATCATTAGAAAACTTATGGGCACTTGCCGCAATTCCAGCAAGTACATTCGCAACCCTTGTGTCTACTTTTCTCGAATATGTCTGTCCCGATACCTGATAACACTTTGAAAATCCCATCTTCTGCGCAATCATAGGATCGATTTTTTCTACTTTTCCATAATCACCATCAAATAGCTCCAAAAAGCTTGCCTGTGTCCCAGTTGTCCCTTTTGAACCAAGAAGTTTCATATTAGAGAGTACAAAATCCAAGTCCTCCAAATCAAGCATAAATTCCTGTATCCACAATGTTGCTCTTTTCCCGACTGTAGTGGGTTGTGCTGGCTGAAAATGTGTAAATCCGAGCGTAGGCAATGCTTTATACTTTTCTGCAAACTCAGCCAGTTCTGCTATTACATTAATTAATTTCTTTTTTACCAGTTTAAGCGCTTCTGTCATTACTATAATATCAGTATTATCCCCAACATAGCAGGAAGTAGCTCCCAAATGAAGAATCCCCTTTGCCTTTGGACACTGTACTCCATATGCATATACATGACTCATGACATCATGGCGCACCTTTTTTTCTTGTTCTTGTGCAACATCATAATTAATATCCTCTGCATATATTTTCAATTCATCTATCTGTTCCTGCGTTATATGTAACCCTAACTCCTTCTCTGTTTCTGCAAGCGCAATCCATAATTTTCTCCATGTGCGGAACTTCATGTCTGGCGAAAAAATGTATTGCATCTCTCTGCTCGCATAGCGCTCGGAAAGTGGGCTTTGATATCTGTCTGTCATTTTACACCTCCTATAAATACAAAAGTACCTGACTTCATTTTCAAAAAATCCCGGTACTTTTTCAATATCCTCTTAGTTTAGTCCTAATCTCTTAAATACTTCCTGATACGCCTCTTCTACATTGCCTAAATCACGTCTAAATCTGTCTTTATCCAATTTCTCATGTGTATTTACATCCCACAATCTGCAAGTATCTGGTGAAGTCTCATCTGCGAGAATAATCTGTCCCTTATATCTGCCAAATTCAATCTTAAAATCTACAAGTTCGATATCTGCCTTTAAAAAATAAGCTTTTAGAACATCATTTACTTTAAAAGCATATTTTTTAATCGTTTCTATTTCTTCAGGCGTTGCAAGGTCAAGCGCAATTGCAAAAGAATCGTTGATAAGTGGATCACCAAGTTCGTCATTTTTATAGCTAAATTCAATTGTAGGCGTCTTAAACGGTGTTCCTTCTGGCACGCCAAGTCTTTTTGAAAAACTTCCTGCTGCAATATTACGAATAATTACTTCAAGAGGAACAATCGATACTTTCTTTACAACCGTTTCTCTGTCACTTAATTCCTCGATAAAATGGGTTGGTACACCTTCCTTCTCGAGAATCTTAAATATATGATTCGTCATGCGGTTATTGATAATACCTTTTCCAATGATTTGGCCCTTTTTCAATCCATTAAATGCTGTTGCATCATCCTTATAATCCACGATTAGTACATCCTGGTCTTCTGTCGCATAGACTTTTTTTGCTTTTCCCTCATAAAGTAAATCAACTTTTTTTATCACTTTTTCTCACCTGCGCCTTTCAAGCCATAACCTGACTTTCCCTCAAATTTGCCCAATACAACGATATGATTATATACTAAAATTTTTTGTTTCGCAACCGAAAAATGTCTCCTGTTAAAACTACTGCTTGTATCAATTCCCTTTTTATGTCAAAACTTAGTGGTTGTAATCAAAGTGAATTTAGTATAGAATCTTTTTATCAGTATAATTAAGGAGACACCCATGAACGAAAAGCGCTCAAGCAGACGCCTTGAAATAGGAATCGAATTATCTATCTCAGATTTATATAAAGAAGATATCAACACCATCATGGATATTGAATCCCCCATTGAAGTGACTGATATCTCTGCCGTTGGAATTGGATTTATTTCCGAGTGCATTCTGCCCATCGGTTACTATTTTATCGCTAATATCGAGCTCAACCGTGATTTGCCGCAGATCATTACGGATGTTAGGATTATTCGTAGCTCAGCAATTGATAAAACAAAATACCAATATGGATGCGAATTTGTTTCGATTTCTCCGCATGTAAAGCATATGCTGGAGGATTTTGAAAAAACCTTGTAAGAGTAATAAAAAAAGCAGATAGCGGGAATCGAACCCGTCTCTCCAGCTTGGGAAGCTAGCGTTCTACCGATGAACTATATCTGCCTATTTTCAGATAATATCATAAAACAAATGATCTTTCAAGTCACTTATCCTTGCAATTTTCCAAGAAATTCACTGACTCTCTCGTTCTCAATCGCAAACACCTCATCTGGCGTTCCTTCGGCCTGTATTCTACCGCCTTCCATAAAGATAATACGATCGGATAATTCTTTTGCAAACTGCATTTCATGTGTTACGATGATCATTGTCATTTTTTTCTCTGCAAGTTCTTTAATTACCTTCAGCACTTCGCCTGTTAGTTCTGGATCAAGCGCAGAGGTTGGTTCGTCAAAAAACAAAATTTTAGGCTGTAGAGCCAATGCCCTTGCGATTGAAACTCTCTGCTGTTGACCTCCTGACAATTGATATGGATATGCTGCCGCTTTATCAGCCAAGCCAAGCATTTCAAGTAGTTTAAATGCTCTCTCCTTTGCTAACATCTTATCAACGCCAAAAACTGATGCTGGTGCATCCATGACATTTTTAAGTACACTATAATGTGGAAATAAATTAAAGTTCTGAAACACAAGTCCAAAATATTGTCTGATTCTCTTTAAATCCGAATGGCTTGCATAAACACAATGACCTTCTTCATCATTCCATGCAGCTTTTTCTCCCATATAGATTAATTCGCCTGATTCCATCTTTTCAAGCATGGTCGCGCAACGCAGTAGGGTAGACTTCCCCGATCCAGATGGTCCTATAATCGACAGTACTTCACCTTCGCACACGGAAAGAGAAATATCCGTGATTACTTCTAATTCATCAAAACATTTTTTCATATGGTTTATTTCAAGCAAATTCAAAATCATTACCTCCGTGTTATGCAGTCCAATTTTTATCTATAATAAGACATCTTTTTCTCAATTCCTTCCATGCCAACTGCGACAATCAAGTTGAAAATATAATAAAAAATGCCGGCAATTACAAATGGCATCATGGTCGTCTGTGCAGAAGCAATTGCCTTAGCACTTGTAAACATCTCCGATACTGCAATTACAAAAGCAAGTGAAGTGTCCTTGACTAATGTGATCACTTCATTTGTAACTGGTGGCAGTATTCTTTTAATCACCTGGGGCAATATAATCCTCTCAAATGTCTGCACTTTATTATAGCCAAGCACTTTAGCCGCTTCATACTGCCCTATTGGCATTGATTCAATTCCTGCGCGATATATTTCTGCAAAATAAGCTGCATAATTTAGTGCAAATCCGATAATCACTGCAACAAAGCGGTAGGTAGTCGTAATCTTAATGCCAAATAGATAGAATGGCCCAAAATATACTACCATCAGTTGTAGCATAAGAGGTGTTCCCCTCATAATAGATATATATATTTTAGAGGTATTCTGAATCAACTTATTCGGTGACATTCTACCAAATGCAACAATCAAACCGAGTGGCAATGAAAAAAGCAAAGTCAGGACAAATATTTCCGTTGATACCAGCATCCCGCTAATTAATTGTTCCAACATATTTAAAAAACTCATCGTACTCCTCCATATCATTCGTATTGCGAAACAATTGCCAGTATTTCCTTGGCATATTTGGGATAATTTTTAACCAGATCCTCCATTTCCTCTTTTGCAGATTCCATATTGAAATTATTAAAATCAATACGTTTGCGAAGTCTCTGCCTTTGTATAATAAGTGAATGCCTGATTTCTATCATTTCCTTCGGATTTAGTAAGGCTTCTGCCTGATGAATCCATATCATTGGGTCTTTGACCCGATACTGTCGAAGTATTTTACACAAATCCCTGCCCGTTGCATCCATTTTAGCAAGTATTTTTTCGGAATGTTCGCGTGCTTCTTTCTCCTCTAGATATTTCTCCCACATGTATTCTAATTCATATGCATTATCAATATTGTATTTGGAATAATTATAATCAAGAACATTCGTAATATTAACATACTTAATCTTCACTTTATTTTGCAATAAAATGGCTCTATTTAGCATTTTCTCGGCTCTTTCCTGTCCCTGCTGCGCATTCCTAAACTGTGTAAAGGAAAAAGTTATTGCAATTGCTGCAATCCCTATCGTAGCCAAATAGCCCGTTCTCATTTCCATATCTGCCATGAACTGCATAATTGTCAGTAAAATAAACGCAAGACATACCGAAAATACAATAATAATCGCAAGAGACTTTGCATTACTCTTGGTCCGGCGAGAATCACGTACAGCATATGCAAGCGTACCTTTTTCCCCCTCCAACAGATGTAAGTCCTTACGAATTGTCATTTGTTGTTCTTCATCCACCTTTAGCTTTGCAATTGCTTTTGGCACCTCATCCTCCATCGACTCCATACGATGATACTGTGCCTCTGTTATCTTTGTGGCAGGACGTTTATAATTGGCATTTTCCTTCTCTATCAGTGTGATTCTGCGTGCTGCCTGCTCAATCTCCTCACGTTCAGCTGGTGGCAATCCTTCGATTTCCTCCATGTCTGTCAGATAGTCAGTTACTATCTGATATTCTCTTTTTGCAATGTCTACCTCATTGGATGCATCTACCATTTGCTCGCAACAAGCACGAATGTAGCGCTCCCTCTCCTTATAATTATGTACATCAAGATCCGCTCTGCGTAACGTATCACGCTGAAGCACTTCATCCATTGAGCCCTGCTCTAACTCAAAGTCATATTCAAATCCGTACTCGTCATCCACTTTAAACATTTTTCTAAAGAATCCGAATAATCCCATGATCTCTCCTTAAGTATTCATCATACCTTTACGATAATCTTTTTTCCAATCATTGAGTGCTTCTTCTATGGCTTTATAAAACTCACTTATTCTCCCGTCTTGCTTATAGCTGATTATTTCTGTAAGTGACTTCATATAAGGAGTATCTATTTCTGCTGTCAAAATATTGTTTATTTCTTCTTCAAGCTCCATAGCCACTTCCTGATTAAGCCCCTTCAGCAATATCGTATTTTGGTATTCCTCTTTCTCTTTTGTAATACGCATTGTGGCGAGATATTGTTTATAGCTCTCTCCATCACCACTAATATCATATGCTTTTTTGTAATACTCTCCAGCTTTATCAAATAAAAATAGTTTTGCATATGCCGTGCCTGTGTTATGTAAAATCTTACCATATAATGTAATATCTTCATTTGCTGCCATTCCCTGCAATATATATTGATATTCCTCTATTGCAAGCGATAGTTTATTTGCAGCAAGCAGGCTATCGCCTCGTGCCTTACGCTTCTGTGCAAATCCAAGGCTTGCATTATCAAGCAGGATCTTTTCTATTCTCGCAAGTTCGTCTTCTTCGCAGTATCTAGTATGCCGTAGTATTGTCGTTACAAACTCATTCAAATTTTTTTCTTCATTTAACATTTCAAATAAATGCTTACCGAGGCTACGTAATCCAATCTCACGTTCAATCCATTGACATAGTTTCACGTCCATGATGTCCCTGTCGAGAATGTAAGAATTCTCACACAGATAAAAACATAATTCTTCTATAGAATATATGTTCATTCCAAGTCCCAACACATAGTATGGTGTTTTTGCGATTTCTCCTATACAAGGAATTAACTCAACCATGATTACTATACTCCTCTATATTTCTATTTCTTCATCCCACACTTTTCCGGTGGAGGAATACATCTCACCAAATCCCATGTCCTGTATCCGTACTATTATAATCCGCTCAGATTTAAAAGAAATCCGAATTGAGAGTCTTGTGGCTTTTGCCGGGCGTAACGGCAGACCCGAAAGCACAATTTCTCTCACCTGTGCATCCTTACCGTCAAGGGGCGTAATGATAATTGGAATAATTGGATCTCCGCCGAGGATAAAATCAAATTGGCTTTTCACTTCATACCAGCTTACACCTGCATCTACAAGTGCAGCATACTTTTCTTCGCCTGCCTGCTTCACTTTGATTCCCAAATTAACCTTAATCTTATCCCTGCCAAGGAAAATATGAGTTTCACTATATGTGCTTGGCACCATTTTTTCCATTGCGCTGTAACAAGCACCTTTCGTATAGAGATTCTTACCCTGAAATACACGTCTGCCCATACACAAATATTTTAAAGTCTTTTTCAGATAATCTCCAACAAATCCGTCTCCTATCAGATAAACACTTGAGATATTGTATCTGTCAATACACTGATGCATAGCTTTCAACAGTATTTCATCTACATATTCTGCATCCTTCTTTTCTTCAAAATTACAACATATTTCTGTTGGCTGTTTAATGTCTACGAAACTTTCCTGATCCATAAACGCAACAATTGGTTTCGTCTTCTCATTCATATAAAAACCAAAGCATTTTAAATACGGTCCGGCATAATCAAACACCATTACTCTGTATTTCCATAATTCTGCAGGCTGATGCAATATATAGTAATAGATACTCTCTTCGTAGCTTTGAAAATGAATTTTATCTTTAGCAATCGAAAGCTCACTTATCACTGTTTCCAAAATTCTCAACATAACAGCATCTAGCACGTCGACCGTAATCATAAGCGCTTCCATATCATCCATGTTTATACTCGGAACCAGTAAGTTAATCGTTCTTTTAATAAAAAGTGTAAGCAGTGTAACTGGATCATACTCATCCTCTTCTATTAAAACTGACTCACCACTCCTTGCCTTTTTCAAAAGATGATCTATCAGTATCCCTTCATCATGTGCCATTACTTTTTTAGCCTCTTCACCAAAAAACCATTGATTCACTTCTCTCTTCTTACAGAGGCTTGTCGGAATCATATATTTCTGTTCCCCTGCAACCAAAGAAAAAGTCTCAGGTTCAGGATTCTTAAGACTGCAATAGCTAATCTGTGACATCTCATCATTTAAATCATATCCGATTGCATATTTCGTATCAAATGCCATAAACGACTCCTTTATCACTTTGCTTTAATGAATAGTGAATACACAATTAACTAAATAATCCGTCCTAGCATACTTATCCATCAGCTTTAATAATGTATCCTCATCCTGCAGTGTTTTTGAAACAACAATATCATTCAGCAAATCAAATCTTGCCTCGTCACTGTCTCCCACTACATCAGAAACACTTACCGTATTACTCTCGGTTAATACTTCTTTGTCTTCAACTACCTCAGATATATAGTATTGCAATTCTTCTCCAAAAAACAGAATAAACTCTTTTGCAAAAATTCCTCCATACATATTATGCATCTCTTCTTTTACATAAATGTCTTCTGTATCCTCCTGACCTTCCAACACATAATGAAGAATAATGCGTGCCCGTGGACTGGCTTTATACTCGATAATTGTCTTATCCGCAAACATAGATAACTCAGGTACAATATTCTGAAACTTCATAAAGAATTTGAAAAACATTTTTTTATGAATAAATTCCTTTATAAAACTAGCTATCATGGCATTTGTTACTTCATTTCCTACATTTTCTTCCTCTGCATAATGCTTTAACAAAGCCAGTCTACATGCATCATTCAGATTTTCATCCAAACGATAATTCTTTAGTAAGTGAATGAAAATATAGTTTTCTATCACTCTATCTTTAACAAAATACTCGTATGCATTAAATGAAAGATATGCCAATTCCACAGAAGTATTAGAGCCTGCATGCAGATAGGATTCAAATATCTCTTCCTTTTCACCAACAGTGGTGCCTGTATAAAGCATTTGTATGATGATACGTTCCTTTAAATAAAAAGAATCCATATCAAACATCGTAGACGCCTTCCAGATATTTCGCATTTCCTTTGTCAATCCCTTAAAAAACGAATTCAGATAAGATAAGGTCACCTCATCGTATTTACCAGCTTTAAATGCTTGGTAACACATTCCTACGAGTTTTTCATCCTCCACCTCATCTATCTGCTTAATTCGATAACTACAAAGTTTCACACAGGTTTTAGGCACAATCTGCTCTGTTCCATAAACATCGGCCACATGGTATGCTTCTTCATACATACCCCTTCGTACAAAATACTCTACCAGTTCTGCTCTATCTTTACTATCTAGCAGACTGCTGTCAATCACTTTCAGGAAATCGTCTAGCTCCGCAATCATATCATGGTCATAATAATACTGCATCAGAATTGGACGTATCTCACTTTTATAACTTTCTTCAACCTTCGGAGATTCAGCAAGTGTTCTGCAAAAATCAACATTCCGCTGATCAATTACAACATAATGCTTCTTACCTTCGCATAAATACAAACAAAATCCAATATTCCCGCTGATATAATTCTGTATATTCATAATGAATAATTCATTATCCTCCATCAGACATGTCTCGCTACCCTCTGACGGAATATAGCGGTTTTTATCCGCATCTTGTAAAAAGAGTTCATACTCCTTGCTGTAAATCTGTGGATAAGCATACATATCCACAACTGGATACACTGACTCCTCTGAGAGCTGTCGATAGACGACAACTACCTCTTTAATCAACGGATTGTTCACAACTACTTCCCGTGAAAATAAAATTCGTGTCAGATTCGAAGCCATTTCTCCTGCAATATGTTCTGGACGCAATATTTTTTCATAAATATACGCCAGATCTTTGTTAATATGTCCAGCAGCAATCTGGTCCTTTACAAATTGTCTCATGAACCTTTCATAACTTCTAACCATTTCAGGCATCTCATCTTCATGTCGTAAGATATTGGCATACAAAAAAGCTGTTCTTATATAGTCCAGATTATTATTATAGGTAAAATACATCAATACCGGCTTTGGTAGCACGTCTCTGTAACTCAAGGGTATCGATAGCATATAGTACTCATACAGACGCGTAATACGCATCTGTGCCTCCACCCCGCGTCTATACCATTTGAAATATTTTACATCTGTACGGTTTCCCTTAATCAGATGCGTGCAGATTGCGCCGACAAGTTCATCGTTTGCATGTATTTTATAAGCTAACACAAGTATATTTAAAAGCATCTGTGAAAAATTCTTCTGTCTGCCAACCAAGTATATAACCTGCTTAAACAATTCACGATCCATTTGCTGGTTTCGTACAGCCCATAGCAAAATCTGCAGTTCAAATTCTGTTAGTTTGATAAGTGTCGAGGGGTTAGCGACAAAATAATGATATGCTTCAATATATAATACAGGACTGATACAACCACCTTCATACTGGCGCTCAACGAGTGCCAGCTTCTTGCTTGGATTAGTACTCAGATCTTCCTCTAAATAAAGCAGTGTCCACAAAATACGCCAACTGTTTTTTCTTTTATGAAATAACGCTAAAACTTTGTCAGTAACCTGGTTTACATAATTCTCATCTCGCTCATATAACGTACACAAATACAAATAATAACAATATATTTCTTCATCTGCATCTTCAATCCGCATATCAGATGCCACATGATCCAAAATCCACTTTGCTTCATTAAATCTCTCTTCAACCAAAAGAAGCTGTGCCTGAAAAAGCCTTGATACAGGGTTCTTTTCATCAAGCGCATTCATACTCTCGACTATCTTCATAGATTCTCTTACCCATGTACCCACTGCAATTTGTTTGGTGCGAAAAGCCACATAGTCCTTCATGATCTTCCACACTAATTTTCTTTGTTCTCGTGCTATGCTTATAGTGGAATTGTCTTTCTTTATCTTTTCCGCAATAATGACCACTTCAAATGACTCTCTGGAATTGTGAAATAATAGCCTTCCATAGTTTTTTCCCATATGCATTTTTGATGCATCAACATAAAAATCAAGTCTGCAGTCGTTTCCCAAAAAATCATCATCTCTTAATTGATCTTTTTCCACAATCAAAAAAGCCGAGTCACTACATACGCATAGATTTACGTAACCCCAGCTACTTTTTTGAATCAGGATTTCTCCTCCGGCAACTCCATCTACATTCATGAATTCATAAGTCATCTTTTCAGGAATATAGGTAATAGGATGCTTTTTGTGAACTGCAATCAAAAACTCCTCTACGTTCTGCTCAGAACCTTGTGTCGCAGAAAATCCAATATATTTTTCTAAATAACTTCGCTCATTTCCTTCAAAAAGTTTAACAAATCCTTTTGTATAAAAAAGATTAACTGCCTCTTCCCAATCGCTCTGTGCCAGATTTGCAAAATGAAACAAATTCTTAATATTGCCCTGTACACCGCCAATTAGCGACTGCTGAATCATTATCACAAACGGCAAATAGTATTCGCCGCTGTCAGAGACAATATGAATATCGCCCTTCTGCACATCTCCTTCTGCCAGACCCACAGAATTGAATTCATACTTAACTTCGGTTTCCACATCTTCAAAAAACTTTGTTATAATCTTCATTCTAATACTTGAAGAATATACATATCCATTAATTAACACACCATCAACGCTTGTAATAAAAAATGAGCCTTCTCTAATCTCATTTTCATGTAGACCCAACTCGATTTTAGGCGTAGAAATAGACAGTTTTCTATTGTCATATTCAAAAAAACCATTGATTAACTTATCAACTATTTTTCGCAATACCCTCACCACACTTCACGAAAGATTTGTTGCTTTTTCCTTAAATTGCATTATAATAAAGTATATCACAACACTAGCATGTTCCGCAATGTCAAACTAGGATTAAGTAAGGAAATGAGGATATATTATGTTACAGCATCAGGATCACTTTCATGGCAGCGATTTAGAAAAAATAGAATCTATCTATGGTATAAAAAAAGAGGAAATTACAAGTTTCAGTGCAAATGTTAATCCACTAGGACTCTCTCGTAAGCTTAAAAAAACTTTATCTGAGCATCTGGATGTCATTACGACATATCCTGACAGAAACTATACCTCTTTGCGTAAAATCATTGCCGCTTATTGCGATACTGATTTTGAGAAGATTGTAGTCGGAAATGGTTCCTCGGAGCTCATCTCTCTATTTATCCAGATCGAACATCCAAAAAAGGCCATGATTATCGGGCCTACTTATTCTGAATATGAGCGGGAGGTTTCTTTAGGAGGTGGTACTAGTCTATATTTTCCATTAAAAGAGTGTGCTGACTTTAAACTTGACCTGCAAAAATTAGAATTGCAACTAAATGAGAGCATTGATTTATTAATCATCTGTAATCCAAATAACCCTACTTCTTCCGTAATACATCGTCAGGAAATGCGTGCAATATTAGATGTCTGCAAGCAACATGACATTTGTGTCATGGTTGATGAAACATATGTCGAGTTTGCTGAAGAGTATGATACTATCAATGCTGTCCCATTAACAAATTATTATAATAATATCATTATTCTTCGCGGTATTTCTAAGTTTTTTGCTGCTCCTGGACTTCGTCTCGGCTATGCAGTCACAGGTAATCTTGATTTGATTAAAGCAATCAACATGAGACAAAATCCTTGGACGATAAACTCATTGGCTGATATCGCTGGCGAATTAATGTTTACAGATACAGAGTATATTAAGCAGAGTAAAGAACTAATCAGCTCTGAGCGCGCTCGTATTGTCGCGCAATTGCGAAAAATAAATGGGCTCAAGGTATATGAGCCCATAGCTAATTTTGTTCTAATCAGAATACTTCGCGAAGATATTACTGCAGACACTCTCTTTGAAGCTACTATTAAAGAAAAAATGATGATTCGTAACTGTTCTACTTTTCCATTTCTTGATAATAAATATGTGCGGTTCTGCTTTATGAATCCTGATATGAATGATAAACTGGTTGATTGTATTAAGCGAACCTTGCAGTAACAAGGTTATTTCGTAATTGTCCCATCAAGATCCCACAAATCTTCCCAGCTTTCTGCGCCTTCCCACAAAAATACTTGTCCTTTTACAAGACGATTATTCTTCTCAAGTGATTCTATTATTTTCATCTCAGCCTCTGTTAGTGGATCCTCCGTCGTTAACCGTAAATTACTTACATACTCTGCTTCATAAACAGAAAATGGAATCGGAATCTGGCCTCTTTGAACTGCCCACTTAAGTGCGATTACTGCTGGATGTACGCCATGTGCTTCCGCTATTGCTTTCATCTCAGGCAGTTGAATATCAGCTACATCCTCTGGACACATGTCACGCTCTGGTCTGGTCGGTGAACCTATCGGCATAAATCCGATTGGCTGGATTTTATGTGCTACCAGATAGTCAAATAGTTCCTGCTGTTGAAAACATGGATGCAATTCCATTTCGCATGCAACAGGCATAATGTCAATATGGGGAAGTACTGCCTCCAATTTCGCAATGGTCATATTTGACATACCGATAGATTTAATAAGACCTTTTTTGACCAATTCTTCACATTGCTTATAAGTCTTACAATATGCTTCTGGACTAAATGGTTTTGAAGCTGGATTGCGAGAATCTACATCACATCCAGGTGCATGATAGTTTGCAAACGGCCAGTGAATGAAAAACAAATCAATATAGTCACATTGCAAATCAACAATACTTTTTTTGCAGGATTCTTCAACCCTATCATGCATATCATTCCACACTTTGGTCATGACATACAATTCCTTACGTGCAACAACGCCTTCCTTAAAAGCTTCTGCAAAAACCTTTCCAATTTGATCTTCATTACCATAACACGCAGCACAGTCAAACATACGATATCCACAACGAATAGCGCCCGCCACTGCTGCTGAAACCTGCTCTGCGGTAAAGCGATCGGAACCAAAGGTTCCCATTCCAATACATGGGATTTCTTCCCCTGTATATAGTTTCATTTTTGGTACAATTGCCGGATCAATAAAATTACTCATGTTTTGTTCCTCCTTATTTTTGTTGTTACATTTTCATATCATAAATCTCTTACTGCAAATTCATAATCTTCCATAATATTTACGACACCGTCTTTTGCCAATTCCTTTGGCTCTAGTCTCAGTAATCCTTCGCGCACTTTTTTATATTGAATAGGCATAAACTGGCACAAAATATTCATAGGTATTTCTACCGTAGTTAGGTTTACAAATAATTTGTCGATTGCTTCCTGCACTTCTTTTTCTCCAAGATAATATCTGGATCTGTCTGAGAAGCTGTACTTTCTGGCGAGATGTACTTTCTTGTCATCCCCGTGATAATGTTTTTTCCAATTATCTGGTTTCTCTAACATCATTCGTTCCAGTACTTCCGCAAAGTAAGAACATTTTTCGGGTGGCAGCAATTCTTTTTCTATCATACTGAGGGCAAAAAGTGCTTCTCGCAGTCCGTATGTGAGTGCTGGACCTACTTTTAAAATTGCAATACCATCCTCGACCATCTCTTTTAATCCTGTAGCTGTCTGATAGTCAGTAGAGTGCCCCTCAAAGACTATTTGCGGATATTGCTTTAGCTTATCAACCAGTTTTCGGGCCTCTGCACGTTGGTACATATGAACCTGTGCATCACCAAATTCTACGCCTGGTTGAACAACAACACCAATAATATCTTCCCATGCATTCTTATATCCATTTTCTTCAAAAACGCTTGTGTAGGTCGCAACTGTATCTTCAAAATCCTCCGGTTTTGTAACTGCTATACGATCTTCTTCCTCCTGTGCCCCGCCCGGTATCGGCACTTCGCTACCAATTATAAATACTGGCCGCAATGCATCAGGCACTGTTTCAATCAGTTCTTCATATGCTTCCATTGCAGTTTTATATAATCTTACACCACGATTAGCAATGGTTCTTGTTGCTAATATTTCGTTTATATTATCGCTTGCAACCTTCATACTTGTATCTAAATGAATCTTAGTAAATCCTGCAGCAACATATTGATATACCAGTTCTGCTGATTTCTCCATTGCGTTTCTTTCATCTTCATCTACCCAGGTAAGCGGTCCGAGATGGTCTCCGCCCAATATAATCAATTTCTTGTCCGTCCCTATGCGCTCTGCTATCCGATATACAAAGTCTCTAAAATCTGATGGAAGCATTCCCGTATATCCCCCAAACTGATTCACTTGATTGGCGGTTGCTTCAATAAGTACCGGCGTTCCCGTTAATCTAGCACGATCAAGTGCCGCTTCAATTACCAGTTCATTTGCACTGCAGTATGATGGAATACCACATTTCTCTCCTTTATTTCTTCGTACTATCATTTCCTGAAGTGGATGTAGCATCTATAGTTCCTTCTTTCTCTTGTATTTTTATTTCACTCGTTGTTCATTATCTTTAGATAATTCATTTCTTAATTTATGCACCTACTATACTTCACTGTCTATCAATATCTTTCCTTTTACAGCTCCTGGTATTTTGAACATCTCAAATGCATCTGCGATCTGACTGAGAGGTACTTTTTTAAATATAAAGGATTGATCAAACTTAAGCTCCCCAGTTTTAAAATAATAAGCTGTCAATTCCCACTCATGTCCTGGGAATGGTGCGCTGTATGACATCCACGAGCCTGTCAGATTAAATTCCTTACGATTCATATTTTCCCACTCTTCTACAGAAAAATTTAATTCTCTCGTAGGTGTTCCAACAAAACACACATTAGCTTTATTTCCGGCAAGTGCAAATGCCATTTTCATAGTAATTGTATTGCCCGCAGTCTCATATACATAATCAAAGCCCTTACCTTCTGTTACCTCATCTGCCTTTTGTAAGTAGTCAGCCTCTAGCGTATTGATTGTGTTTGTTGCACCAAGTCTGATTGCCAGTTCGAGTCTGTCAGATACGATATCAAAAACAACAACTTTTTTGGCACCAAATATCTTTGCCCACTGCATAACAAACAGCCCGATTGTTCCTCCACCAAGGATGGCCACTGTTTTACCGCCCTTATAATCAACTCTTTGCAAACCATGCAAAGCAACTGTAGCTGGTTCGAAAAATGCACCCTGTTCAAAAGAAACTTCTTTTTCAAACTTCACAGCATTTTTTTCAGGTACTACTACATACTCCGCAAAGCTCCCATACTCTCTTGACCCAATAAAACTATAGTGCTTACAAAGAGAGTAATTGCCCTTTTGACAATCTTCGCATTTCAAGCATGGAATAAGTGGCACTCCAGCGACTCTGTCTCCTGGAATTAAACTTGTGACACCTTCCCCAACTTCTTCCACTGTGCCTGAAAATTCGTGTCCGAGCACATTTGGGAAATAATGGCATGCATCTCCATTCACACGTGGAATATCAGATCCACATATTCCCGTATACTTTACTTTAATGAGTACCTGACCTGCTTCAGGTACTGGTTTTTCAATTTCTTCATATCGCAAATCATCTCTTGCATGTACGACGCCTGCTTTCATAATTAATTCTCTCCTATTCTTTTTTAATAGTAATCTTCTTGTATTCCGCTTTGTTATTTAATTAACTGGTTCTACTTTCTTGTTATATGACTTCAGACTGCTTTTTCATGATACCCTTCAATTGTTGATATAATTCTAGATATATTTCATAATTTTTTTCATATATACGCGCATGATTCAGGTTCGGCTTATGCTCCCGTTTTACACGGACAGTCTCGGCTATTGCCTTCTCATAATTCTGATACATTCCACATCCGACACCTGCTAATAATGCCGCTCCTAGTGTCGTTGCCGTATCAGAGGCTGGTACCTTGATGACCTTTCCTGTAACATCAGCTTTTATTTGCGTCCACAGCAATGAATTGGCTGCACCGCCCATCGCAAGAAGTTCTTCCGTATCAGCACCAGCTTTTGATGCCACTTCCAGATTGTGCCGTAAAGCATATGCCACACCCTCCATTGCTGCGCGAACGATATGCCCCTTTGTCTTGCTAAAATCAAGTCCATAAAAAACACCTTTTGCATTTGGATCCCAAATAGGCGAGCGTTCTCCTGCCATATAGGGTAAGAAAATAACACCATCGCTTCCTGGCTGCACCTTTTCTGCTATCTCATTCAAAAGTTCAAAGGAACTTTTTCCGATTTCTTTTGCTATCTCCCTTTCATAATCTGCAAATTCTTGCTCAAGCCAGCGCATAACACCTCCGCCGCCTGCAGTACCTCCTTGTAATAGCCAAAGATTGGGAACAACATGAAAGCTCAAAATCAGCGCAGGATCCGCCTTGTATTCTTCAATACAGATGCTCATGCCACCCGCTTGACCACCTTGCTCCTGCGTTTCTCCAGGGTGAATCACACCTGCTCCGAGTGTTCCACATGCTGCATCTAGTCCACCTGCAACAACGGGTGTCCCTTTTGCCAGTCCTGTTTCTAAGGCTGCTTTTGCTGTAACCGTTCCCACTATCTCATCGCAATCATACAAATCTGGTAGCATCTTATATTCAATTCCAAGTTTTTCACACATATTTTTATCCCATGTGCCTCTTCTCATATTAAAGCAATGCATTCCATAACCTTGCGATTTGTCCATCGTAATTATATCTGTTAATCGATATGCAATATAACCATTCGATTGTAATACCTTATGTATATTCTGATATACTTCTGGAAGGTTTTCTTTATACCAGATAATCTTGGCTGTCGAGTAGGACGGCTGCAGTCCATTCCCGGCGAGTTCAAAAATCTTCTCCGCTCCAATTTTTTGATTAAGGCGTTCACAAATATCTGTGGCCCTGGTATCCATCCAAATAGGTGTATTTGTTAATACATTTCCTTTATGATCAATTGCAATTGCTGACCAACTTTGGCCATCTATTCCAACACCTGTAATTTCCTTGGGATCTATATCTGCTTCACGGATTGCTTCTTTTGTAGCTATGCAGACAGCATCCCACCATTCCTCTGGATTCTGCTCAACATAACCCGGCTTCGGATAGTACACATTATAATCGCTACTTTTTGCTGCTAGCACTTTTCCTGTTTTATCAAATATTGCAACTTTACATGCACTTGTTCCAATATCAATTCCCATTAAATATTTGCCCATAATACTTTTCCTCCATTAAATCTATACATTCTCTTTTCACATGACTATTTCGGTAGCGCCTCATACATTCTTTTTCCGAAACGTTTCGGTTATTGTGCAAATTTGATCGGTGTATTTCTGCACACCGATCTGTTACACTATTAGAAACTACATTCTCTGACCGAATCTCCTTCTATGATAGAAGTCTGCAAATACCATATTTGCGGCTTTTCTACGTTTCCTGACAGTCGTGTCAGTATTATGTTGGCGGCCTTCAATGCAATCTCACCCGTTGGTTGTGATACAATTGTAAGTTTCGGAGTTACCGCCTTTGCAAACTCTACGTTGTCAAATCCAATCATCGAAACCTGTTTTGGAATTCTGACTCCCATCTCATTCGCTCCGATCATCGCACCCATAGTCATCTCGTAATTAGCCACAATAACTGCTGTCAACTCAGGGCATTTTCTCATCAATTGCCCCATCCCCCTGACTGCGCCCTGAATGGTATAATCTCCATGAACAATCCAGTCTTCCTTCAATCTGTGATTTGTTTCACCATATGCTACTCTAAAACCCTCTAAGCGCTCCTGTGCCGTATAGATATCTTCAGGTCCACCAAGAAAACCGATTCTGGTATGTCCCATTTTCATTAGAAACCCAACAGCATTTTTCACTGCAGCAATATTATCCACCAATACACAATCACATTCCAAGCTTTTAATCCTTCTATCAATTAGTAATATGGGAATATTGTTGTCCTTAAATATCTGCAAATGAGACCCATCACTACTTACTGGCATATTAATAATCGCATCTACACGTTTACGATAAAGAAATTCTGCCGCTTCATTCTCTAATTTTTTATTTGTTCGACAATCGCATATAATCGTTGCATAACCTTGATTTCTCAAAATATCCTCAATACTGGATATAATTTCCGCACAAAAGACATTATTTAATTCCGGAATAATTACACCAACCGTTTTTGTCTTATTGGTTCGCATGCCACGTGCCATCTCATTTACTTCAAAATGGAGTTCCTCGATGGCCTGCTCTATCAAAATTTTATTTTTGTCTCGCACATTTTTCCCATTCAAATAGGATGAAATTGTTGCAAGTCCAAGTCCTGTCTTCTGTGCAATATCCTTAATTGTCGCTACCATCATTATGCCCTTCCGTCACATCCACACACTCGCATATGGTTAATAACCAGCTCTTTTACAGCCGCCATTCCGGACTTTCCAAGTGCCTTCGGATCAAACGTTTCAGGTTTTTCTGCCAATAATTTTCTCCCTGCATCAGTATATGCCGCACGAAGCTCAGTAGCAAAATTCACCTTACAAATACCCCTTCTGACGCACTCACGTACTTCCTCATCGCTGAGCCCTGAAGCGCCATGCAGAATAAGCGGAATCGTTACGACTTGTTTCACTTTTGACAATCGTTCCTTGTCAAGTACCGGAATACCTATATAGTAACCGTGCGCTGTTCCAATTGCAACCGCTAATGAACTGATT
The DNA here is from genome assembly GCA_964483155.1 of uncultured Lachnospiraceae bacterium. GTDB lineage: Bacteria > Bacillota > Clostridia > Lachnospirales > Lachnospiraceae > JAAYYM01. Next base: position 3,170 of record CAZAAC010000009.1, on the reverse strand, counting down.
CCAGTTTTTTCAACAAAAATTCTTGCCTCTTCTGGATCTGTATTTGTATCAGCTTCAGCTTGAAGATCATCTTCTTTTCCACCAATTTTCCCAAGTTCTGCTTCTACTGGTATGCCTACTGCATTTGCAACCTCAACTACCCTCTTTGTTATTGCAATATTATCTTCAAAAGGTAATCCAGAACCATCAATCATAACAGATGTATATCCGTTTTTAATAGCCTGCACCGCTAACTCAAAACTACTTCCGTGATCCAAATGCAATGCAATCGGCACATGCGCATTTTTTGCTTCTGCCTGCACAATCGCAGAATATGTCTCAATCGTTCCATATTTTATTGTAGACGGTGTTGTCTGCAGTATAACCGGTGCCCGCAGTTCCTCAGCCGCAGCTATCACTGCTTTTACCATCTCCATATTTTCTACGTTAAACGCTCCTACAGCATATCCGCCTTTTTGTGCATTTAACAACATTTCTTTAGAAGTTATAAGAGCCATTGCTTTTCTCCTTTTTTCCGAAACGTTTCGGTTTATAATTAAATTTTACCTCTTTCCCTATTTTCTGTCAAGAGGTTCTTCTTTTATTTTTGTTATAATATCCTACCGTTTTGTTATAATATTCTATTTTTCCTAAATGATTTCAATTTGATTCTTTTTCATTCTTTCATTCACTTCAACAAGATTGGGCATTGCATAAATTGCACCGTCTCTTTCAACACATAGCGAGGCTACAGCGTTTGCAAAGTTTGCAAACTCTATCACTTCCTCTAAAATAATATCTTCCGGTTTTTTACCTTTCTTAATCAACTGATACAAAAAACCTCCCCAAAAAGCATCTCCTGCCCCTGTTGTATTGGCAACTACACTCTTATATCCATTCACATGGCTACCTTGGTTTTTTGCGTATACATATGCACCCGCTTCACCTAATGTAATTATTACTACTTTTACTCCTTTTTCAAATAAGTATGCAGCTGCAGCTTCCGGGACATGCTCAGATGTTAGTAAATTCATTTCTTCTTCTGCCAACTTCATTACATCCGCATATTTAATAACACTACGCATTTCTTTTATTGCTGTTTCTTCATCATGCCACAGTCCTGCCCTATAGTTTGGATCATATGAGATGATACAGTTTCTTTTTTTTGCTTCTTGAATTGCATATATAGTTGCATCTTTAGCTGGATTATCTGTCAAAGATAACGAACCCACATGCAAAATGCAGGTGTCATCAAAAATTTCCTCATCTATTTCTTCTTTTCTGAGACATATATCTGCTCCTGGTTTTCTTGCAAAAGAAAATCGTCTATCACCTGCTTCGTTTAACTGAACAAATGCCAATGTCGTATATGTCATTGGGTCTAATATCACTTTATCTGCATCCACATTACATTCTCGCAATACATTCTTTAAATATCGCCCATGTATATCATCTCCCACCTTACCGATGAATGCTGTTTTTGCTCCAAGCTTACTGGCTGCACATAAAACATTTGCTGGTGCTCCGCCTGGGTTTTGTTTGAATAGTCTTTGTCCGTCTTCTGCTATTCCCACTTGCGTAAAATCTATTAACAATTCTCCCAAAGCTACTATTTCTATCATTTTTATTTACACTCCTTTAAAAACTAAAGTATTTTACAAAATTCAATTTGTTCTGCATTGGGTCCCAATACATTGAAGTAGGCAATCCCATTCTCCCAAAATGGTAATTTTTTAATTTCTGAATCTACAAATATACAGTTTGCATTTGACATTTTATAAAATATTTCCTCTATATCTGTGACATTTAGACAAATATGATTGAAAGCACCACTTTGCTTTGCTAACATAGTACTCTCATAAAATTCTAAAACCAGATTTCCAAGTTCCATAAATACAACTTTTTTTCCTGTCTCTCTTAATTTTGTCTGCATTTTTACTTGAAATCCTAATTCTGTATAAAACAAAAGGGTTTCCTTCATCCGATCTGTTGGAATTCCAATATGTTGTAATCCTGTAATATTATTCTGTTCCATTTATAACCCTCTTTTCAATTATAAAAATATCAGATTCTTATTCATATACATTTAGGAAACTGCCGAAAAAATCGGCAGTCTCCTATCATTATTTTTGTTTAATCAATCATAAAGGTTTGGTGCAATATTCTCATCATCCATATTATCAGCTGTGTACCACTGGCAACCAGTATCAACATCTTCTACTGCTTCGCCCTTTGCAGCTTTAACAGCCAATTCCACTGTTTTACGGCCCATGTTCAAAGGATCCTGTGTGATAGCGCCTGCTAATTTTCCACTTCTTACTGCTTCTTTGATAACTGTTCCTGCATCAAATCCAACTCCAACGATACCCTCTGGTCCTACTTTATCCATGTTTTCATCTGCTGTTACAAGTGCTTCTGCTGTACCTTGATTTGAACCATAAATCGCTATAAAGGCATCATCATTTAACATATTCTGTGCATCCACTACCATTAATTCTGCTGTTACAGATGCTGGAACTGCTACCTGAATAACTACATCTGCGCCATCTACTTTGTTCTCAAATTTAGCATGACCTTCTACAGATACTTTCAAGTCCTTTGCTTCGATTAATTCTTTCATCTTATCTATAAAGCCAAACCCACGATTTAAAACTGATTCTCCTGTTGCATCCTGAGAGAGCACACCAATCTTTGTACCTGCTGCTAATTTAGCCTCAATCAACTTATAAGTTTCTTCTGCTGCAAGCACACCTGCTGCATAGTTATCTGTTGATGCACTTGCAAAAATAGCGCCATCAGGTGCATTTGCTACACCAGAGTCAAATCCGATAATAGGAATGCCTGCATTCATTGCTGCTGTTATACCATCAAGACATGCTTCTGTATCAAGTGCTGCAAGACCGATTGCGATAGGTGCCTGGTTAACTGCGTTATTAAGCATCTGTACCTGGTCTGCGATATCGGATTCTGTTGCAGGACCTTCCATTTTTAGCTCTACCCCAAGCTCTGCTGCTTCTTCTTGTGCGCCCTGGTATACTGCCTGCCAGAACTGATGCTGGAATCCTTTTGATACCAAGTAAATCAATCCAACTTCACCTTCTGTTGCTGTTTCCTCTACAGCTGCTTCTTCTACTGGGGCTGCTTCTTCTACAGGTGCTGCTTCTTCTGCTGCTGCTTCTTCTACTGGTGCT
>CAZAAC010000008.1:34162-72153 GCA_964483155.1 uncultured Lachnospiraceae bacterium | reverse complement strand
AATAGATAAGTATATTTTACAATATATGCATAAAACATGCAATCTATCTTTGACTTAAAGGAATATATATTTCATCAACACCAATTGGTTTATAGGCAGGACGTATTATTTTTCCATCATTTGCAAGTTCTTCCATTCTATGAGCACTCCAACCTACAATTCTTGCAATTGCAAATATGGGAGTAAATAATTCTGGAGGTAAGTCTAACATTTCATAAACAAAACCAGAATAGAAATCCACATTACAACACACGCCTTTATAAATCTTTCGCTCCTGCGCAATGACTTCAGGAGAAAGTTTTTCAACAAGAGAATATAAAGCAAATTCTTTTTCTAAGTTTTTTTCTATACAAAGTTTTTCAACAAATGCCTTAAAAATAACTTTACGTGGATCAGATAAAGAGTATACGGCGTGTCCCATGCCATAAATAAGGCCTTGTTTATCAAAGGCTTCTTTATGAAGAAGAGCGGCAAGATAAGAAGCAACTTCATCTTCATTGGTCCAATCAGAGACAACTTTTTTCATATCTTCAAACATTTTTATAACTTTAATATTAGCACCACCGTGTTTTGGACCTTTTAAAGAACCTATTGCAGAGGCAATAACGGAATAAGTATCTGTCCCAGATGAAGAAACAACATGTGTTGTAAAAGAAGAATTATTTCCACCCCCATGTTCCATATGTAACACAAGTGCAACATCAAGTAGCTTTGCTTCAAGTGGCGTGTATTTTTTATTAGGTCGCAGAATTCTTAATATATTCTCAGCAGTAGATAATTCTGGATGCGGAGAGTGTATATAAAGACTTTTGCCATCATGATAATGTCTATATGCCTGATAGCCATATACAGACAACAATGGAAATAGGCTGATTAACTGAAGACACTGACGTAGTACATTTGGCATCGAAATATCATCGGCACAGTCGTCATAGGAATATAGTGTCAAAACGCTTCGCGCAAGAGTGTTCATCATATCCTGACTAGGAGCTTTCATAATAATATCGCGAACAAAGCTGGTAGGTAAAGTACGATAATAAGAAAGTAAATCCGTGAAACCGCTTAATTCATGAGGATATGGTAAAGAATTAAATAGTAAAAGATAAGCCACTTCTTCAAACCCAAAACGATTTTCGGCAGTAAAGCCATTTACTAAATCCTTAACATCATATCCACGATAAAAGAGTTCGCCTTCTGCAGGCACCGCTTTACCATTCACAATTTTTGTTGTGCGAATATCGGAAATGCTAGTAAGACCTGTTAATACGCCATTACCATTAATATCACGCAACCCTCGTTTGACTTCATACTTAGTATATAATGCCGGATCGATTAAACTGGCTTTTTGACTAAGCTCAGATAATGCCATAATTTCAGGTGTGATTTCGCAATAAATATTGTGGTCCATATGCTACCTCCATCTTTACAAAAATTGTATGCAATCATATACAACGAGTATTAAGTACCTTTTTTATATTATCATGCATAATAAGTTGAGCACAAGCAGAAAATAAATATGTATCCTTCAAATATATTAACATTTGGGCAATGTACAGATGAGCATGAGTTTGCTATAATTATAAATAGTAGTAGAAATAGAGAGAGAAACAAGGGAATAGAAGGAGAATTACTATGAAAAAAGAAGAGATATTAGGCTATATTGATCACACATTATTAAAACCATTTGCTACATGGGAAGAGATTCAAGTATTATGTAATGAGGCCATAGAATATAAAACTGCTTCTGTATGTGTGCCACCTTCTTATGTTAAAAGAATACAGGAACGGTATGGTAAACAAATAAATATATGTACAGTAGTAGGATTTCCACTGGGATATAGTGTGACAGAAGCAAAGGAAGAAGAAGTAAAAAAGGCGATAGCTGACGGCGCTGAAGAAGTTGATATGGTAGTAAATATAGCTGATGTCAAGAATGGGGATTATAAAAAAGTAGAGCAAGAAATTGCCACGCTCAAATCGATTGTTGGAGATAAGATATTAAAAGTCATTATTGAAACATGCTTTCTGACAGAAGAAGAAAAAATTGCAATGTGTAAAGCAGTTACGGGAGGCGGTGCCGATTATATTAAAACATCAACTGGTTTTGGAACAGATGGGGCAACGATAGAGGATATAGAATTGTTTAAGCAATATATTGGACCAAATGTGAAGATAAAAGCGGCAGGTGGTGTTAAAACAATAGAAGATTTGGAAAAGTTTATAGCGGCAGGATGTAGCCGAATTGGAACCAGTTCAGCAGTAAGCTTACTAAAAGGGCAAGAAGTAAGCGGGTACTAATATATAGTAGTTTTAAGAAGAAAGTAGGATGGCAGAATGCAAGATAGCACGGTTTTATTAAGGTTTCGGGAGCTGATGAGGCATGAAAATGTAACTTATTATATTATTCCAACAAGTGACTATCATCAATCGGAGTATGTATGTGATTTTTTTAAGACAATAGAATATGTTTTTGGATTTACAGGTTCTGCAGGAACAATAGTCATATCACAAGAAGAGGCTGGTCTTTGGACAGACGGAAGATATTTCATACAGGCAGAAAAGGAGCTTGCTGGAAGCGAAATTAAGCTATTCCGCATGCAGGAGGAAGGTGTGCCCTCAGTCAGGGAATATATAGCTTCTAAAGCTAAAAGTGGAGACACCATAGCATTTGATGGACGTATTGTAGCAGTTGAATTTGTGGAGCAATTAAGAAGCAGTATTAAAAAGGGAGTTGTGATTAGATACCAGATGGATTTGGTCGGTGAGCTATGGAAAGATAGACCAGAACTAATACCGCATGATGTATATCGACTGAAGGAAGATATAGCGGGAAGAAGCACGACTGAAAAACTGAGCGAATTGCGGAGTTGTATTAGAAAGAAACAAGGAACCGCTATGTTGCTTACGAAGCCAGAGGATATTATGTGGCTTTTTAATATTAGGGGTAGCGATGTGGAATATAATCCAATTGCATTTTCCTATGCAATTGTATTTGAAGATACAGCAGAGTTGTATTTATATGACGAAGCTGTAAATGAAGATTTGCGAAAAGAATTGTCGGAAGAAGATATTCTTTTGTTACCCTATGAGAAGATATATGTGCATAAGGGTGTGGGCAAATTACTCATGGATAAAAGTGCAGTAAGTATTTCTTTGTACGATTTAATGCAGGAAGGCTATGAGGTTAATTTTGTCAAAAATCATGAAATGATACAAAAAGCAATCAAAAACCAAACAGAAATTAGTGAATGCCAAAAAGCGCATATTCTTGATGGTGTTGCAGTTACAAGATTAATCTATTATCTAAAAAAAATGTTGTGCATGGAAAAGAACACAGTAACAGAGCTTACAGAATGTGATGTTGTAGAAATGATAGAATCCTTTCGATGTGAATATCCAGAATATCTTTATCCATCTTTTGCAACAATAGCCGCATATAATGAAAATGCAGCTATGATGCACTACAAACCAATTGAGAATCAATGTGCTAAGATAGCGGCTAGTGGATTGCTGTTAATTGATACGGGGGGACAGTATTATGGAGCTACTACTGATATTACGAGAACAATAGCATTAGGCGATATTACTAGAGAACAAAAAGAACACTATACAGCGGTTGTAAAAGGGATGCTGAATCTTTTAAATGCAAATTTTTTATATGGATGTACAGGTCGTAATTTAGACATATTGGCACGCTTGCCAATATGGAAACTTGGAATTGATTATAGATGCAGTACAGGTCACGGTGTGGGCAGTTTTTTGTGTGTTCATGAAGGACCACAGGCATTTCGATGGAGGGCAAGTGATTCACTGCCAGAAGTGGTTTTAGAACCAGGCATGGTGATCACAGATGAGCCAGGTATCTATATAGAAGGAGAATATGGGATTAGAATTGAAAACGAATTATTATGTGTTGAAAAGGAGAGAACTGAGTGGGGAAGATTTCTTGGCTTTGAAGTATTGACCTATGCACCGATTGATTTAGATGCAATCATTCCAGAACTTATGACCAAGGAAGAGAGAGAGTGGTTAAATGTCTACCACAGAAAGGTGTTTGAAATGTTTTGTCCGTACCTTGAAGACGAAGAAAAAAAATGGCTTTCAGATTATACGCATGAAATATGAATAAATCCAGTAAATGCCGCAAATTGTGGATATATGAGCAGAAATACAAGAAAAGAAAGTGTTGTTAATGGGCTTTTTTTCTGATAAGATTAGTTTGTGAAAATAGAAAAATGATAAACGATTTCGAAAGGAGAACTACTATGACTGAAAACAAAAAGTTACAGGAGTGGGTAAAAGAGATGGCGGATATGTGTCAGCCAGATTCTATTTACTGGTGCGACGGTTCAGAAGGAGAAAACCAGAGACTATTGGATATGATGGTTGCCTCAGGAGCCGCAATTAAATTAAACGAGGAGAAGCGTCCGGGATGCTACTTATTCAGAAGCGATCCATCTGATGTTGCTCGTGTTGAAGACAGAACATTTATTGCATCAAAAAATAAAGAGGACGCTGGTCCTACGAATAACTGGGTGGCTCCCGAAGAATTAAAATCGACAATGAAAGGACTCTACACTGGATGTATGAAGGGAAGAACCATGTATGTGATTCCTTTTTCAATGGGTCCCATCGGTTCTCCTATTTCTAAAATTGGAGTGGAATTAACAGACAGTCCATATGTAGTTGTAAACATGCGCGTCATGACACGTATGGGTTCTGCAGTTCTTGAGGCACTTGGTGCTGAAGACGAATTTGTTCCTTGCCTTCACTCTATTGGTGCTCCTCTTGCAGAAGGCGAGGAAGATGTTGCTTGGCCATGTGCTCCAATTGAAAAGAAATATATCAGTCATTTCCCAGAAGAGAGATTAATTTGGTCCTATGGTTCTGGTTATGGCGGAAATGCACTTCTTGGAAAGAAATGTTTTGCACTTCGTATTGCCTCTGCAATTGCTCGCGATGAAGGCTGGTTGGCTGAGCATATGTTGATTTTAAAACTCACCAATCCTGATGGGGAAGTAAAATATATTACTGGCGCATTTCCAAGCGCTTGCGGAAAGACTAATCTTGCAATGCTTGTGCCAACAGTTCCTGGTTGGAAGGTTGAGACGATCGGTGATGATATTGCATGGATGAAGTTTGGTGCAGATGGTCGCTTGTATGCTATCAATCCAGAAGCAGGATTTTTCGGAGTGGCTCCAGGAACTTCTATGGATTCTAATCCAAATGCTATGCATAGTGCTGAAAAGAATACTATATTTACAAATGTTGCATTAACAGATGATGGTGATATCTGGTGGGAAGGTATTGGAACAGATGCTCCTTCACATTTGGTTGACTGGCAGGGAAATGACTGGGCACCAGATTCAGAAAAACCAGCGGCACATCCTAATGCTCGTTTTACCGCACCAGCAGGTCAATGCCCAGCAATCGCTTCAGAATGGGAAGATCCTGCAGGAGTACCGATTTCAGCTATCTTAATTGGTGGTCGTCGTCCAAGTACGATTCCACTTGTACATGAGAGCTTTGATTGGAAACATGGTGTATTTCTTGGCTCCATTATGGGATCAGAGATTACAGCAGCAGCTATTTCAAATAAAATCGGACAGGTACGTCGTGATCCATTTGCAATGCTTCCTTTCTTTGGATACAATGTATGTGATTATTTGCAGCATTGGTTCAACGTTGGAGAAAAATCTTCAGAAGATAAACTTCCTAAAATATTTTATGTCAACTGGTTCCGCAAAGACAAAGACGGTAAGTGGTTATGGCCAGGTTTTGGCGAGAACAGTCGTGTACTAAAGTGGATTTTTGAGCGCACCTCAGGTTTAGGAAAGGCAGTGAAGGCACCAATTGGTTTTATGCCTACAGAGGATGCTCTTGATGTGGAAGGGCTCGATGTAAGTGTTGCAGATATGCAGGAATTATTGAAAGTTAATAAAGATGAATGGCTTGCAGAAGTGGAATCAATTAAAGCTCATTATGAGAGTTTTGGTGATAAGCTTCCAGTTGAGTTGAAAAAACAGCTTGTAGCGCTTGAAGAGAGATTAAACGCATAATCAGAAATACGTTTTAAAGTAATTATGATGAAACCAGATTAAGTGTATTTTTTCACTTAATCTGGTTTTTTATAAGCATGATACAACTTGACTTTTAGTATTAGTTTTGAGATAATAGCCATTGGATGTGTAGATATCATATATGTTACCAATATTTGTCTATCAGACGAATGATGATAAATATAAAAAAACGAAGGAGGACGAAATATGTCAACAAAAGCTTATTATCCAATATCAGAAATTGGAGCAGGAAAACCAGGTTTTTCAAAAACCCGTTCAATTATTGAGGCACCTTTTTATGGAAACAATGTTATTAAGGTGAACACCTTAAAGGAGGCTTATGAATTAGCGAAAAATTCACCTGGTACAGTTGTAACAGATATGCCTATTTTAAGAGGAGAAGAATTTGGTCTTGAAAAAGAAGCCAAAGTACTATTGTTTAACGATGGTGCAGTAACTGGACGTTATGCAGGAGCACGTCGTATTAAAGGAGAACCAGGTGTTGAAGTTGCAAAGCTTGACAAGGTAATTATGGATGCTATCTATAAATCTCGCTGGAAGAACTTGTACCATGCAGAGGTATTTGTTGGTTTGGATCCTGAGTTTATGGTGAAGGCACATCTTCTAATTCCAGAAGGTGAAGAAAACTTATTATATAACTGGATGCTTAATTTTCAGTATATGTCTGATGATTATGCAAGAATGTATAAAGATTCGATTCCTGTTGGAGAAGGAAAAGAAGCAGATATTTATATTTTCTCTGATCCACAGTGGGCACCAAGTGATGCACCTGATGTTGATTATAGCTGCTTAAGCGATCCACTTACATTATGCTATTTTGATACTGAACAGAATTGTGCTGCAATCTTGGGAATGAAATATTTCGGAGAACATAAAAAAGGAACACTTACAATGGCTTGGGCAGTTGCAAACAGAAATGGGTATGCATCATGTCATGGTGGCCAAAAAGAGTATTCGCTTGCAGATGGTTCAAAGTATGTTGCTTCAGTATTTGGTCTCTCTGGATCAGGTAAATCAACTCTTACGCATGCTAAGCATGGCGGAAAATATCCGATTACAGTTCTTCACGATGATGCATTTATCATTAATACTGAAACTTGCTCATCAGTTGCATTAGAGCCTACTTACTTTGATAAAACGGCAGATTATCCTACAGGATGTTCTGACAACACCTATTTATTGTCAGCGCAGAACTGTTCTTGTACATATGATGAAGATGGCAAGATACAGTTAGTAACAGAAGATATCAGAAACGGTAATGGACGTGCAATTAAGTCAAAATTATGGTCACCTAACAGAGTGGATAAAATTGATTCTCCTGTTAATGCAATCTTCTGGATTATGAAGGATTCTACTATCCCACCAGTAGTTAAGTTAAAGGGTTCAGCGCTCGCATCTGTAATGGGAGCAACGCTTGCAACAAAAACATCATCAGCAGAACGTGTGGCTGCAGGTACTGATTTAAATGCACTTCGTATTGTGCCATATGCTAATCCATTTAGAACTTACCCATTGGTGAATGATTATGAAAAATTCAAGAAGTTAGTGGAAGAGAAAAATGTTGATTGCTATATTATAAACACAGGTGATTTTATGGGCAAGAAAGTACAGCCAAAGGATACACTTGGAATTTTAGAAACAATAGTAGAAGGAAAAGCATCCTTTAAACAATGGGGACCTTTTGAAGATATTGAAATCATGGATTGGGATGGATTCGCACCAGATCTTAATGATAAGGAATATGCAGAGCAGCTAAAAGCGAGGATGCAGGATCGTGTTAAGGCTGTAGAAGGATTTGCTACAAAGAAGGAAGGCTACGATAAACTTCCTGATGAAGCACTTGAAGCACTCAAGAAGATTGTCGATGAGGCAGCTTCACTATAAGAAACATAATTAGATTATTCTGATTAGAAAAACAAGCCAATCCGCAGTATGGATTGGCTTGTTTATAAGTGCCAAAGTCTCCCAAATGATATATATGACAGGGTATTGAAAACGGTCGAAGAAGACTATAAATAGCTTGCAAAAAAGCACATAATTGATTATAATTAAATTAGATTTCCTGAGGTGTTCGATAACTCTTGTAATTTTGAACCTACAATACTTTAAAAGGGATTCCTACATTGCCGATTGGATGTCAGGCCCCATTTCTAGGGGAAGGCAGATGAGCGGTTGCGGTTACCCACCTAGCATAGGCTAGGAGTCAAAATACAAGAAACGGCACCCTGGGAAGAATTTTAAATTTTAAAAGAAGCAGTCGTACTGGCTGCTTTTTAGCATTTATTCTATTGGTCCACCTTATGGGAGCTTCAGATGAATAAATTAATTGTACGTATGTCTAATAGTAATTTATTGCAGCGAATCCAAGGGTTTTCTGTTGCATGCGTTAGAAATCATATAAATGCATATGCAGCAGGATCTGCTTTTTTTATTTTTTTGTCACTGATTCCCTATTTGATTATTTTACTGACGATTATTCCATACACTACGCTTACAAAATCAGATGTGATGATAGCAGTCATTAAATTACTACCAGATTTGGTAGATCCTTTAGCAGTCAATATTATTGATGAGTTATATGAGCAATCTATTGCTGTTTTGCCAATATCAGTGATTGCAGTGGTATGGTCATCAGCAAAAGGGTTTCTATCCATCACGAGAGGATTAAACGCAATATATAATATAAATGAAACCAGGAATTACTTTTTCTTACGTATTCGTGCTGCAGCATATACTATTGTACTCGCTATTGTAATGATTGCATCACTCATTCTATCTGGCTTCGGAAAGATGATACATACATTTTTACTAAAATTTATTGTTAAGGTCCCCACTACATTTGTGGTGCTTGTTAATTTCAGAACATTATTTACGGGAATTATTTTGACGATATTGTTTATAATTATCTTTAAGTATATTCCAAACCGCAAGTCAAAAAGTTATCTGCATATTCCTGGTGCGATTTTTGCCGGGATTGGTTGGACAATATTTTCATGGGTGTTTTCAATTTATTTAAACACATATAATGGATTTAGTATGTATGGAAGTTTAACGACAATTGTCATTATTATGATTTGGCTATATATGTGTATGTATATTATGTTTATTGGGGCAGAAATCAATTCCTATTTTGAAGAATATTTTGAAATTGTGGTTGAAAGAAAACGAATAAAAAAAATGGATATAAATCAGAAAAAGGACAAAAGAAAAAATCGTCTTGACAATTTAGGTTGAATTATCTAAAATGAATTTTAATAAGTTAATGTTAAATGCTATGAAGGTGCAGGCAATTATGCTAGAGAACATTATTTTCTTTCAGAGAGAGGGAATCATCGGCTGTAAATTTCCTTAAGTTCGGATAATGATTTGAATTTCACACCGGAGCAGTTTCTTTGAACAAATATATAATTAGAAGAAAACGTAAGTGCACGTTACGCATTTGAGAGCCTTTTGTATCAGCATGTAGAGGATATGATTCGAAATGAATGATATAGAAAGGAATGTGGGTGGTATCGCGGAATATAATTCGTCCCTTTGATTAGTAATCAAAGGGACTTTTTTATTCAAATAATTTCCATATATAGTATAAGACAGATACTGTAATCAAGAAGGGAGAGAGAATATATGAAAGACAAATTGCATAAGATTGAGGAAGAAGCAATTAAACAAATTAAAGAAGCAGGTGCTTTGGAAAAGTTAAATGATGTCAGAGTAAATTTCTTGGGGAAAAAAGGAGAGTTAACATCTGTTCTAAAAAGTATGAAAGATGTTTCACCTGAAGAAAGACCAAAAGTAGGACAGATGGTAAATGAAACACGTGAAGTGATTGAAAAGATGTTGGAAGAGGCAAGGGTAAAGATGGAGCGGGCTGTGCGTGAGGTGCAGATGAAAAGGGAGACGATAGATGTAACACTTCCAGCAGTAAAGAAAGAGCGCGGACATCGTCATCCTGATACAATTGTTATGGAAGAAATTGAGAGAATTTTTATTGGTATGGGATATGAGGTAGTTGAAGGCCCTGAGATTGAAACCGATTATTATAATTTTGAAGCATTGAATATTCCCGCAGATCATCCCGCGAAGGATGAACAGGATACATTTTACATCAGCAGTGATATACTACTGCGTTCACAGACATCAGGTACGCAGGTACATGAAATGGAAAAGGGAAAGCTTCCTATTCGTATGATTGCACCCGGCCGAGTATTTCGCTCTGATGAAGTAGATGCGACACATTCACCATCTTTTCATCAGATAGAGGGACTTGTGATTGATAAACATATTACATTTGCTGATTTAAAAGGAACACTTGCAGAGTTTGCAAAAGAACTGTTTGGCGAGAGTACAAAAGTCAGGTTTCGACCACATCATTTCAATTTTACAGAGCCAAGTGCCGAGGTAGATGTTTCATGCTTTAAATGCGGTGGGTCTGGTTGTCGATTTTGTAAAGGAACAGGCTGGATAGAAATTCTCGGTTGTGGTATGGTGCATCCAAATGTGCTTCGCATGAGTGGAATCAATGCAGAAGAATACTCAGGATTTGCTTTTGGATTAGGTCTTGAAAGGATTGCATTATTAAAATATGAAATTGATGATATGCGATTATTGTATGAAAATGATATTAGGTTTTTGAAACAGTTTTAGATTTGTTTCAAAATGATTTTATGATAAGTAGTTAGGAATAATGCTAGAAGAGAGAGGATGATTATTATGAATACATCAATATCATGGATAAAGGAATATGTACCTGGTTTGGATTGTAGTAATCAAGAATATACAGATGCTATGACACTTACTGGTACCAAAGTAGAAACATTTGAGCGATTAGATAAAAATCTTGATAAAATATATGTGGGCCAAATAGAAGCGATTGAAAAACACCCTGATGCAGACAAATTGATTATATGCCAGGTAAATCTGGGAGACGTAGTAAAAGCGGAGGATGGCAGTTGCTGTTTACAAATTGTGACAGGCGCTTCGAATGTAAAAGTGGGGAATAAGGTTCCAGTTGTAATAGATGGTGGAAAAGTAGCGGGTGGTCATGATGGAGGCCCACTTCCGGAAAATGGAATTACAATTAGGAACGGGAAACTTAGAGGTGTGGAATCTTATGGAATGATGTGTTCTGTTGAGGAACTAGGAACTTCTCGTGAAATGTATCCTGAGGCACCTGAGGAAGGTATTTATATATTTTCCGATGATACGAAAATTGGTGCGGATGCAATAGAAGTAATGGGACTTCGAGATACAGTTTTTGAATATGAAATTACTTCAAACAGGGTAGATTGTTATAGTGTTCTTGGAATAGCAAGAGAGGCGGCAGTGACCTTCCAGAAGCCATTTGTTGCTCCTAAAATCAAAGTATTAGAAAATAGTGAAAAAGTAAGTGACTATATTGCAGTGGAAGTAGTGGACAAAGATTTGTGCCCTAGGTATTGCGCACGGGTATGTACCAATATTAAAATTGAACCGTCACCGCAGTGGATGCAGAGACGCTTGGCTTCAGCAGGAATCAGGCCTATCAATAATTTGGTAGATATAACGAATTATGTCATGCAGGAATATGGTCAGCCGATGCATGCGTTTGATCTTGATTCGATTGCAGGACATAAAATAATTGTGAAGAGGGCAACGTCAGGTGAAGAATTTCAAACTTTAGATGGGCAAGCTCGCAAACTTGATTCGGAAATGCTAATGATTTGTGATGAGGAGAAACCGATTGGAATTGCAGGTATCATGGGTGGACAGAACTCAAAAATCACTGACAGCGTAAAAACAGTTGTATTTGAATCTGCAACATTTAATGGAGCTAATATTAGAAAGTCAGCAAAGAGACTCGGACTCAGAACCGACGCATCTGGTATTTTTGAGAAAGGACTTGATCCATATAATGCAATAGATGCAATAAATCGTGCCTGTCAATTGATACAGGAATTGGGATGTGGTGAGGTTGTCAGTGGCATAATTGACATATGCGGTGAACTTAAAACCAAGCTGAGAATCAAGATGAATGCAAAAAAAGTAAATGATTTATTAGGAACAGCTATTGATGAAAAAGAGATGATTGCTATTCTTGAGGGATTGGAAATCGTATATGATCACAGTACTGGAGAACTGATTATACCTACTTTCCGTCAGGATATCGAGGGTATTGCCGATATAGCTGAGGAAATTGCAAGAATATACGGATATGATAAAATTGGTGCAACATTGCCTAATGGTGAGGCTACAACTGGTAAAATGTCTTTCAAATTGAGAATCGAAGAGAAAGCAAGAGAGATTGCAGAGTATTGTGGTTTTTCACAAGCTATGTGCTATTCTTTTGAGAGCCCTAAAGTATTTAATAAATTGTTGATTCCAGAGGAGGATATTTTAAGAAAAGCAATTACAATAGCAAATCCGCTGGGAGAAGAATTTTCTATTATGCGTACAATCTCATTAAACGGAATATTAAACTCGCTTGCAACGAATTATAATCGAAGAAATAAAGATGTAAAATTATACGAACTGGGCAATATATATTTGCCAAAACAACTTCCAATGACAGAACTACCAGATGAGCGGGTTCAGTTTACACTATGCTCTTATGGTGAGGGAAATTTCTTTACACTAAAAGGTGTTGTTGAGGAATTTTTTGATAGTATTGGTATGAGCAAAAAAGTCGTTTATATTCCGCATAAGGGTGATGGTAAATTATATCCATTCCTTCATCCGGGTAGCCAGGCAACGATAATTTATGAAGGTATCAAAGTGGGATATCTTGGAGAAATACACCCAGAAGTATGTGAAAATTATGATATAAAGACAAAAGCATATGTGGCCGTTTTAGATATGCCAGAAATCATTCCATTTGCTACCTTTGAAAGAAAATTTGTGGGTATTGCAAAGTATCCAGCCGTTAATCGTGACATTAGTATGGTGGTTCCTAAAGAAATACCGGTTGGAAAAATTGAGGATATTATAACACAGCGTGGAGGTAAGATGCTGGAGAGTTATCATTTATTTGACTTATATGAAGGTGAACAGATTAAATCTGGATATAAATCTGTAGCATATTCTATTATGTTTAGAGACAGAGAAAGAACGTTGGAAGATAGTGATGTAAATGCTGCAATGAAGAAAATACTGAATGGACTAGAAGAACTTGGCATTGAATTGAGACAGTAAAGGAATAGATTGGGAGATATTAATGAAGACTAGTGATTTTTATTATGATTTGCCACAAGAATTAATAGCACAGGACCCGCTCATGGATCGAGCGGGTTCAAAACTGCTTGTGCTCGATAAAAAGACAGGTGAAACAGAGCATCACTCTTTTAGGGATATTAAGAGCTTTTTGAAAAAAGGAGATTGCCTTATTTTAAATGATACAAAAGTTCTGCCTGCACGTCTGATGGGAGTGCGCGAGGAGACAGGTGCTATTATTGAAGTACTGTTACTAAAGCGCAAAAAGGATGATGTATGGGAAACGCTTGTTAAGCCTGGCAAAAAGACAAAGATTGGAACGAAAATAATATTTGGCGAAGGACTGCTAATTGGGCAGGTACAAGATATAATTGATGAGGGAAATCGTTTAATACAATTTCAATATAAAGGGATTTTTGAAGAGGTACTGGATCAACTTGGGCATATGCCATTACCACCCTATATTACGCATGAATTAAAAGACAAAAACAGGTATCAGACAGTTTATGCAAAGCACGATGGTTCTGCAGCAGCGCCAACAGCAGGGCTACATTTTACAAAAAATATCATGCAGGAAATCGAGGATATGGGTGTGAACATTGCCTATGTTACACTGCATGTTGGTCTTGGAACATTTCGTCCTGTAAAGGTAGAGGATGTGACGAAACATCATATGCACACAGAGTATTATGAAGTACCAGCTGAAACAGCGGATATCGTGAATCAGACAAAACAAAGTGGGCATCGTGTGATTGCAGTTGGGACGACAAGTTGTCGGACTCTTGAGTCAGCAACAAATAGTAATGGCTTTTTAGAAGTGAAAAGTGGTGATACAGATATTTTTATCTATCCGGGTTATCATTTTAAAATGACTGATGCATTGCTTACCAATTTTCATTTGCCAGAATCTACACTTTTAATGCTTGTATCCGCACTTGCAGGAAAAGAATCTATCATGAAGACTTATGAAGAAGCAATCAGAGAAAGATATCGTTTTTTCTCTTTTGGAGATGCGATGTTCATAAAATAGGTCTTGTAAGAAATTGCATTTTATTATATGATATTATTGTAAATTGAATGGATGAAGCAGATAGCTTATTTTCTTGATATATCGAGATTGAAAGGGGTCACTTATGGAGCAGGAGAGAAGAAAAGACAGAAGATTGGATCTAGAGGCAAAGCTGATTATGGAGCGCCTTGATAGTAAGAAACAAGAAAAAGTAAGAGTAGATGTGGTTGATTTATCCAAAAGAGGAATTGGCTTTCAATGCGAAGAAGATTTAGAACTTAATGCCGTATATCAAGCAGAGCTTACTCTTTGGACAAAAGAAATTATACATACATTTGTGAATGTGACTCGTAAAGAAAAAAAAGGTGAGCATTATATATATGGTGCAACATTTGTAGGAATGCCAGAGAGTGATTCCTGTAAGATTAATATTTATGAATTGTTCGATGATGCCGAGCATGGCAGATTATAATATCTAGACATTTTATAATGAAATATGATATTTTTTAAGTTGGTACTATTCTATATGGTTACCAACTTTTTTTGCCAATCTTCAAGCAAAAACATTAGGCTAAAGAGCGCTTTTTCTTGCTAACACTAGGCAAACAGTGTATAATTCCATTGTAGATTAGAAAAGTGAGGATATAAAAATGAGTAAAAAACCAGTAGTATTAATGATTCTTGATGGATATGGATTAAATAGCAATCACACAGGTAATGCAATTTACGAAGCAAATACGCCTATTATGGATTCGCTGATGCAGGAATATCCATTTGTTGAAGGACAGGCAAGTGGAATGGCAGTCGGACTTCCAGACGGGCAGATGGGAAACTCTGAGGTTGGACATTTAAATATGGGTGCAGGTCGCATCGTTTATCAGGAGTTAACCAGAATAACAAAGGAGATTAAGGAAGGCACTTTTTTTGAGAATAAGGCTTTGCTTGAAGCAGTTGAAAATTGTAAAAAAAATGACTCCGCATTCCATATGTTTGGTCTGGTTTCTGATGGTGGTGTTCACAGCCATAATACACATATCTATGGATTACTTGAACTTGCAAGAAGACACGGACTTAAGAAGGTTTATGTACACTGCTTTTTAGATGGGCGTGATACACCACCATCTTCGGGACTTGGGTATGTTGAGCAGCTGGAAGCTGAAATGAAAAAATTAGGAGTTGGCGAGGTTGCTTCCGTAATGGGGCGTTATTATGTAATGGATAGAGATAACAATTTCGATAGGATTTCTTTGGCTTACGATGCACTTACAAAGGGTATTGGCGCAGCTTATGCAACAGGGCCTGATGGAATCAGGGCATCTTATGACAGGGGAGAAACAGATGAGTTTGTTAAGCCTATTGTTGTTACAAAAGATGCGAAACCACTAGCACTGATTCAAGATAAGGATTCTGTTGTTTTTTACAATTTCAGACCAGATAGGGCCAGAGAGATTACGAGAGCATTTTGCGATGATAATTTCAAGGGTTTTGAGAGAACAACTAGATTGCAATTGACATATGTATGTTTTTCTGATTATGATTCTACAATTGCAAATAAGAAAGTAGCATTTGAGAAAATAGCAGTAACCAATACGTTTGGAGAATGGTTGGCAGCCAATGGTATGACGCAGGCAAGAATTGCAGAAACAGAAAAGTATGCGCATGTAACATTTTTCTTTAATGGCGGGATAGAAAAACCAAATAGTGGAGAAGACAGGATTTTAGTAGACTCACCAAAGGAAGTTGCAACATATGATTTGAAACCAGAAATGAGTGCATATAAGGTATGTGATAAGCTTGTGGAAGCAATTACTTCTGATAAGTATGATGTGATTATTGTTAACTTTGCAAACCCAGATATGGTGGGGCATACAGGTGTAGAAGGAGCAACTATAAAAGCAATTGAAGTAGTAGATGAATGTGTTGGAAAAGTAGTTGAGACTATTAAATCTGTAGATGGGGTCATGTTCATATGTGCAGATCATGGTAATGCAGAACAACTTTTAGATTACGAAACAGGTGAACCATTTACAGCTCACACAACCAATCCAGTGCCATTCATATTGGTGAACTATGATCGTTCTTATACTTTACGTGAAGGCGGTTGTCTCGCAGACATCATTCCGACTTTGATTCAGATTATGGAAAAGGAACAACCAAAAGAAATGACGGGTACTTCGTTATTGCTTAAAAAATAGAAATAATTGAAAAGAAAAAAAGTAACCAGAAGTGTGGTTACTTTTTTCTTGAAAACTTTTAGATATAAAGAGATTGTAAATCACGATAAAAATCGGGATAAGAAATTTTAACACACTCACTGCCGATGATTTCGGTTGCACCTTCTGCGCCGAGCCCAGCAACGGCAAAGGACATGGCGATACGATGATCTAATCTGGAACCAACAACTGCACCAATCACTGGATTTCCGCCATTTATAATCATTCCATCTTCGGTAGCAGTGATATCAACACCCATAGAAGAAAGATTATCTGCAATTGCTTCCAGACGGTCAGATTCTTTTACTTTAAGTTCAGCGGCATCTTTAATGATAGTCTGACCTTCTGCGTAGGCAGCTAATACAGCAATAATAGGCAGTTCATCAATTAAAGAGGGAATAATGCTACCCTCAATTGTAATACCGTGTAAAGAAGAGGATTTAACAAAAATATCTGCAAATGGTTCACCATCAAATCGTTCGTTTGAAATTTCAATATTACCGCCCATCTCTTTTACAACATGAAGGATACCATCACGTGTGGGATTAATACCAACATCCCGTATCAAAACCTCCGAATTAGGTACAATTAGTGCTGCCGCTATAAAATATGCAGCAGAAGATATGTCTCCTGGAACAAATAGATTCTGTCCGAAAAGAGTCGTCTCTGGACAAATGGTAATCGTATTATCTTTTATATAAATCTCACCGCCAAAATAATCAATTAAGACTTCAGAGTGGTTACGACTTGGATTCTTTTCAGTAACTGATGTTTTCCCATCTGCATATAGACCCGCAAGGAGAATGGCAGATTTTACTTGTGCAGAACCGAACTGATTCTCATAGTGTATGCCATTGATTTGTTTACCACGAATACTAAGTGGGGCACAGTCATTATCTAAAATACTACATATATCAGCACCCATTAATGATAGCGGTTCGATAATACGTTTCATGGGGCGACGCTGAATCGAGCCATCTCCAGTTAATTCCACATCAAATTCCTGACCGACCAATAGCCCTGATAACAAACGCATAGTAGTACCACTATTGCCGACATCCAAAACACTAGTAGGAGCTTTAAGCCCATGTAACCCAACACCATGAACAGTTACGATATTAGAGGTGGTTTCATCTGCAAAATCAAAATGTACACCTAATTTTTTAAAACATTCTATTGTTGACAGACAATCTGCTCCAAATAGAAAATTGCGAATTTCAGTCTGACCATTTGCAATAGCACCAATCATAATGGCTCTATGTGTAATGGATTTATCTCCAGGAACCGTAATTTCTCCCTTAAGGCCGTCAATTTTTTTGAATATCATATTTGTTTCCTTTCTCAAAATCAATTTCTTTCGTAAATAATATAGTTGTATGAGCGCAAAATGTCAAGAGCAATAAGGGAAGAGCTTTCCTCATAAAACTCAATTTTCAAAACACCAGATTCAAATTCGCGGTTATGTATAATACCAATATTTTTTATACTAATCGAATGCTTTGCAAGAAGAGAAGCAATTGTTGCGATGATACCTGTTTCATCCGGAATATCACAATATAAAACATATGATTTCTTTATCGGACCGAGAGAAGCATCTTGCATGGAATCGCGATATTCTTTGGCGGTATCAAAAAAATGAAAAAGCCAATCCTTATCCATAGTAGTAATATGAGAATGAATTTCAGTCAGCTTTTTTATATAGAAAAAAAGTAAGTCGCTGATGTTATGGTTATTTGTCAAGCAAATATCTCTCCACATTTCAGGAGAAGAAGAAGCAATTCTGGTAATGTCTTTAAAACCACCAGCTGCCAGGGTGCGCATGATCTCATCATCAGAGTCTTCTGTCCTAATAAAGTCAACAAGAGAAGAGGCAATAATGTGTGGCAGATGACTGATTCCGGCAGTTGCATGATCATGCGTAGAAGCATTTAGTATAATCGGAATGGCACCAATTGCAGTAATTAGGTCATTCATATAGCCTACCTTTTTTTGACTAATGTCGGCAGAAGGCGTTAAAATATAATATGCATTTTCAAACAGACGTGAACTAGCATTTTTATAGCCAGATTTTTCTGAACCTGCCATTGGATGACCGCCTATAAAATAAGAACTAAGACCGTATTCTATTACCTGTTTATGTATGTTTTCCTTTACACTTCCCACATCAGTCAGAATACAATCTTTAGACAAAATAGATGTTATCATTTTAAGATAGGAAGTATTGCTTATAACAGGCGTACAAAGAAAAACAAAATTGCATTCCGAAAAAGAAATGTCAATAGATAAGCAAATGACATCAATTGTGCCATCATTTTGTGCTGTAACCAGTGTGTCAATATCATGATCGAAGGCATAAATTGATGCATCGGGATAAGCTTTCTTAATAGCCATTGCAATAGATCCACCTATCAATCCAAGCCCGATAAATCCGATTTTAAGTTGTTTCATATAGTACCTCCAAATTTTGAACAAAAAATTAAATGAATTTTATGAAAATTTTCTATTCATTATTTTGCAAAAAGGTTTTATTTCATCACATAGTGTATCAAATTGTTCAAAAGTAAGAGATTGTGGACCGTCGGAAAGCGCATTGGCAGGGTCATTGTGAACCTCAATCATTAGCCCATCAGCACCAGCCGCAATTGCCGATTTTGCGAGTGCAGGAACATAGGCACGCACACCGGTTGCGTGAGAGGGATCTACAATCACGGGAAGGTGAGTCTTTGACTTTAGCACAGGAACGGCACTAATATCTAATGTATTTCTAGTAGCAGTCTCAAAAGTCCGAATACCACGTTCACAAAGTACTACATTTGGATTACCCTCCGCAATAATATATTCAGCAGCATTCAACCATTCTTCTATTGTAGCAGAAAGTCCACGTTTCAACAGAACAGGAAGTCCGGATTTCCCAGCCTCTTTTAATAAATAGAAATTCTGCATATTGCGCGCTCCAATTTGAAGCATATCTACATACTTTACAGCAGCATTGATGGCATCAAGACTAACGATTTCACATATTGTTGCAAGACCCGTTTCTTTACCTGCTGTATACATAAATTTTAATCCTTCTTCCTCAAGTCCCTGAAAGGCATAAGGAGACGTTCTTGGCTTATATGCACCACCTCTTACAATAGTAGCGCCTGCTTTCTTAACCTCTTTTGCAATTAACAACAGTTGTTCTTCTGTCTCAACTGCACAGGGACCAGCCATAATGGTTAAATTATCTGGACCAATAAAAGTGTTGCCAACTTTAACAATAGATGGTTCCGGGTGAAATTTTTTGTTTGAGAGTTTGTAGGATTCTGTTACAGGGACAATTTTATCTACGCCCTCAAATATTTCGAGATTGTCATATGCAAGTTTTGATGTATCACCAACTACACCAATAATAGAAACTTCTTTTCCTTGTGACAGATGTGTTTCTAATCCTTTTTCTTGAATAGTATTAACAATTTTTTCTATATTTTCGGGAGAGACTCCCAATTTCATTACAATAATCATAGCAGATGCACCTTTCTAAATTTGTCATAAGTTCATTTTAGCGTTATCTTATTTAAATGTCAACACTTCACCACGTCGAAGTTTAACACTTTAAAGCGAAGAATATTTTTAATTGTTGATATTGTATAATAGCGCTTGCAATTTAGCTATATTTTTATTACAATATTCACATGGGCTCATTAATTTTCTGAGTAAATAACACTAAATGTATTGGAGGACTTAAATATGAATGTTTACACAACTGACAAGATTCGTAATGTGGTGCTTTTAGGTCACGGGAGTGCCGGCAAGACTAGTTTGGTAGAAGCGATGGCTTATCTTTCAGGGATAACAAACCGTATGGGTAAAATTACAGACGGGAATACAATCAGTGATTATGATAAAGAAGAGCAAAAACGACAGTTTTCTATTGGCACATCGATCATTCCAATCGAATGGGAAGACACAAAAATCAATGTGCTGGATACACCAGGATATTTTGATTTTGTAGGTGAGGCAGAAGAAGCAGTTGGAGCAGCAGCAGGCGCTATTATAGTAGTATCAGGTAAGGCTGGAATTGAAGTAGGAACAGAGAAGGCATGGGATTTATGCGAAAAATATAAATTACCGAGAATATTTTTTGTTACAGATATGGATGTAGATAATGCTAGTTATCGTCAGGTGGTAGAAGATTTAACAGCTAGGTACGGAAAAAAGATAGCACCTTTCCATTTGCCAATACGAGAAAACGAGAAATTTGTGGGATATGTAAATGTGGTTAGTGAAACAGCAAACAGATGGACAGATAAAGGTCAGGTCGTGCAATGTGATATCCCTGATTATTCAGAGCCTAATCTTCAGATATGCCGTGACACTTTGATGGAGGCCGTTGCTGAGACAAGTGAAGATTTTATGGAGCGGTATTTTGGTGGAGAAACTTTTTCGGAGGCGGAGATTCGATCTGCATTACGTGTTAGTATTTCAGAGTGTAATATTGTACCCGTTTCCATGGGATCAAGTATATTGTGTCAGGGTATGTTTACTTTAATGGATGATATTATTAAGTATTTCCCAAGTCCTGACATGAGGGAAATGGCAGGTCTTAATTTAAAAACAAATGAGATATTCCAAGCAAATTATGATTTTGCAAAACCAAAGTCAGCATATATCTGGAAGACAATTGTTGATCCTTTTATTGGAAAATATTCGCTGGTTAAGGTTTGCTCGGGCGTTCTTAAATCAGATGATGTGTTATATAATCAGGATAAGGATACTGAAGAAAAAATATCTAAACTCTTTATATTACAGGGTAATAAACCAATAGAGGTTAAAGAAATTCATGCGGGTGATTTGGGGGCAATTCCAAAACTTACAGCTGCCAGAACAGGAGATACTTTATCGACAAAGGCTAATCCAATTAAATATGGCATGACTGAAATCAGTAAGCCTTATACATGTATGCGGTACAAGGCGAAGAACAAAGCAGATATCGATAAAATATCAGGTGCTTTGCAGAAAATGATAATTGAAGATTTAACGCTTAAAAATGTCAATGATGGTGAAAATCGACAAACATTACTTTATGGTATGGGTGATCAGCATTTGGAGGTTGTGGCAAGTAAACTTCATAATGTTTATAAAGTGGAGATTGAATTAACAGAACCCAAAGTGGCATTTAGAGAAACGATAAAGAAAAACTCTGATGTGGAGTCTAAGTATAAGAAGCAATCAGGAGGTCATGGACAATACGGTCATGTTAAGATGAGATTTGAGCCACTCGGGACAATGGATAAAGCATTTGAGTTTGAGCAAGTGGTAGTCGGCGGCGCAGTTCCGAAAAACTATTTCCCTGCTGTCGAAAAGGGATTGGCGGAATCAGTCATTAAAGGTCCACTTGCAGCATATCCGGTAGTTGGTGTTAAGGCAATTCTTTATGATGGCTCTTATCACCCTGTAGATTCTTCGGAGCAAGCATTTAAAATGGCTACAATTCAGGCGTTTAAAAAAGGATTTTTAGAAGCGGGACCGATTCTTTTAGAACCAATCGCCTTAATAAAGGTTACTGTTCCTGATAACTTTACTGGTGATGTCATGGGTGATCTGAATAAACGTCGTGGCCGTGTACTAGGAATGACGCCTGTTGGCAATGGGAAACAGATTGTTGAGGCAGATATTCCAATGACGGGCTTACATGGATATTGCACAGATCTTCGCTCTATGACAGGTGGACGCGGGAATTATGAATATGCGTTTGTACGTTATGAACAGGCACCTTCAGATATTCAGGAAAAAGAAATTGTTGCAAGAGCTTCAAAGCTTGAAGACGGTGTAGAATCATAAGGTTGAGAAATTGAATTGATAATAGTATAGTGAAAAATGCTGGGCAATGTCCAGCATTTTTCGACTTACGAGAAAGATTTCTGAATTTCCCATGAATCAAGAAAGATTGTGTTATGCAAGCTTAAAAAAGATATTGAAAAGAATATGCAGATAATAGATAATACATAACATATGAGATCAGTATAGGAGGGCGATAATGTGAATAGGAGTACACAGGTAATGGAAGGGATGGTGCGATATTTTGAGGGTGATGTCAAAAGGATTAATCATTTGCTAAAAGTATATGGATTTGCTAAAACGATTGGGGAACTGGAAGGCTTGGATGAAAAGACACAGGAAATACTTGAGATGGCAGCTATCACGCATGATATTGGCATAAAGATAAGTGAAAAAAAGCATAATAGCGCTTCTGGATACTATCAGCAAATGGAGGGACCAAATGAGGCAAAAATACTGTTAGAGGGGTTGGAAATTGAAAACGAGACCATTGAGAGGATATGTTGGTTAATTGCACATCATCATACCTATCATACGATTGCGCAAATAGATTATCAGATATTGGTGGAAGCAGATTTCTTGGTTAATGCGTGGGAAGATAGTATGGAGAAGACAGCAATTATAAGTGTAAGAAACAAAGTGTTTAGAACAGAAGCTGGAAAGAGACTGTTTGATTCCATATATAGATTATAATAGATAAGAAGAGAAGCAATGTAAAGGATTTCTTAGTAATGATTGGCGGTAAGATAATTTTTTTGATTAGCTAGTTGACTATATATTTGAGCAGAGAGAGGAAATACAATTTAAATACAATGATTTACAGAAAAGTGATTGTAAGATAGATAGATACATATATGTTAAAATATTCAAATAGTTGACAGATAATTCTTAAATTAGAACTATTTGTAAACTAATTTAAATGTACACAGTGTACATGGGATTTTTGTTGAATACTTCAAATTATTCCATGTTTTTTTGACCCTCAAATTGACAGATAATTCAAACAAAAACAATTAATTAATAAAAAACAAAAAGAAAAAGTAAAATATGACAAAGGATTAAAGGGAATATGGGGAATTGCAAGAACTTAATATTTCAAAGGTGATTTCAAAAAATATTGTATGGCTAAAGGAGACAAGAGCAAATGAAAAGAGTATTGATTGTAGACGATGCTGCATTTATGAGATTAACAATTAAAACTGTTTTGGAGCATAATGACTTTGAAATCGTTGGAGAAGCTGAAAATGGAAAGGTTGCTTTTGAAAAATACAAGGTACTTAAACCGGATGTAGTTACAATGGATATTACGATGCCCGAAATGACAGGAATAGAAGCACTAAAAGAAATTCGTCAATTTGATTCTAATGCAAAAGTAGTTATGATCTCTGCAATGGGGCAGGAAATGTTAGTAAGAGAAGCGATTGTGAATGGTGCTGCATCGTTTATTGTAAAGCCGTTTAAAGAAGAACAGATAATTTATACCATTAAAAAAGTAGTTGGTGAGTAAGCGTAAAAGGACCAGTGAAAAGGGGGAAGGCCAGTGTCACAATTTGTGAATGAACCAATGTTAGAAATGTATTTATTTGAGACAACCCAAATGATTGAACAGCTTGAACTAGCTGTCCTTGCAAGTGAAAAAGAAGGCTTTTATGCAGAGGATTCCATAAATGAAATTTTTCGCTTCATGCATACGATCAAGGGTTCATCTGCGATGATGCTGTATAACGATATTGCGGCACTTGCTCATAGCATGGAAGATGTTTTTTATTTTTTGAGAGAGGCAAAGCCTACACTAGTTGATTACTCATTATTGTCTGACATAGTGTTTGAAGGTGTAGACTTTATAAAAGTTGAATTGGCAAAAATCAAAGGTGGGGATGGTGCGGATGGTGATGCTAGCGTATTAATTGAAAAAATTAAGGAATTCATGCTGTATCTTAAGTCTGAGAATCCATCAGGACAAACGATTAAAGTAGAGGAATCAAATAAACAGCAAAAATATTATATTGCTCCAGAAAAGAAAATTACATATGATGCTAAAAATTTTTTCAAAGCAGTTGTATATTTTGAAGAAGGATGTGAAATGGAGAGCATTCGTGCTTATACCATCATACATAATTTAACAGATTTGGCAGAAGAACTTTTTTCTATCCCAGAAGTAGGCTCGGGAAGCGATAGTGATTCTGAATTCATAAAAGAAAATGGTTTTAAAATATATATAAGAACAAATCTAAGTTATGAAAAAATAAAAAGCTTTTTAGAAGAAACCATTTTTTTGAAGGAATTGAAATTGGAAGAAATACCAGATGAAGAGACTTTTTTAAAATTAGAAAAAAATGAAGGCTCTATTCTTGAAGAAAAAGAGATTAAGATGCCGCAGGTGATGGAAAAAAAAGGCTCATATGAAACTAATAATAAAGAGCAAAATAATAAAGAAATAATAAGCAGCGGGCCTCAAAGTGTTATTAGCGTCAATGTTGATAAACTGGATAAGCTTATGGATCTGGTTGGAGAGATGGTGATTTCAGAAGCAATGGTAACACAAAATCCAGATATAGTAGAGCTGGAATTAGAGAATTTTACAAAGGCAGCAAGACTTTTACATAAGATCACATCAGAAATTCAAGATACAGTCATGTCAATTCGTATGGTACCTCTTTCAACGACATTTATGAAAATGCAACGCATTATGCGAGACATGTGTAAAAAACTTGGGCGCTAAGTAGAACTTCAACTTATTGGCGAAGAAACGGAAGTAGATAAGAATATTATTGAGCATATAGCAGATCCACTGATGCATTTGATTCGCAACGCGGTAGACCACGGGATAGAAGAAAATGATGAACGTATTAAGAAAGGGAAAGACAGGATAGGAACGGTAACGCTTGAAGCAAAGAATGCAGGGAGTGATGTTCTTGTAATTGTGAGGGATGATGGCAAAGGACTTGATAAAGAACGTATTTTAGCAAAGGCCATAAAAGCGGGGTTAGTGGATGAAACAACAGTTCTTACTGATCGTGAGATATATAATCTGATTCTATTGCCAGGATTTTCAACCAATGAAAATATCACGGAATTTTCTGGACGCGGTGTTGGTATGGATGTTGTTTCTAAAAATCTGCAACTTGTAGGCGGGACTATTTTAGTCGATTCGACATTTGGAGAAGGTACTTGCATGACGATGAAAATCCCCCTGACGCTGGCAATTATAGACGGTATGAATGTGAAGGTAGGAGACTCATGTTACACAATTCCAATTACAACGATTAAACAGTCATTTCGGCCCAAAGCAGGTGAGTGTTTTGTCGACCCTGATGGCAATGAGATGATTATGGTACGTGGTAATTGTCATTCAGTACTTAGACTGCACAAATACTTTGATGTAAAGAAAACTGTGAAAGAATTTCATGAGGGCGTTCTTATAATGGTGGAACAGGATGCAAGGATGATCTGTTTATTTGCGGATGAACTTATCGGGCAACAACAGGTTGTCGTAAAATCGCTCCCACACTATATTAAACAAACAAGGAACATACAGAGTTTGTCGGGTTGCACACTTTTAGGAGATGGTAGTATTAGTTTGATTATAGATATTGTAGGTTTGACGCAGTCAAGAACAAAATAAGAAGCTAAATTCTAGCAGAAAGGAGAAAGAATGGCAAAAATAAAAATGGAAGAGTATTTAGAAGAAGAAGAGGATACGCAAAAAGGCAAGTTCTTAACCTTCATTTTAGGGGATGAGTTTTATGGTATAGGGATAGAATTTGTGACGGAAATTATTGGTATTCTACCAATTACTGAAGTACCAGAGCTGCCAACATATCTACGTGGCATCATTAACCTAAGAGGGAAAATAATTCCAGTTATGGACATTCGCTTACGCTTTAAAAAGCCTTTTTTAGAATACAACGAGCGTACATGTATCATCGTTATCGATATATTAGACAATTCTGTTGGATTAATTGTAGATAGTGTCGCGGAGGTCACAAATATTTCCGAAGAAAATATTGTCCCCCCCCCCCTCAATCAATACAGGTTTTTCAAATACATATATTAAAGGTATTGGAAAAGTAAATAATGACGTAAAACTTTTACTTGCTTGACGAATGCATGGAATAGTGGTAATTTACTAACAGTGTTAGATATGAATGATTTAGGAGGTATCTATATGGATTACACAGAACTGGCGATGAGACTAATGCAGAATATGTTTATGCTTCATAAGGGAAAAAAGCACCAGGAAATGAATAAGTCTATATGCGGAGAACCATTTGTTTTAGAGTATATATATATGCGAAAAGGTGATGTTCTTCCAAGCGAAATAAGTAGTCAGATGGAGATTAGTTCTGCACGAATTGCAGCAACACTACGAACTTTGGAAAAGAAGAATCTGATTTCTCGTCAAGTTGATAAAAATGATAGAAGAAGAGTATTGGTCACACTAACGGCAAAAGGAAAAGAAGAGACAGAGAAACAACACACAAAGGTCCTTGGTGATGTTACTCATATGTTGGAGAGTCTTGGAGAGCAGGATGCACAGGAATATGTACGTATTATAGGGAGACTTGCACAGAATAAGGAGAATAGGTGTCAGAATGATAAGGATATTTAAGTACTTTAAAAGAGGAGAATGGATACAGGCTTTGATCAGTCTTGTGTTCATCGTGATACAGGTTTGGCTTGATTTGAAATTGCCAGATTATATGTCGAAGATAACCATGTTGGTGCAGACGCCCGATAGTAGTATGTCGGAAATATGGTTAGCAGGTGGAAAAATGTTATTATGTGCACTAGGGAGTCTGGCCAGTGCAATCACGGTTAGCTTTTTCGCCGCAAGGATTGCAGCATCCTTTTCTCAAAGGCTTCGGAGTATGTTGTTTTCCAAGGTGCAGTCTTTCTCAATGGAAGAGATCAATTCTTTCTCAACATCGAGCCTCATAACACGTTCCACCAATGATATTACGCAGATACAGATGCTGGTAACTATGGGTCTGCAGATGATAGTTAAGGCGCCGATTTTAGCTATATGGGCTATCATTAAGATTTCTGGAAAAGGAGTTGAATGGACGCTGGCGACTGGCGTTTCTGTTTTTGTCATGATTATTATAATTTCATTTATTATGACATTTGTGCTACCACAATTCAAAAAAATGCAAATACTTACCGATAATTTAAATCGTGTGACAAGAGAGAATTTAACGGGACTTCGGGTAGTACGTGCTTATAATGCGGAAGACTATCAGGAAGAAAAATTTGAAGTAGCCAATAGAGATATTACAAATACAAATTTATTTACCAGTCGTGCGATGTCCGCCTTAATGCCAGCAATGTCACTAATAATGAGTGGTCTTAGCTTATCAATTTACTGGATCGGTGCTTATCTGATTAATGAAGCAGCACGCGTAGATCAACTCACATTATTCTCAAATATGGTAGTATTTTCAGCTTATGCAATGCAAATCATTATGGCTTTTATGATGCTTGTTATGCTATTCATCCTATTACCAAGAGCAACTGTTTCAGCGAAACGTGTGAATGAAGTTTTAGATACAAAACCAACCATAATGGATGGAATACTAACTGACGGCAAACAGGGTATAAAGGGAGAAGTTACTTTTAGAAATGTTTGCTTTAAGTATCCAGATGCGGCAGAGTATGTAATCAGAGATGTAAGCTTTACTGTTACAAAAGGTCAGACCATAGCTTTTATTGGTTCCACAGGAAGCGGTAAAAGTACATTAATTAATTTGATTCCTCGTTTCTTTGATGCTACGGAGGGAGAAGTTCTTGTTGATGGTGTGAATGTCAAAGAATATTCTCAACAATCACTTAATAATAAAATCGGGTATGTTCCACAAAAAGCAGTTTTGTTTCGTGGAACAGTAAGTTCTAATATAGCCTATGGAGACAACGGAAAAAATGATTATTCTGAGTCAGAAATAAAAAAAGCGGTGCAGATTGCGCAGGCAACAGATTTTGTAGAAGAGATGGAGGAACGCTATCAGTCCTCAATATCACAAGGCGGTGCCAATGTATCGGGGGGACAAAAACAGCGTATTGCGATTGCGCGTGCCATTTGTCGTAAGCCAGAAATCTATATTTTTGATGATTCTTTTTCAGCCTTAGATTATAAAACAGATCGTATATTGAGAAGCGTTTTGAAGCAAGAAACAGCAGGCGTTACGAGCATAATTGTTGCGCAGAGAATTGGGACGATTATGGATGCAGATAAGATTGTTGTTTTAGATGAAGGCAATGTGGTGGGAATCGGAACTCATAAAGAACTACTAAAATCCTGTGAAGTATATAAAGAGATTGCAATGTCACAGCTTAGCAAGGAGGAACTTGATTATGAGTGAAAATAGAAATTCAAAACCTTTTATTGGTGGCCCCAGAGGATTAGGTGGTCCGGGTGGCGGTGGTGTTGTAGAAAAACCAAAGGAATTTAGAAAAACCTGGGGTAAATTGATTGTTTACTGTAAAGGTTACTTACCTGCTATCGGTGTTGCATTAGTTGCAGCAGTTAGCGGAACAGTATTGCAAATTTCAGGCCCGGATAAATTGAAAGATATGACAAATGAAATAACAAAGGGTCTCTCAGGAACCATAGATATTAATGCAGTGGTTAAAATTGCCACAGTACTTGTATTTGTTTATGTAGGTGCAGCATTATTAAGTTTCTTTCAAAGCTTTATAATGGCATCCGTAACACAGAAAATATCTAAGAACTTACGAACAGGAATATCTCAAAAAGTAAACAAACTGCCCCTTAAGTATTTTGATAAGGTAAGCTATGGTGATGTGCTTAGCCGTGTCACGAATGATGTAGATACCATTGGACAGACTTTGAATCAGAGCATTGGGACGTTAGTAACTGCAGTGACTATGTTTGTTGGTGCGACTATTATGATGTTTTATACAAACTGGATATTAGCTTTGACAGCAATCGGCAGTACGATGATTGGATTTATGCTCATGACATTAATTTTGAAAAAGTCACAGAAATATTTTACAGCGCAGCAGAAGCAGCTAGGTGAAATTAATGGTCATATTGAAGAAGTATATACAGGACATAATGTTGTAAAAGCATATAATGGAGGAAAAGAAGCAAAGCAGATATTTGAAACAATTAACGACAAGCTTTATAGAAGCGGATGGAAATCACAATTCATGTCCGGACTTATGATGCCAATCATGGCATTCATAGGGAACTTTGGATATGTATGTGTCTGTGTTATTGGAGCCTTGTTAGCAATGGAGGGAACGATTAGCTTTGGCATAATTGTAGCTTTTATGCTATATATCCGCTTATTTACACAGCCATTATCACAGCTCGCACAGGCAGCACAAAATTTGCAAAGAACTGCAGCAGCTAGCGAGCGTGTCTTCGAACTGTTTGAAGAAGAGGAACTTGATAACGAGGATAATAAGGTGAAAATTCTTTCAGATATCAAAGGAAACGTAGATTTTGAACATGTAACGTTTGGCTATGATAAGGATAAAATGATTATCCATGATTTTTCAGCCAGCATTAAAGCGGGGCAAAAAGTAGCTATCGTAGGGCCAACAGGTGCCGGTAAAACTACAATTGTAAATCTCCTTATGAGATTCTATGAGATTGATGGTGGTGTGATTCGTTTAGACGGTATTCCAATTGATCAGGTAACACGTGCAGATGTGCACAGTCAATTTTGTATGGTACTACAAGACAGTTGGCTCTTTGAAGGTACTATCAGAGAAAACATAATTTATAGTAAACAAGGAGTATCAAATGAGCAGGTCGTAGCAGCGTGTAAAGCAGTAGGGTTACATCATTTTATTAAAACACTGCCGAATAGTTATGATACAATTTTGAATGACAAGGCAAACCTGTCTGTTGGACAAAAGCAACTTGTAACGATTGCAAGAGCCATGATTCAAGATGCGCCATTATTAATTCTTGATGAAGCTACAAGTTCAGTTGATACACGTACAGAAGTAATTATTCAAAAAGCGATGGATCGTTTGACAGAAGGAAGAACATCTTTTGTAATTGCACATAGATTATCTACGATACGTAATGCAGATGTGATATTGGTCATGAAAGATGGAGATATTATTGAAAGTGGTAATCATGAAGAATTATTGAAGTCTGGCAAGTTCTATGCTGATTTGTATAACAGTCAGTTTGAAAAAGTGTCATAGTAAAAACAAGAAATCATATAAAGATGTACTCTTGACAAAAGCTTATTTTATGATAAAATTAACTTCATGAAAAGAATAGACGTTGAAGAGGAGTACTAAGAGTGTACATTTTCTAGAGAGTTGCTGTTTGGTGAAAAGCAATAAATGAAAACTCCCAACTCGCCTTGGAGTTCCCTGGTTGAAAGAATAGTAGATTGGGGCGGGATATCCCGTTATCGATAAATGAGTGCATTCGCAAGAATGAATTAGAGTGGTACCACGGAAATGATTAGCCTTTTCGTCTCTGTTATGGAAGACGAAAGGGCTTTTTTTGTTTTATAATGTTTCTAAAAATGTAAAGGGATGGTGAAAGACGCGCATCATTTTTCATTACAATTTGTGCTAGTGGCGTCAGTAGCAGAATGGAGATTATAATGGCAGTACCATACAATCACAGAGAAATTGAACAAAAATGGACTAAGTTATGGGCAGAGAATCCTGTCAATGTTAATGATGGAAAGAGAGAAAAGTATTATTGCTTGGATATGTTTCCATATCCATCAGGAAATGGATTACATGTCGGACATTGGAGAGGGTATGTCATTTCTGATGTATGGAGTCGGTATAAATTGTTGAATGGCTATTATATTATACATCCAATGGGTTGGGATGCTTTTGGCCTCCCAGCTGAGAACTATGCCATTAAAATGGGAGTGCATCCAGCAAAATCAACAGCAGAAAATGTAGAGAATATTAAAAAACAGATTAATCAGATTGCGGCGCTTTATGATTGGGACATGGAAGTGAATACTACAGATCCCGATTTCTATAAGTGGACACAATGGATATTTGTCAAAATGTTTAAAGCGGGCTTGGCATATGAAAAAGAAATGCCAATTAATTGGTGCCCATCTTGTAAAACAGGACTTGCAAATGAAGAAGTAGTCAATGGCAAATGTGAACGTTGCGGCGCTGAAGTGACAAAGAAGAACCTTAAGCAATGGATGTTAAAGATTACAGAATATGCTGACAGATTGCTTAGCGACCTTGATAAATTAGATTGGCCTGAAAAGGTTAAAAAGATGCAGTCAGATTGGATTGGGAAATCATATGGTGCCGAAGTCAATTTCAAGGTAGAGGGAAGTGAAGATGTCATTACCGTTTATACGACAAGGCCAGATACACTTTATGGGGCAACTTTTATGGTGCTTGCACCTGAGCATGCTCTTGCAGCAAAAATCGCAAAACCAGAAATAAAGGCTGCTGTCGAAAACTATATCTATGACTCTTCCATGAAATCAAATGTAGACAGATTACAGGATAAAGAGAAAACGGGTGTATTTACAGGCTCTTATGCGATTAATCCAGTTAATGAAGAGAAGATACCGATATGGTTATCAGATTATGTACTTGCTGATTATGGGACAGGTGCTATTATGTGCGTTCCAGCACATGATGATAGAGATTTTGAATTTGCATCGAAGTATAATATTCCAATTATGCAGGTTATTGCAAAAGAGGGTATTGAAATAGAAGATATGAAAGAAGCCTACACGGATGCAGTTGGCATTATGATTAATTCAGGGGAATGGAATGGTATGGAGTCCTCTACATTGAAACAAGAAGCCCCTATCATGATAGAAGCGCGCGGTTTAGGCAAGAAGACTACAAATTATAAATTGAGAGACTGGGTATTTTCAAGACAGCGTTATTGGGGGGAACCAATTCCAATCATACATTGTCCAAGCTGTGGATGCGTTCCCATACCAGAGGAGGAGCTTCCTTTACTCTTACCAGAGGTAGAATCTTATCAGCCTACTGGTACCGGTGAATCTCCTTTGGCAGATATTGCAGAGTGGGTAAATACTACTTGTCCAGTTTGCGGTGCACCCGCAAAAAGAGAAACGAACACGATGCCTCAATGGGCAGGATCATCATGGTATTTTTTGCGCTACATAGATAGTCATAATGATAAAGAATTAGTGAATAAGGAGAAGGCAGATGCTTTGCTTCCAGTTGATATGTATATTGGTGGGGTAGAGCATGCAGTATTACATTTACTATATTCAAGATTTTATACAAAGTTTCTGTATGATATAGGGATCATTGACTTTGATGAGCCATTCAAAAAATTATTTAATCAAGGTATGATTACTGGTAAAAACGGAATCAAAATGAGTAAGTCAAAAGGGAATGTTGTATCTCCAGATGAGCTGGTAAGCGATTATGGATGTGATGCCTTAAGACTATATGAACTATTTGTAGGGCCACCTGACCTTGATTCTGAGTGGGATGATAGAGGAATTGATGGTGTATATAGGTTTCTTAATCGTTTTTGGAAACTTTTTATGGATCATAAAGATAAAGGTATCTGCGAAACGCAGAATATGATTAAGGAACGTAATAAATTGATTTACGATATTACACAGCGTCTGAATCATTTCAGTTTGAATACAGTAATATCTGGATTTATGGAATATAATAATAATTTCATTGATATGGCAAAAAATGGAGGTATTGACAAAGTAACGTTAGAAACTTTTGTTGTATTACTTTCGCCGTTCGCGCCACATATTGCAGAAGAGCTATGGAGAGAACTGGGACATGAAAAATCGGTATTTGCTGAAAAATGGCCTGTAGCAGATGCAGAAGCTATGAAAGAAAATGAGAAGGAAGTAGCAGTGCAGATTAATGGCAAGACAAAAACGATTGTAAAGGTAGCCGCAGACATATCAAAGGAAGATGCTATTATAGCAGGTAAAATAGCACTAGGTGATAAATTGTCTGGCGATATTATGAAGGAAATATATGTACCAGGTAGAATTATAAATATTGTCATGAAACTACCTTGATGTTTTTATATTGTTGTGATATACTTTATAAAATATTAATAAAATTATGAATTATTTAATACTTTAATTGGCAATAAGTTACAAAAAAGCACTCTATTTTTACAAAAAAAGTTTTTTTGAAAGAGGCATTCATTTTGAAACGGACAGAAGTACTGGATAAAATTCTTAAAAGCTACGAATCATATTATGATATTAAAATGTCTGAAACCTCAGAAGGTTTATTAACTGCCGAATGTACTTTTCATGTACATTCGGAAAAATATGTTTTAATGAAAAAAGCACAATTGTGGAGTGCTGATAGTCATGAGTATGTTTACGTTTTTTCGATTCCACAATTAACAAAAGAATTGTATGAACAGTGCAGGGATATGGCATATGAAAAGGGGATGGGATTGATTGAACCCAAACCAGGACATATGTATACATATATTACGGCACTTTTTGTATGTGACGAATACACAAAGGATGCATTACGTGCATTACGTCATTGTCATATTCATAAGAATTTTCAATTTTCGCTTCTCGGATGGATGGATTTTCATACAGCATTGGTTGATGTTAAGCAAGTTAAAATATACACTAATGGTAGTGGAAGAGATAATGCGAAATTTTTGAAAAGAATAATTCATGTATCAAAAACAAAAAAAGGGAGGTAGGAACATGAATGCGGTAGTAATTTTATTAATCAGTATTGTACTACTGGTAGCGGGCTATTTATTTTATGGGAAGTGGCTGGCAAAAACATGGGGTGTCGATGAGACAAAACCGACACCAGCACATGAACTAGAAGATGATGTGGATTATGTACCAGCAAAAGCACCTGTTTTAATGGGACATCATTTTTCATCAATCGCTGGAGCAGGACCTATTAATGGACCGATCCAGGCAGCAGTATTTGGTTGGGTACCCGTACTTCTATGGGTAATTGTCGGTGGTATTTTCTTTGGAGCTGTTCATGATTTTGGTGCTTTATTTGCATCAATTCGTCATAAAGGACAGTCTATAGGAGAGGTAATTGCTGATACAATGGGACAGAAGTCAAAGAAGCTTTTTATTGTATTCTCTTATTTGACATTAATTCTGGTTGTTGCAGCATTTGCATCAATTGTTGCGAATACATTTAAGGCTACTTTTGATGAGAGTGGTGTATTGGATGTGGCAGCAAGCGCAGCTAATGCGTCAACAGCGATGATTTCAATTTTATTTATCTTAATCGCAATTGCTTTTGGTTACTTTGTATACAGAAAGAATGCGTCACTTTTAGTATCAACACTTATTGGTATTGCAGTCATTGTTTTATGTATGGTAATCGGACTAAACTGGCATCCATTATACTTAAGTGGTAAGGTGTGGATGATTATTATTGGAATCTATATTACGGTTGCTTCTGTAACCCCAGTATGGATTTTATTACAGCCACGTGATTATCTGAGTTCTTTTCTGCTCTATTTTATGATGGCAGTTGCTGTTTTTGGTATTATTGGAAGTCATCCTACAGTTGATATTCCAGCTTTTACGGGCTTTGTTGATACATTGGCGCCGACAGGAACATCAATTGGTTATTTATTTCCTGCACTGTTTGTTACAATTGCATGTGGTGCGATTTCTGGTTTTCATTCACTTGTGGGTTCAGGAACAACAGCAAAACAGCTTGATAATGAAAGAGATGCAAAACCAATTGCATATGGTGCGATGTTAGTAGAGTGTTTACTGGCAGTTATTTCACTTATTGCGGTTGGATATGTTTGGTCTAGTTATGTTTCTGGAGAGACAGTTACACCTACCGTTGTTTTTGCAACAGGTATTTCTAAAATGGTTGCTTCTATTCCAGGATTTGCCGGGGCAGAATCAGTTGCTTATTCCATGTTGATATTAGCAGTATCTGCTTTCTGTTTAACATCACTTGATACAGCAACACGTCTTGCACGATATATGTTCCAGGAATTCTGGCTTAGCGAAGGCGAGACAACAAAAACTGCGACAGGTTATAAGAAGTTTTTAACCAATAATTATGTGTCAACAATCATTACTGTAATTTTAGGCGTTGGTCTTGGTATGACAGGATATGCGAAGGTGTGGCCTTTATTTGGAGCAGCTAATCAATTGCTTGCTGCACTTGGGTTATTGGCTGTTGCGACATGGCTTGGCAAAATTGGAAAGAATAATAAGATGTTCTTTATTCCAATGGCATTTATGCTGGTTGTTACAATAACATCACTGATATTTACATTGAAATTCAATATTATGAACATCATTGCAGTAGGTGAGGGTGTAGGCTGGAGTATCATACGTACTGTAATTGCATTGTTGTTAGTTGTTTTGGCTGTTATTTTAGCAATTGATGGTATAAAAACATTGACTGCACAGGCAAAAAAGAAAAATGCAGCATAATTATTTATGAAAACATATTATTTATAAAAGTTGAAACCTCGTATATCTTTTTTGATATGCGGGGTTTTTATTTAAAACCCACCTCAACTATTCGCAAAAAACATAATATTATATACAATATAAGCAAAATATTGTATAATTAATAATGAATTTATATCAAAGCAACTTTTCAAAATCTAAAGTATTTCATGATTGCATGTTATAAATAGAAGGGGGAAACTATTATGTGGGAGGATTTTTTGATATATATACAGGGCGTGAATGCTTTATCTGTTTTTTTAAGACTTATGTTTGCAATGCTTGTAGGAACAGTAATCGGTATAGACAGGGCACGGAAAAGAAGAGGTGCCGGTATTAAGACGCATGTTCTTGTATGCATGGGTGCAGCGCTTGTAATGCTCACAGCCCAATATGCAGGGGAAGTATTTGACACTTCAAAAATAGATGTGACAAGAATGGGAGCGCAGGTTATCAGTGGCGTCGGATTTCTTGGTGTAGGAACCATAATTGTGACAGGACGTAATCAAGTCCGCGGGTTGACAACAGCGGCTGGTTTATGGGCATGTGCCTGTATTGGACTTGCCGTTGGAATTGGTTTTTGGGAAGGCGCGCTGGTTGCATTACTCTTGGTTATTATTACATTTTGGTTACTTGTAAAGTTAGACTCTTATGTATCTCATCATTCGAAGGTGTTGGATTTATATGTCGAACTAAATACACTTAAACATGCTTCTGATTTTTTGAAAGAGGTCAGAAATATGGAAGTAAAGATCGAAAATTATGAAGTTAATAAAACAAAAATAAAAAATGATTATGTGACGGCATTGTTAACAATTGAAATGAAATATGGAAACCAAAGAGAAGACATTCTAAATAGTCTAAAGGAAATTAACGGGGTCATGTATGTTGAAGAAATTTAAATGCATGATAGTATATTAGAGAGAATTTGTTTCTCAAAATGAGAATTCAAGCAATATGTAGCAAAACGCTTGAAATTTCGTCAATATATAGTACAATGATGTATATATGTAAGTATGCCATGAAAACAATCGAAGGGGTCGGGACAATACATATGAGAACAATTTTATTTGTTGATGAGAATGAAACCATAATCAATAGATTAAAAGTAATTGTGTTGGACAAGACTGTAAAGTGTTTTTTCGCCGCAGATGGAGAAGCAGCGCTGAAGATTTTAGACGAAAATGAGATTGCGGTTGCTGTTATTGCTTTAAATATGTCTTTATTGAGCGGCAGGGAGTTACTAGAGATTATAAATGGACAATATCCTAATACGATTACCATGCTAATGGCAGAAAGAGAAGAAGCAGGAGAAGCAATTGATATCCATAACGATTTACATATCAATAAATTGATCATAAAACCATGGACATCTGCCGAAGAAGTAGTTAAATGGTTATATGATGGGCTGGATCAATATAATTCCGGGGATCAGCAGAGTAAGATTGCTGAAGAGTATAAACAGAAGACCGTAAAGTATGAGAAACTATTTCTTGAAATGAGTGATATCCTTAAGGACAGAGAAGAAGGTTATCAGGAGATTGTAAAGATATTTAAAGTTGTTTTAGAAATGGTTATTAGTGAAAGTGAAAAAAATCTTATATCTGTAGAAGTAAATTATATAGTTGAATATGCGATACGCTTGCTATATGAATTTATGAAGATATATTTTGAAGGATTAGCTGAACAAGAGTCTTTTGAGATGGCAATGCTGAATCAGTATCATGATGCTTCTGAAAATCGTTATTTTAAATATGAGAATGAAGTTGCAGGAAGTATTGCAAAAGCAAGTTTTCAACATATCAGATTTATACTAAAAGCAACAACAGAATATTTTAGTGTTTTATATCCGATATATCGCGCAAAAGTTACAGTAACCGAGACTGCAAATGGGCAGTACTTGTTGAATATTGTATATGAACTACCGAGTTACAAAATACTAGAGAATGCGGAAGCATATATGAAGGGACTATTAGAGAGACTAATGGATCATTATTCCGCAAAGCATGCCTATGGAGAAAAAAATAATATACATCAATATAGAATTTATATCCCTATAAATGAAGAGGCATAGAGGAGAACGTAAAATTGAAACGGAAATATAAAAAGAAGACTGCGCCTGCCGAAAGAGGAAGAAAAATATTTATGTGGTCAATGTTATTGTTAGGGGTAGGCTGTCTTTCTTATTTTACATATTATTGTTATGAGGCTTATCAGACATCACAGGAATTTTCTGAACTTGCAGAATTGAAAAATTCTG
>CAZAAC010000008.1:0-34152 GCA_964483155.1 uncultured Lachnospiraceae bacterium | reverse complement strand
TGATATTGTATTTAATCCAAATCGCTTTTTTACGAAAACGGAGGAAGATACGCCAGAGATGCTAGATGACTATAAAACATTGTACAATAAAAATAAAAGTCTAATTGGATGGCTTAAAATTGACGATACTAATATTGACTTCCCAGTTATGCA
The DNA here is from genome assembly GCA_964483155.1 of uncultured Lachnospiraceae bacterium. Classification (GTDB taxonomy): domain Bacteria; phylum Bacillota; class Clostridia; order Lachnospirales; family Lachnospiraceae; genus JAAYYM01. The sequence goes on along the minus strand of CAZAAC010000008.1, from coordinate 33,999 downwards.
ATCGCCTAATGAGGAATATTATCTGGACCATAATTTTGAGCAGGAATATGATAAGAATGGAACACTTTTTATTAATGCTGAGGCTAGTATATGGCCGAGAAGTCAAAATATTATTATATATGGGCATAACATGAAATCCGGGAAGATGTTTGGAAATTTAAGCAAGTATAAAGAAAAAGAGTATTATGAAACACACAATTTAATACAGTTTGATACTTTATATGAGAAAAACACATATCAGGTAATGTACGTTTTTCTTTCACAGGTATATAATGAGGATGATATTACATTTAAGTACTATCAGTTTTTGGATGCAAATTCTGAGGAAGAATTTAATTCATACATGACAGATATGAAAGAGATGTCCTTATATGAAACAGGAGTAGAAGCAAAATATGGCGAAAGTCTTATCACGCTATCCACCTGTGATCATGATACTGCAGATGCAGAACGCTTTGTCGTAGTGGCAAAGAAGATAAAATAGTTTAGAAGGTACTATTTGGAGGAATATTTATGGGAGCAAAAGCACCTAGAAAAGTGAAAAGAAGACTCAAAAAAAGCGCAAGGAGAACAATTGCTGCGCTGTTAATGATAACAGCATTAATCGTAGCCGCGATACCGGTGAAAAATGTAGAAGCTGTGGCCCCTGACGGTATTACTGCTCCAGCATCAGTTGATGAATTAACGGAAATTAGCGGAATCAACGTAAGCAGCATCTCATCTAATGCAGCCACAGGATGGCTTGTAACAGATGCCAGTGGAACCTGTGAGTTGGATCCTGTATATCATCTTCCCGTTGATTTATATGATATTGATTATACATCAACAGGATTTAGCGCGACAGAAGCTGCTGTTACGGGTTATAATCCAAGGGCTATCTATGTTATTGATGGATTACTGCCTCTTAGAGAAACAATTGGATATGGTGCACCGACCAAAACTGATTCTTACACTGTATTCGATCTTGATGTTTCAGGAAACAGGATAGGGACAAGCACGGTAGTGGATATAATATATAAGCATGATGGCACACAACAGGCGAATCCGGAAATTGCAATCCCTGTCAGCAACGCAACACAGGAGGTTGAATATACTGAGGGTGTCTATCGGTGTACGGGTACGGTCTTGATTCGTTATATTGCAGATAATGCCTTTAGAGATAAAACAGATTTTTCAAAGATTGAGATTCCCAATTATATTGTACGAATTGGTAACGATTCGTTTCGGGGATGTACTAATCTACAAAATATAAGCTTACAGACTGCGCTAACTTCCTTAGGGAATCGTGCCTTTGCAGGATGTTCTAATTTAAATGCAGTTACATTTGTGGAAGACAGCTCCTGTACCATTATCGGAGCTGGTGCATTCGCAAATTGTAAAGACAGGCTTACTGCCTTCACATTTCCATCCTCTATCAGAACAGTCGGAGATGGTATTTTCCTAGGCTGCACATCGCTTACGAATATTGAGATGAGTACGGCGAGTAGTGGCAATGCAATAGGAAACTTTGATACGTTAGGTAATTTTGCATTCATGAATTGTACAAGTCTTAAGAATATCGTTATGAATCCTAATATTACATCTATGGGCAAGGGTATTTTTGCAAACTGTGTCAGTCTTTACACGGTGGAATTGACTAATAATCATGGAATCGCATATCCCAGAGGAACGTTTTATGGTTGTGGACAATCATTGGAGTATGTAAAGATTACAGATTTAAATACACGATTTGAGGATACAACAGTTGAATTTGATGAAATGTATGATGGATTCTATCTTTGGGGACCGGCACCTACTACTGCAAGTGCTGTTTATACATATGCTTATGATTATCCATTAACCTATTATTATGTGGATGGAACAGGCGGGCACTACGAAAAAAGTTCTGATGGTTACAAATTTACAGTGGATGCCAGTACTTCATCTGGTGAAGTAATACTCTCCAAATTCGAGAAGGGTACGGGGAGTGGTGTAAATGTCAGTATTCCGTCTATGCTAGGACCTTTTACTATTGTAGGTATTTCGGATGATTGTTTTAACAAGGATGATGCAGATGATATTGCTACATTAAGTCTTCCAAGCACAATCAGGACAATTGGAAATCGATCATTTTATGGCATGTCTGATTTGCAGACAGTAACAATTGACACCTACGGCGTAAGTGTTGGTGAGCAGGCCTTTGCGGCTTGTCCATCACTTGAAGAAGTATATTTCAACCAAGTTGATGGTGTAAATCCAACAACGATTGGGACAAGGTGCTTCTATAATTGCCCAAATCTGGAACTGATTTCATTTAGAGATGATAATTTTCAGAGAGGGACTATATTTGATGTCAATGTCACTACAATTGGTAATGAGGCTTTCTATACGAATTGTTTGGCAGGAGATACGCTGACCATACGAGGGAAAATACAGGAGGGCTATGCTCCATTTAACTATATTTCAAATTCAGAAAATAAATTAAATGGGACAACTGCACCCTATATTCAATATGATTCTGGAAATCCAGATAATCTGCTTGTTCAGTATAATGCTACAGAACAAGGTGTTACGCTGCTTTCCTACCCAAGTTTGGGAACAGTTATTGGCAGTATTTCCAGTAATAATTATACGGTGCAGGATATTGTAGATCGCAGGGCACCGATTGCCGATCCCATCACACAGGTGCAACAGGATATCATAAATAGTACATACAGTATTATTTTACCAATGGGCATAGATAGTATCACGAATGCAAAACAGACACCATTAGAAACGAATCGAGAATTCAGAAATCTTAGTGATACGCAGTCAATTACAATTAATGATGTTTCAAAATTACCATCTGTTTCAATTAATGGTGCGTTTTCAAATAATGCAGGGTATTTATCAGCAGTCACATTTGCTGAGGATATGACAGATATAGGTGTATTGCCCTTCTATGCCTCTCCTGTAGTTTCAAGTGTGGATTTTTCAGCAGAAACATTTCCGGGAACCATTGCAAATCCATATTTTTGGTGTGAAAATGGTTTGATTTTTAATTCCTATGTTGATGCTGCTGGCGATACAATAGTAACTTTGGTAGAAGTCCTACCAGGACGTGGAACTACTTTTGGAAGTGCTAGAATCACATCAGATGAGACATCTGATACGACCTATGGGGAAGATTGGGATGAACTGATCATAATGGACAGAGCCTTTGAGAATTGTGATGGGGTTTCTTCAGTTGACCTTTCTTCGGCTAACTATTTGTCTGAAATTCCTACATACTGTTTCTATGATTGTGATAGATTGAAAGAAGTTATATTGCCAACCTCTATAGATTCTGTTTTAGGCGGTGCGTTTGAAGAGTGTGGAGACAATCTTGAGGTTACGATTCCGGCAAAAGAAGTATATATCGCAGGTAGTGCGTTTGACTATGTGAATAATCCATTAATTAAGAGTTATTTAAATAGCGCCGCATATCGATATGCAAAAGATAAGGGAATTGAGTTTGAAGAATTAAAAAATATATATACTGTGACATTTGTTAATTATGATGGGACGGTATTAGCAACGCAAACAGTGGAAGCGGGTAGCAGTGCAACACCACCTACCAATCCAGTCAGAACAGGATATACATTTACAGGGTGGAGGCCTAATTATACAAATATTTATGCTGATGTGACCTGCATTGCCCAGTATACCTCAAATTCATCAACCACGACTAGCAGTAGCAGTAAAACAACAAGTAGTTCCAGCAAAACGACGAGCAGTTCCAGTAAAACAACGAGCAGTTCCAGTACATCGTCGAGCAGTACTTCTAGTTCTAGTTCCAGTACGAGTAGCAGTTCGACAATTGTATCAGGAACAAGTAAGTCCGTAAGCAGTTCTGGTATTGCTAGTGGAACGGGTAGTACGACGAATAAGTCTAATACAGATGGGAATACAAGAGTAGTTGCAAACACATCAGGAATAACAGACATTGGTAAAATTTCGGCTACTGTAAACGGTTCTACAGACAGTTATGTAGTTAAAATCATTGATTCAGCTGATGCATCGACAGAGGCGGAAAAGGCTTTATTAGCGACATATGGTTCGTTAGATGCAATTAGATATTTGCCAATGGATATTAGCCTTTATGATAGTACCGGAACCACTAAGATTACACCAATTCCAGAGGGCGTATCTGTCAGCATTACAATGCCGATACCAGATGATTTGGCTATATATGGAGGGAATGCAAGACCAGCAAGTGCGGCGGGAGGTATCCTTGAAAATCTAAATCCGAGATTCACCGTCATTAGTGGAATTCCGTGTATGACGTTTACGGCAACGCACTTTTCACCATATTTAATTTATGTAGATACTTCTAATTTGTCGGCTACTGGCTCACCAGATGCAACGCCTGTTACTGGTGATCCGATTCATCCTAAATGGTTTCTGGTAATTGGATTGGCAGCGATAGCAATTGTTCTTTTCTTAAAGAGAGATGCTGAGGATAAATTGAGAACAGCATGATATAGAAACGCAAATGAAATGAAGTAATTGGAGAAAGTATATGGCTAGGAAAATCAGAAGGGTTATTTCTGTTTTATTAATGATAACAGCTATTCTCGTCACACAGATTCCTGCAACTGATGTTGTTGCTGCTGGATTTGCGGTGGGAGATTATACTATGGATGGCACAACGCTAGTAAAGTATAATGGAAGTGAGCCTTCTGTTACAATTCCAAACTCGGTCAAAAGAATTGGTCCAGAGGCATTTTCAGGGAATGCAAATTTGAGTAGTCTTGTGATATCTTCATCAGTGGAGACTGTTGATTTTTCAGCTTTTGAGAATTGTAAAAAATTAAGTAAAGTTGTTTTTGAAGAAGGCGTTAGAACAATAGGTTCCAGCGCTTTTTCAGGATGCGATAGCCTATCAAAGGTTTCAATGGGAGAAAAAGTATCGAAAATAGGATCGGCGGCTTTTGCAAAGTGCACGAGTTTGTCAGATATAGAGATACTAAGTAGCAACGATGATTTTATATGTAAAGATGGTGTTTTATATAATCATGACCAAACAAAGATAATCCAATATTTAGCAGGAAAGCCAGCTACATCATACTTTATGCCAGACTCCGTGAAGGAAATCGAAGAGTATGCTTTTTGGGGTGCATCATTATTAACACAACTAACAATATCTTCAAGTGTAGAAGTTTTACCTGAATATGCTTTTGCTAATTGCAACGGTCTTTCTATTGTTACGATACCTAATTCTGTACATTCAATTAATGCATATGCTTTTGGCGATTGTGATAATTTAAATAAGGTGTATATTCCAAATACAGTTGGCTATATTGACAAAAATGCATTTACTTCCAGTAAGAATGTTAGTGTGGAGACTGTCGCGACAACAGAATCGCCAGTTAGTGATAATAGTAACACAGAAAGTATAAAAGATAATACGGCTTCAGTATCTAAAGATGAGGTGGACTCCAGTAAAGTTTATGTTGATTTTAGTGAAAATGTAATTCCAGGAGAACTTGGCGCGGGAAAAATCATGGGTGGAAATGCTGTTCTTTTAATGTCTCCAAAGCAGTCTGTGCGAGGTGTAAATCTTCCGACGACAGAAACAGAGGATGGGATTGCAGAAAGCGGAAGCAAGACTTTGTATTCGCCCGAGGACTATGTTGTTTTGTTAGGAACTTTGGCAGAATATAATGGAGAAGAAAATGATGTTACAATACCGACGAATGTAAGCAATATTGGGGATCGGGTTTTTTATGATAATGAAAGGATTCATACAGTTAGTTTACCGGAGAAAATTACAAAAATTGGTGATTTTGCATTTGCAAGATCAGCACTAAATGCTATCAAAATACCAGAGGGCGTAACGAAGATAGGATATGCAGTTTTTTACCACTGTAGTGATTTAAGTGAGGTAATCATACCGCAGAGTACTGGTTCTATCGATTTAGGGGCATTTGAGGGCACAAAATGGTTAAATAATTGGTTGCAATCTGCAGATGGATCGACAGGTGACTTTTTAATCGTCGGAGATGGAATTCTTCTTGCATATAGAGGAAATGGTGGCGATGTTGTAATACCAAATGATGTAAAAAGTATTGGTGCTGAATGTTTTAAAGGAAACGAAACGATAAAAAGTGTGCAAATTCCTGAGGGTGTAGTATTTATTGGCGAGGATGCTTTTAATGGATGCAAAAAACTAAATGAAATTGTTTTACCAAAGCAGTTAGTTACAATAGACGATAGAGCCTTTATGGATTGTTCTTTTGTGCAGATTTCCATTCCGGAAAGTGTGACAGAGATAGGTGTCGGAGCATTTGATACAACCGCTATTGGTTCCCCCTTACAAGTAGTTGTGTTTGAAGGCGATAGTATTCCGCTACTAACTTATAATGCAACAGCAACAAGGTTGTCCGGAGAAAATTTGCGTACTATGGCTTTTGAGGGGGTTCCTATTGCAATTGTAAATGAAAATGTTGAGACAGTTGCTGGAAGTGTTTTAGATCATAATTCTCCCGGTTTTAGAGGCTTAATCTATAAGATTACATCTGAACCTGCAGGGAATGAAGTAGGCGGATTAGAATTGCAATCCTGCACATTAATGCCGGATGAGGTAACAGGTTTGGTTGAGATTGATGTCCATGCGAATTTATCTGGAAAAGATTATATTATGACAGGTGTAAAACAAGATGCGTTCAATGCATATCTCAATGTAGAGGCATGGAGTGGTCTCCGACTTACAGATATCCAGATACTTGGAAATGCATCTGACGCTATGAATCGTTTGATTGAAGACATACCATATTCTACAATGGGTGGGTCTGTTAATGATATAAAAACGGAAGCAACAGCTATTTTTGTATATTCAGATAAAGAGGGCATGTCTACGGATTCAGGACTTTTGACTGCCATTATACCAGGTAATACCAAATCATATACGATGATTATTTCAGAAAAGGAAGATACAAATGATAGGATAAATGAGGCGCTTGCAATGGAGTATGGAGCACTTGGTGGAATGGAGATTTTCACCATGGATATTAGCATGTATGACTCTTTTACAATGGTCCCAATTACAAAATTGGCAAATTCAAAAATGGAGATTTGTATGCCAATCCCTTCAAATTTGATTAATAAGGATAATCTAGGTGTTGCAACGACAGATTCTAATGGAATGCCTGAGGTTTTATCGTCACAAGTTGTAAATGTGAACGGGAGTCCGTGTATTCAATTTGTTGCCAGTCATTTTTCACCATATGCAATCTACCAACTCCCTTCTATATCCGAAAATGAGGTCGTAACCAATTCGAAATTAGTTGAAAATATTGCAGAGGGTAATGTAAATGATTATAAGATAAGGACGCTACATGAGAGTCGATTTAATATACAACCTAAATGGATGATAGCGGGAATACTGGCACTATTGTCAATAGTATTGTTTTTTGCCAAAGGGAAAAAAAGAAGTAAAATAATATAATGATAGTTTTTTTGTTTTACATTTGCTTTTTTAAAAAACACTAGTATAATTAAGTGGGATTATATTAGTGTTTTAAATTTAAATCATGGAAGGAGAACTACAGAGTGTTAAAAAAAGGAAGCAGAGCAGTGCAGATGAATGAAAAAAATAATCTGTTAGAACTTGAAGAAAAGATGTATCCCCTTGCAGATGTAGAATCACCCAATGTATTTCGTAATTTATTTCCTTATGATGAAGTGCCAAAAATCGCATTTAATGATAGGATTGTTCCTCATAATATGCCAAAAGAAATTTGGATTACAGATACTACATTCCGCGACGGTCAGCAATCAAGAGCGCCATATACAACAGAACAAATTGTGACAATTTATGACTATATGCATAGATTGGGTGGCACAAATGGAATGATTAGAGCAAGTGAATTCTTTTTGTATAGTAAGAAAGACAGAGATGCCGTTTACAAATGTATGGAAAGGGGCTATCAGTTTCCTGAAATCACCAGTTGGATAAGGGCGAGCAAAGAAGATTTTCAATTGGTTAAAGAACTTGGAATGAAAGAAACAGGAATATTGGTTAGTTGCTCAGACTATCATATATTCTACAAATTAAAAATGAATCGACGTCAGGCGATGAATCATTATCTTGGTATCATTAAAGAATGTTTGGAGACTGGAATCAGTCCAAGATGCCATTTAGAAGATATCACGCGCGCCGATATATATGGGTATGTTATTCCTTTTTGTCTTGAACTCATGCGCTTAATGGATGACTATAAAATCCCTATTAAGGTACGTGCCTGTGACACTATGGGATATGGTGTCAATTATCCAGGTGCTGTTATTCCACGGTCTGTGCAAGGAATCATTTATGGATTAAATAAGCATGCTGGTGTCCCCGCTCACTTGATGGAATGGCATGGACACAATGATTTTTATAAAGCTGTAGCAAATTCAACAACAGCCTGGTTATATGGTTGTGCAGGCGTAAACACGTCACTGTTAGGAATCGGCGAAAGAACAGGCAATACACCTCTAGAAGCAATGGTTTTTGAATATGCGCAATTAAAAGGTGATTTGAATGGAATGGATACTACTGTTATTACAGAATTAGCAGAGTATTATGAGAGTGAGTTAGGATACAAAATACCATCCAGAACACCATTTGTCGGAGAAAACTTTAATGTAACGCGTGCGGGTATACATGCAGATGGATTACTGAAGAATGAAGAAATATATAATATATTTGATACAGAGAAGTTTTTAAACAGACCTGTTCTTTGTGCGGTTTCAAACACATCAGGCCTTGCTGGTATTGCACACTGGATTAATACCTACTATAGATTGCCACAGAAAAGCCAGGTTAACAAATCATCAGAATTGGTTAAGCAAATAAAGGAAGAAGTAGACACAGAGTATGAGAGTGGACGTGTAACAGTTTTAACAAATAAAGAGTTGGTAGATATGGTTACACGAATTTGTATTGATTTAGGAATTATTTTAAAAACAGAAGATTGAGGAGATAATAATGAACAGGATTAAAATGACAACACCTCTCGTAGAAATGGACGGAGATGAAATGACAAGAATTCTTTGGAAAATGATTAAAGATGAATTGTTAGTTCCTTTTGTTGATTTAAATACGGAGTATTATGATTTGGGATTAGAAAGTAGAAATGAGACAAATGATAAGGTGACTGTTGACTCTGCTGAAGCAACGTTAAAATATGGTGTCGCCGTTAAATGTGCCACTATTACACCAAATGCATCTAGGGTTGAAGAATATCACTTGAAAGAAATGTGGAAAAGTCCTAATGGTACGATTCGCGCTATTCTTGATGGTACTGTTTTTCGTACACCAATAAAAGTGAATGGAATTGATCCCTGCGTTGTTAACTGGAAGAAGCCAATTACACTCGCAAGACATGCATATGGAGATGTATATAAAAATTCCGAAATGAAAGTATCTGGTCCGGGGAAGGCTGAACTTGTCTTTACTTCTGAGGATGGCACTGAGACAAGAGAATTAATACATGTATTTAAAGGTGCTGGTGTTTTGCAGGGAATGCATAATACAGAGGATTCTATTATTAATTTTGCGAAAAGCTGCTTCAGATATGCGCTAGATATCAAACAGGATCTTTGGTTCGCAACAAAAGATACCATTTCGAAGAAATATGACCATACCTTTAAGGATATTTTTCAAGAGATTTTTGAAAAAGAATACGAGAATCAATTTCAGAAAGCTGGTATTACATACTTTTATACATTAATTGATGATGCGGTTGCCAGAGTAATGAAAGCTGAAGGAGGATTTATTTGGGCATGCAAGAATTATGATGGTGATGTTATGAGTGATATGGTATCATCGGCATCGGGATCACTTGCAATGATGACATCTGTATTAGTATCACCGAGTGGTGTGTATGAATATGAAGCAGCTCACGGAACCGTACAACGCCATTATTACAAATATTTGGAAGGCGAAGAGACTTCAACCAATTCAGTTGCAACTATATTTGCATGGACCGGAGCACTTAAAAAAAGAGGAGAATTGGATAAAAATGTGGAACTTATTCGTTTTGCAGAAAAACTTGAGTGCGCTACGTTAGAGACGATTGAAGATGGAAAAATGACGAAGGACTTAGCACTAATATCTAGTCTCAATGGAGTGGTTACATTGAGTAGTGAGAATTTCATCAAGGAGATTCGTAAAAAACTAGAAAAAAATTAATAAGCATAAAAATAAAATCCGCATCAGTATGTATCAATGCGGATTTTATTTCTTTATTCTACTTCGTCTTCGTCAAACTCAGCATTATCAAGAAATTCGTCAAAAGCATCAGCAACTGCTTCATAAACGGCATCATCTTCGATATAGATTAATTTTGGTTCTGTTTCCACATCATCTTCGTCCTCATAGTATTCATAGAACCATACTTCTCCATCTGTATTTTCGCCATTTTCATTTAATGGCAGAAGAACGATATAGTCCTTGCTATTTACAGTAAGTATCGTTATGATAGAGCAGGTCACATTTGTACCATCGTCTAATTCTAATTCGACAGTCATGTCCTCATCTTCAATGTTAGGGTTTGTTTGATTATCCATATAGAGCTCCTCTCATGTTAATTATCATTATTGTATTATGAATAATTATATAGTACACAATAATCGACTATTTTTCAAGAATATTGTATATTATTTTTTTGATATCAAGAAATATTTTACATAAAACATTGACAATTCTTTAAATTGTTTTTACAATATATATTGATGTTGATTAATATTAGCGATTTATGGGGGATTTTACAATGGATAATAATGATAAGCTTGATAAATTGCGTAAAATGATACAGAGTTCTAATAATATAGTATGCTTACTGGGTGTTGGAATGAGCATGGAATGCGGCCTTCCAAATAGATGGAGTAATGAAGAGGCTTATCGTGTTGAAAGAGAATATAAATATTCTCCGGAAGAGATATGTTCTGCCGTATTTTATAATACAAGACCTGTATTATTCTTCGAATATTATAAAAAAGAGTGTTTGAGATTAAATTATAAACCAAGTGAAGCCTATGATGCTTTGAAGTATTTGGAAAGTGTAGGGAAATTAAAAGCTTGTGTTACTTACAATATTCATAGCATAGCAGTCATGGCAGGACTTAAAAATGTCATTGAAATGCACGGTACGATTTTTGATAACAGATGTCCAAAATGTGACAGACGTTATTCAGCTGAATTTATGCGGGATACAATAGGTGTTCCTTTATGTGAAGTATGTAAAGCCCCTATTAGGCCTATGGTTAAGCTACAAGGAGAAATGATCAGAAATGACAGAATGACAGAAGCAGCCAATGTTTGTTCTCAAGCAAACATGATTATGGTTCTTGGTATCAATCTAAATAATAGTATAGTTTCCATGCTAACGAATTATTATTCTGGAAATCGTCTTGTGTTAATAACAAAAAATGAACATTTTACGGATAAGAAAGCTGATCTGTGTATTCATGATGAAGTGAAAAGTATACTACCACAGGTCATATAATTTTCATGCTTTCATAAAACAAGAAAGTCGGTATATTCATGAAGAAAAATAAAGAAATGGTTATAAAGACAGGTACGCCGTTTCCATTGGGGATAACACAAATAGGAGAGGGCTACAATTTTGTGGCAGAACTCAAACAAAATATGAAATGTGATTATTATCTTTGTTTTTTTGAGCATGATAAAGATACACCTGCTATCATGATTGCATTAAAAGATCATATTGTTGTAGGTGATTTATATGCTGTATTTATTAGTGGAATAGCTGCAGAAAACTATGATTATGCTTATAAAGCAGGAGATGAATATATTAGAGATGCTTATTCAAAAACCGTATGCAATATGACAAAATGGGGAATTCCGAGAAACGGGCAATTGAAAGATAATAAATTATCGATCTTGAAAAGTGAGTTTGAATGGGATAATGATACATTTCCGAGACTTGCTTTTGAGAATATCATTATATATTCTTTTCATGTACGAGGCTTAACGAAACATGCATCATCAGGAGTTAAGGATAAGGGTACATTTTCTGGTGTTATTGAGAAAATTTCATACTTTAAGGAACTTGGTATTAATCAGATATTGTTATTACCAGCATATGATTTTAATGAAATAGAATATAAAAACAGTTCTCTGACGGAAAGATACAGGAATCACATAACAGATGAAAAAGAGGAAGAGTGTAAACTAAATTATTGGGGATTTTCAGAAGGCTTTTATTTTATACCTAAAGTAGCATTTTGTGTGGGAAATAGTCCGTCGGATGAATTTAAAAATATGGTAAAGCAGTTACATCATGAGGGTATTGAAGTTATTATGCAGTTCTTTTTCCCTGATTCGATTAATCGCAATCTTATTATAGATTGTATTATTTATTGGGTTTTGGAATATCATATAGATGGTGTGCATATTATGGGAGAAAATCTTCCAATAGAAATGCTTGCAACGCATCCTGTTCTTGCAGAAACAAAAATATATTACCACTATTTTGATGCAGATAAGATATTTAAAAAGAATATTGTGAAAAAATACAAAAATCTTGCAATATATAATAAAGAATTTATGTATGATATAAGACGCTTTCTAAAAAATGATGAGGGTATGCTACAAGCATTCCTATATAGAACAAGAAGAATACCAGCAACAACGGGAATTATAAATTATGTGACAGAGTATGAAGGATTTACATTAAATGATCTGGTATCCTATGATTTCAAGCATAATGAAACGAATGGTGAAGAAAACAGAGATGGAATCAACAGCAATTGTAGCTGGAATTGTGGTATTGAAGGCCCAACCAAGAAGAATGCTATATTGAATTTGCGAAAAAAGCAAATGAAAAATGCACTTATTATTTTGTTTCTAAGTCAAGGAACACCAATGCTTCTGGCTGGTGATGAGGTTGCTAATACACAATTTGGAAATAATAATCCATATTGTCAGGATAATGAGATGGCATGGGTAAAATGGAAGATAAACAAGTATAATGAAGAAATCAGGCTATTTGTTAAGGATTTAATTGCGTTTCGTAAAGAGCATCCTATCTTACATAATCAAAGCGAACTTCGCGTGATGGACTATATTTCCTGTGGCTATCCGGACTTATCTTATCATGGAGACGCAGCATGGTATCCAAAGTTTGATGATCATATTAGACATATTGGGATTATGCTTTGTGGAAAATATGCAAGAATTAATAGAAAAAAAGAAGATGACTTCTTTTATATCGCTTATAATATGCACTGGAATATTCATGAGTTTGGACTTCCTAAATTGCCGAAGGATATGAAATGGTATATAAAAATCAACTCTTCCGATGGAGAAAAAAGTTTTATGCCAGATGGAGAAGAGACTATCTTGTCTAATCAAGAAAAATTGTCAGTTAGCGAAAGAACAATTATTGTATTAATTGGTCGCATATAAAATATGATTTTTGTATGGTCAGATAACACTCCAGACGCGATTGCGTTTGGAGTGTTCCTGTGTTAAAATAATAATTGTCTTAAGACAAGAGATAAAATGTGAGGAGAGAGTTATGATAGGTGATAGGAAAGTACTTTTTAGTGGAATGCAGGCGACAGGAGCTTTGACGCTTGGAAATTATCTTGGTGCATTGAAAAATTGGGTGTCATTAAGTGATGTTTATGAATGCTTTTATTCAGTTGTTGATTTGCATTCTATAACAATTAGACAGGATGCTGCTGAATTACGAAATAGAGCAAGAGCATTGCTCACTTTATATATAGGAGCGGGACTTGATCCTGAGAAAAACTGTATTTACTATCAATCACATGTGTCTGCTCATGCGGAGCTGGCATGGATTTTAAATTGTTATACCTATATGGGAGAGCTAAGCCGTATGACACAATTCAAAGATAAGTCATCAAAGCATGAGGATAATATCAATGCCGGACTTTTTACATATCCGGTACTGATGGCTGCAGATATTCTGTTATTTCAGTCCGATTTGGTGCCTGTTGGAATAGATCAAATGCAGCATCTGGAAATCACAAGAGATATTGCACAAAGATTTAATTCTTTATACGGAGAAGTGTTTACAATACCAGAGCCATATATTGGAAAGACTGGGGCGAAAATTATGAGTTTGCAGGATCCCGGTAAAAAGATGAGCAAGTCTGATGAAAACCCAAATGCAAGTATTTATTTAACAGATGATAAAGACACAATTATAAGAAAATGTAAGAGGGCAATGACTGATTCAGATGCACAGGTACGCTATCGAGAGGAGCAACCTGGCATCAAGAATTTGATTGATATATATAGTGCATGTACAGGAAAATCGGCTGCTGAAGTAGAAAAAGAATTTGATGGCAAGGGCTACGGAGATTTTAAAATGGCAGTGGGAGAAGTTGTTGCGGCAACTTTGACGCCCGTACAGGAAAGGGTTGCGGAATTGTCAAAGGATAAGGCATATATTGATGGCATTATCAAGAATAATGCAGAAAAAGCAAATTATTTTGCTACGAAGACACTCCGTAAGGTTCAACGAAAAGTGGGATTTCCTGATAGAAATTAATAAAACAAGGAGATGATATCATGTCAGAAGAAAAGGAAAAAACATTAGAAGAGGTTATGGAAATGCTGGAATTGCAGGAGGAAATTCTACAATTTACGCATTTCACTAATGAGGATGCATGGGAACTGGGAAGTATTATTGTAGCAGAAGCTAAAAAAAGAGATGTTTCTGTGGCAATAAGCATTAGGCTAAATAGTGGTTTGATTTTATTCCAGTATTTATTTAATGGCAAAACAATAACAAATGAAAAATGGATTACTAGAAAATTTAACACAGTCAGAGAGACAGAAACAAGTAGTCTCTATTTATATACCAAATTGGAAAAAACAGGGCGTACCATGTCAGACGTCTTCTTGGACGAGAGAGAATATGCAAATTCAGGAGGAGGGTTTCCAATACGTATTGAAGAAGTAGGCGTGATTGGTTCTGTCATTGTTTCAGGACTTAATCATGTGGCAGATCATGACTTGATCATAAAATGTCTGGCAAAGTATTTGCATATAGACGAGGTTCCACGTATTCGTGATGCTTATTAATGGTCAAAACAAAAGTCCAGCCATTTTTTCGGCTGGGCTTTTGTTTTGTTACCTGTTATTATTCGGATTTCACTTCTTTCCATAACTGATTATAATATTCATCCATTTCTTCGCCAAGATAGGAAAAAGTGGATAGATTATCATATTCTGTTAAATCAGGAAATGCAATAGGACTGTTTTTAATATCTTCATCTTCAATTAATTCTTGCGCAGCAGTATTTGGTGTGGAATATGTTATATAATCAAAGTTTTTTAATGCAATATCAGCGCGACACATAAAGTCTATAAACTTTTCTGCATTCTCTTTGTTCTGTGCATTTTTCGGAATCACCCAAGAATCAATCCATAGGTTAGTACCTTCTTCTGGAATTACATATTCAAGGTCAGGATTCTCACGTTGCGTAAATATAGCCTCACCAGAATAAATTACACCAATAGCAGCTTCCCCACCAATCATTTTATCACGTACTTGATCAATAACATACGCCTGTGTTAATGGCTTTTGTTTGATCAATAATTCTTTTGCTTCCTCTAATTGAACGGGATCTGTTGAATTAAGGGAATAGCCAGCATATGCCAAAGCGACCATAAAAGTATCACGTACAGAGTCCTGCATTAGTATATTATCTTTATATTGTTCATCCCAAAGTACACCCCAACTAGTGATAGGTTCACTAACCATAGTTTTATTATATAGAATGCCAACAGTTCCCCAGCAATAAGGAACAGAGTATTTATTTTCAGAATCAAATTGTTGACTCTTTGTCCAATATTCCTGTCCAATATTAATACTATTAGGAATGTTGTCAAAATTAATTTCCGCAAGTAAATCATTTTCAATCATCTTTTGAATCATATAATCGGAGGGACATACAACATCATATACAGATGCACCGCTCTCAATTTTGGGGTACATAATTTCATTTGTTTCAAATTCATCATAAATAACCTTTATTCCGGTTTCTTCTTCAAACATACTAAGTACATCAGGATCAATATACTCACCCCAATTATAGACAATTACTTGATTATCGGCAGAAGCAGAAGTATTGCCGCATCCAGAAAGTGATATTAGAACCAGGGAGATACAAAGTAGTAAAACAATATTTTTTTTCATTTAACGCTCCTTTTATAAGTGTTGTATGATACTAAATTTCTTTGAGTGACATAGAAGTTTTTCTGGGTGATCTATTCACCAAAAATAGAAGTAATAAAACAGATAGAAACAAAAGTGTTGATAAGGCGTACATTTCAGGTTTTATTCCTTTTTTTACTTCTGTGTAAATCTTTGTTGATAATGTATCAAATCCAGGTCCTTTTGTAAAGTGAGTAATAATAAAATCATCAAGTGACATAGTGAAAGATAATAAAAAACCAGACATTACACCAGGCAATATATCAGGAAATATAACTTTAAAGAAAGCATATACAGGAGATGCGCCAAGGTCAAGCGCCGCTTCAAAAGTACTTCGATTTGTTTGCTTTAATTTTGGCATAACACTCAAGATGACATACGGAATATTGAAAGTAATATGTGCAAAAAGTACTGTTGTAAAACCAAATGTTGCACCTATTGCTATAAATAGAAGCATGAAAGAAATACCGGTTACGATATCGGCATTCAACATTGGAATATTTGTAATACCAAGATAAAAAGTTCTCCATTTTCGTTTCATACCATTAATAGCAATGGAGGCAATCGTTCCAATTAAAGTAGCAATTGTTGCAGATAAGAGTGCAATAATCAGTGTGGTTGAAAGCGCACTCATGATTTGATCATTCTGAAATAATTCAATATACCATTTGAGTGTAAAACCGCCCCACTTAGCACGCGTCTTGCTTTTGTTGAAAGAGAGAACAACAAGCGTAACGATAGGTGCATACAATAATATGAAAATAAGTGCAATATATATTTTTTGGAGTTTAATCTTCATTTATGACATGATACCTCCGTCATCATATTTTTCCGTTATAAGCATACTGATAATAATAAAAATCATGAGAACAAGTGATAGACCGCTTCCTGCGTGCCAATTACTGCTTTGTTTAAATTCCTGTTCAATGACATTACCAATCAGTAATATTTTGCTACCTCCTAACAAATCGGAAATAACAAATGTTGTCAGTGCAGGAACAAAAACCATTGTGATGCCACTAAGGACACCAGGTAAACTGAGAGGGAATATAATCTTGCAAAAGGTCTGAAAACCATTCGCACCAAGGTCTCTGGCAGCATTGATAACATTCTTATCGATTTTAATTAATACATTATAGATGGGAAGAATCATAAAAGGTAAAAAATTATAAACCATACCGAGAATAATGGCATAGGGCGTATTAATAATATTTAAAGTTGGAAGATGAAGCAGGGTTAAGAGACTGTTGATTACACCAGTTTTTTCAAGCAAAGTCTGCCAAGCCAGAGTACGCAATAAGAAGTTCATCCACATAGGTAAAATAAATATTAAAACCATAAAACTTGATTGATTCACATTTAAGTTATTTAGGATCATAGCCAGCGGATAGGCAAGTAAAAGACAAATCAAAGTACTGACAAGAGATAATGCCAGCGATAGAATTAATGCCTTGAAATTTTCAATAGAGCCAATAGACATAATATTTTCTAAGGTAAATGAATTTGATTTATCTGTCAGTCCATAATATAATACCATGCATAATGGGATAATAATAAATGCAGCCGACCATATAAAGTATGGTGTTGCAAGGAAACGCTTATTCTTCAACTCCGACAGCCTCCTCATCCTCAGATTCGGGCTTGTTCATAATCTGGATATCAAATGGATCAACATGAATACCAACCTCTGTTCCAACAGGAACCATATCCGTGCTATGTACTAGCCATTCATGCGCATTTGCAGTAACCTCCATTTCATAGTGAACCCCTTTAAAAATCAAGTGTGTAACAATACCTTGTATGGTTCCCTCAGAAGGCTTAACCAAATCAATATCTTCTGGACGTATTACAACATCTACAGGTTTATTTGTACCAAAACCTGTGTCTACACATTCAAATTTTGCACCTAAAATTTCCACTAAACGGTCTTTAATCATGGTAGAAGCAATAATATTACTTTCTCCAATAAAATCAGCTACAAATGCATTTTCAGGTTCATTATAAATATCTTCTGGTGTGCCCATTTGCTGAATATAACCTTGATTCATGACAACAATAGTATCTGACATGGTAAGCGCTTCTTCTTGATCATGGGTTACATAAATAAAAGTAATACCAAGTTCATTTTTTAAACGAATCAATTCATACTGCATATCTTGACGTAATTTTAAATCCAGTGCACCAAGAGGCTCATCAAGTAAGAGTACTTTTGGTTCATTCACTATAGCACGCGCAATCGCAATACGTTGCTGTTGCCCACCACTTAAGGAATCAGGTTTTCGGTTTTCATATCCATCGAGATTGACCAGATTAAGAGCATATTTGATTTTATCTTTTATATACTGATTGCTTTTATTCTTAATTTTAAGACCAAAAGCAATATTTTCCGCAACATTCATATGCATAAATAGAGCGTACTTCTGAAACACAGTATTAAGCTGACGTTTATTAGGAGGAAGGTTAATAATATTTTTCCCATTAAAGATGACACTTCCAGAGTCGGGCGTTTCAAATCCCCCAATAATGCGAAGCATTGTAGTTTTACCACAACCGCTTGGTCCTAGAAGAGTAATAAATTCATTTTCATGTATATTTAAGTTCAAATCATCAATGACAACTTCCCCATTAAATGATTTTGTAATGTTTTGTAATGAAATTAATGTATGACTCAAATTTACTACCTCCCGAATCAGTGAAATAAGGGCTTGGGTACAAAATTGTAACTGCATTTATTATATACTGAATGTATCAAAAGTCAATTGAATTTTCAAAATTGATTAACAAATTGATTAACAAAATTGATTAACAAATGACTTAAAATATGTTAGGATAAGGAATAAGCATTATATTAGGAGGGCAAGATTTTATGAAGGGCGATAAATATGTAGCATATGTTGCAACATACACACATGGAAATGATAAGGGAATACAAATTTATGATGTTGATGTACGCGAAGGAGCGATGAAGCCACGTGAGCAGGTTACTATTACAAATCCATCTTATTTTACAATGTCACATGATTTGAACTTTTTTTATTCCATTACGGATTTAGGTGTAGAAGCATTTAAAATATTAGAGGATGGCGGACTTGAGCCAATAAATCAAGGCTCAATCAATGGCATGCGAGGATGTTATATTTCGACAGACTATACAGATCAATTTCTATTTGTTGCTGGTTATCATGACGGTAAAATTACAGTATTACGTATACGAGAAGATGGTGGCGTGGGAGAAATTACTGATGAAGTTTTCCATAAAGGTATGGGAAGTATTGCTGAGAGAAATTTCAGACCACATGTAAGTTGTGTTAAGATGACACGAGATAATAAATTTTTATGTGCTGCCGATCTTGGACTCGACCATGTAAAAATATATAGTTTTAATGATGTAGATGGTAAAATAAAATTGATTGAGATTGTAAGATGTGAATTAGAATCTGCACCAAAGTATATTAAGTTTAGAAAAGATGGAAAGTTTGCATATATTATTCACGAACTTAAGAATATTATTGATGTATATACATATGAAGTAGAAAACAATATGCCCATATTTAATAAAATACAGACCATATCTACTTTAAATGAATACCATGCAAGTGATTCTGCGGCATGCGCCTTAAAATTTTCTGTCGATAGTAAATATTTGTTTTGTTCAAATGCCGCTGATAATAGTGTGGGAGCATTTGCAATAGATCAGGATTCAGGTATGTTGACGAAAAAATTCGTATTGCCAATCAGTGGAGATTATCCAAAAGATATAGGTATTTTTCCAAATACCAAGTATCTTGTGAGCTTGAACCATGAGTCGAATACGATAACATTTTTTCATATTGATATGGAAAAGAAGACAATAGTAATGCATGGAAAAGAATTGAAAATAAATAAAGGGAATTGTATTGCTATCTTAAAAATCAAAGAGCAGACGGAATAGTCTGCTCTTTGATTTTGTTCACATAGGAGAGAAAGATGATACAAAATTCAGGACTTGATTACAAGTAAAATTTTTCAATAGCATCCATGCGGGAGTGCATATTAGAAAATATCATATCAACAAGAGTGATGGCTGTCATTGATTCAACAACTACGACTGCACGAGGAACAATAATAGGATCGTGTCTACCGCGGATACTAATTTCTGTTTCGTCTTTTGATTGTGTAATGGTTTTTTGCAAAGAAGAAACAGAAGGTGTTGGTTTGACAGCGCAACGCAATATCAAATCAGAACCATCACTAATCCCACCCAAGATACCTCCAGCGTGATTGGTTGCTTTCGCTATAACATCGTCACAAATCATGAAAACATCATTGTTTTCGGGTGCTGTAGCAGCTGCAACAGCAATACCATCACCAATTTCAAATGATTTCACAGCACCAATGGACATAATGGCTTTTGCCAATACGGCATCCAGTTTGTTGAAAACAGGTTCTCCAATACCAACAGGCAAACCTTTTACAATGCACTCTATCATACCGCCCGAAGATTTTTTTTGCTGTATACATTCATCAAGATATTGGGTTGCTTCTTTTGCAGCAATAGCGTCTGGCATGCACAAGAGGTTGGTCATGATTTCGTCACGATCAAAACGATTATAATTAATAGTGATAGCACCAATTGACTTTGTATAGGTAATTAATTCAATATGTAATTGTTTTAATATAAGAGAGGCAACAGCACCGGCAGCAACACGTCCTGCCGTTTCACGAGCAGAAGAACGTCCTCCACCACGATGATCTCGGAATCCAAATTTAGCATCATAAGTATAGTCTGCATGTCCAGGACGGTAATAAAGGGCAATATCATTGTAATCACTTGAGTGTTGGTTCTCGTTTTTAATTAACAAAGAAATAGGGGTACCAGTTGTTTTGCCATTGAAAACGCCAGACAAAATTTCGACCAGATCACTTTCCTTACGTGGTGTAGAATATTTTGAATTTCCTGGCTTTCTACGATTCAGATAAATTTGAATGTCCTCCTCACAAAGTGAAAGACCAGATGGACAACCATCAATAACAACACCAATTGCCTTGCCATGTGATTCGCCCCAGGTAGTAATAGTAAAATGATCTCCAATAGTAGATCCTGACATAAAAGCACCCCACTTATCAAAAATTGTATCACTTAATAGTTGTTAAAATTATACTCGCAAGTGCACGTTTTGTAAACGCAGTATTGAAAAATGTAAAAAACAAGTGCATTTTATATAATTATATGATATGATATTTTTGGTTTTATGTGAACTTATCCCATAGAAAAGAAGCGCGTAAAAAACAGAGGGAGCTGTTAAAGTGAACATTAAAAATCAATTAGTAACAAAGTTAATCGCAATAGGAAAGAAAAGCAAGTTAATGAAATATGCTGCTATTATGATCATAGCGGTTATTTTTGCATACCATCATTTGGGACAGAAAATTTTGGCTAATAGATATCGTTATAGTGGTATTTTGGTGGCTATTGCTGTATTTATGTTTAGTAGCAGCTTTTCATCATTCATATATAATAATGAAACATTTGTTTCTGATAATAAATTTGAAGAGAATAAAAGTATAGGTGATGAGCTGACGTCAGGTGTTTTGAGGTTAGAATCTATGCCAACGGAACAAATTGCTGCTGATGTTGAAAGCATTGAAGAGACTCCAAGTTCTGAAGATATTATAATATATGACGATTACGGACAGACAGAAGCTGCTGAGTTTGGAGATGATTGGAAACTTATTTTGGTGAACAAACAGAATTTGATTTCAGATGATTATACGTTTGAGCTCGGAACAATCAGAGGAAGTATACAAGCTGATACCAGAATACTTGGAGAACTAAATACTATGCTTGATGCAGCAAAGAGTGACGGAATCTCTTTGGTAGTATGTTCAGGATGTCGTGATTACGGAAGGCAGACAACTCTCTTTGAAAAGAAAATAAAGAATTATATGAGTAGTGGCATGTCGTACTTTGATGCATATGCACTTGTATCCAAAGCAGTTACAATACCAGGCACAAGTGAACACCAGATAGGTTTGGCATTAGATATTATCAGTAGTAACTATACGTCATTAAATGAGGGCTTTGGAGAAACAGAGGCAGGAATATGGCTGAGAGAAAATTGTTTTAAGTATGGGTTTATACTACGATATCCCAAAGGAAAAGAGTATATTACAGGTATTGAATATGAGCCTTGGCACTATAGGTATGTGGGTGTAGAGGCTGCTAATGCAATAACGAATCAAGAGATTACGTTAGAAGAATATGTTGAGCAGATTGGAATGAAATAATGTATAGAGTATTGAAGCTGGAAGGCAAAGCAAAAAGAGGAGAATTGAAAACTGTACACGGAACGATTCAGACTCCTGTATTTATGAATGTTGGAACAGTTGCAGCAATTAAAGGAGCTGTTTCGGCAGAAGATCTAGAACAAATAAACACACAAGTGGTATTATCAAATACGTATCATCTTCATGTCAGACCAGGAGATGAAGTCATTGGAAAATTAGGTGGACTCCATAAGTTTATGTCTTGGGATAAGCCAATACTAACTGATTCAGGTGGATTTCAGGTTTTTTCACTAAGTGATCTCAGAAAGATAAAAGAAGAAGGCGTGTTCTTCAATTCACATATTGACGGCCGTAAAATATTTATGGGACCAGAGGAAAGTATGCGGATTCAATCTAATCTTGCCTCTACGATTGCGATGGCTTTTGATGAGTGTCCAAGTTCAAAAGCGGATAAAAGTTATATACAAAATTCTGTTGATAGAACAACGAGATGGTTAGAAAGATGTAAAGTAGAGATGAAACGACTAAATCTACTGGAACAGACAATTAACCCTGCACAATTGTTGTTTGGTATTAATCAAGGAGCAATTTTTAAGGATATTAGGATTGAACATGCAAAACGAATCGCAGAATTTGGATTAGATGGATATGCATTAGGTGGATTAGCAGTGGGAGAATCGCATGAAGAAATGTATTATGTATTAGATGAAACGATTCCATATTTGCCCCAAGATAAACCGACATACCTAATGGGAGTAGGAACCCCAGCAAATATTTTGGAAGGTGTAGAGCGTGGAGTGGATTTCTTTGATTGTGTATATCCTACAAGAAACGGAAGACATGGACATGTATATACGAATTTTGGAAAGCTAAATTTATTTAATGCCGCCTATGAACTAGATGATGGACCAATTGAGGAAGGTTGTGATTGCCCATCCTGCCGTAGGTATTCAAGAGCGTATATCAGACATCTTCTTAAAGCTAAAGAAATGTTAGGTATGAGACTTTGTGTCTTGCATAATCTTTATTTTTATAATATGATGATGAGTGAAATAAGAAATGCTTTAGATGAAGGATGCTTTCAATCATATAAAAAGCAAAAACTTAGTACCATGAGTAAGATAGCGAATATAGAATAACGGAGGAAGAACAGTATGGGTACATTGTTAACAGCAACAGGATCGGGAGAAAGCAGTATTGTGGTAATAGTACTGTATGTAGTTGTAATAGGAGCATTTATATATTTTGCAATGGTTCGTCCACAAAAGAAAGAGCAAAATAGAACAAAAGCTATGTTATCTAATCTTGCAGTAGGCGACAGCATTTTGACAAATAGTGGCTTTTATGGTATTGTCATTGACATAACAGATGATACAGTTATTGTGGAATTTGGTAATAATAAGAACTGTAGAATTCCTATGCAGAAGGCGGCAATTGCGCAGGTTGAAAAGCCAATGACTGAGGCTTAATTAATGTAGATAGTGAAGTAAAAAATGCGCCCGAGAGGCGTGTTTTTTTTATTTAAGTCGTAATTACCAGAAGTTATGGAAGACATCATTTCATGTTATATC
The DNA here is from genome assembly GCA_964483155.1 of uncultured Lachnospiraceae bacterium. Lineage (GTDB taxonomy): Bacteria > Bacillota > Clostridia > Lachnospirales > Lachnospiraceae > JAAYYM01. The sequence goes on along the minus strand of CAZAAC010000008.1, from coordinate 9,959 downwards.
TTGAAAATTGCATATAGATAGGATATTATTATTTAGATAGTCTATAAAATGCGTGGAAAGGGTCATAAATATGGAATATAAGATTGCATGTATAAGCGGGGATGGTATTGGGCCGGAAATTGTAAGGGAAGCAAAGAAGGTACTCGATGCCATCGCATCTATATATAATCATAAGTTTAATTATGCTGATATTTTGATGGGAGGGGCATCTATTGATGTAAATGGGGTGCCACTAACAGAAGAGAGTATTGCTATTGCTAAGAATGCAGATGCAGTATTGATGGGTTCTATAGGTGGAGACACCACAACTTCTCCATGGTATAAATTAGAACCAAATTTGCGTCCAGAAGCGGGATTGCTCAAGATACGTAAGGAACTTAATCTGTTTGCAAATTTAAGACCAGCAATTCTATATAATGTCTTGATGGATGCCTGCCCATTAAAAAAAGAAATTGCCATGCAAGGATTTGATATGGTAATTGTTCGGGAATTGACAGGCGGATTGTATTTTGGAGATAGAAATACGATTATTGAAAATAATGTTAGAAAAGCAATAGATATCCTTACTTACGATGAGAATGAAATTAGAAGAGTCGCAATAAAAGCATTTGAAATTGCAATGAAAAGAAAACGAAAAGTAATAAGTGTGGATAAAGCAAATGTGTTAGATTCATCAAGATTATGGAGGACTGTCGTCGAAGAGGTTGCAGTAGATTATCCAGAAGTAGAACTCGAGCATATGCTTGTGGATAACTGTGCAATGCAGATTGTCAAAGATCCGGCACAATTTGATGTTATTGTTACTGAAAACATGTTTGGAGATATTTTATCAGATGAAGCGAGTATGGTGACGGGTTCTATTGGAATGTTACCTTCGGCGAGTCTGAATGATACAAAATTTGGATTATATGAGCCCAGTCATGGTTCGGCTCCGAATATTGCAGGCCAGAATCTTGCGAATCCAATTGCAACCATTCTATCATCGTCCATGATGCTACGTTATTCATTTGATTTAGATAAAGAAGCAGATGCCATTGATATTGCAGTCAAAGAGGTTTTGAATGGCGGTTATAGAACGAATGATATTATGTCTTCTGGTTGTAAGCAGATCGGAACGATCGAGATGGGAGATTTGATTGCAGCAAGTATTAGAAAATAACAGATGTTCTATTAGGGCAAAGTATAATGAGAGAGAGGAATTATTATGAGAAAAAGTGATTTAGTAACAAAAGGAATACAGCAGGCACCACACAGATCATTGTTTAATGCGCTCGGCCTTACAAAAGAAGAAATGGATAGACCATTAATTGGTATTGTGAATTCATATAATGAAATTGTCCCAGGACATATTAATATTGACAAAATAGTTGATGCTGTAAAAATGGGAGTTACGATGGCAGGCGGGACACCAATTATGTTTCCGGCGATTGCTGTTTGTGACGGAATCGCAATGGGGCACACAGGGATGAAGTATTCTCTCGTGACAAGAGATTTAATTGCAGATTCTACTGAATGTATGGCAATTGCACATCAGTTTGATGCACTTGTTATGGTTCCGAATTGTGATAAAAATGTTCCTGGTTTGTTGATGGCGGCAGCCAGAGTTAATATACCCACAGTTTTTGTATCAGGTGGGCCTATGTTGGCAGGACGCGTAAATGGTGAAAGAACAAGTCTTTCTTCTCTTTTTGAAGCAGTAGGCGAATGCGCAGCAGGAAAGATTACAGAAGAAGAAGTAAGCGAATATGAAGAAAAAGCATGCCCGACATGCGGTTCCTGCTCAGGAATGTTTACTGCAAATAGTATGAACTGTCTATGCGAAGCATTGGGCATGGGTTTAAAGGGAAATGGTACCATTCCGGCAGTCTTTTCTGAGAGAATCAGACTTGCTAAGCACGCAGGAATGAAAGTTATGGAACTACTTGAAAAGAATATAAGACCACGTGATATTATGAACGAAAAGGCATTTATGAATGCGCTAACAGTTGATATGGCACTTGGATGTTCCACAAATTCCATGTTACATTTACCAGCAATCGCATATGAAGCAGGTATCGATTTAAATTTAGAGATAGCAAATGAAATAAGCGCAAAAACACCAAACCTATGTCATTTAGCGCCCGTAGGACATACTTATATTGAGGATTTAAATGAAGCTGGCGGTGTATATGCTGTCATGAATGAATTAGATAAAAAAGGGTTACTTTATACTGATATTATAACCGCTACAGGTAAGACAGTTGGAGAAAATATTGCAAATTGCAAAAATAAAAATCCAGAAATCATCAGACCAATTGACAACCCATATAGCATAACCGGTGGAATTGCTATTTTAAAAGGTAATTTAGCACCTGATTCTGGTGTTGTAAAACGCTCTGCAGTTGCGCCTGAGATGTTGGTACATGAGGGTCCTGCAAGAGTATTTGATTGTGAAGATGATGCTATTGTGGCAATCAAAGAAGGTAGAATAATTGCAGGGGATGTTGTTGTTATTCGCTATGAGGGTCCAAAAGGTGGACCAGGTATGAGAGAAATGCTAAATCCAACTGCTACAATTGCCGGAATGGGACTTGATTCTTCAGTAGCACTTATAACGGATGGCCGTTTTTCTGGAGCATCAAGAGGTGCATCCATTGGCCATGTATCACCAGAAGCTGCAGTTGGAGGACCGATTGCGCTTGTAGAAGAAGGCGATATGATCAAAATCAATATTCCAGAGAATAAGCTCGATTTTGATATTTCAGACGAGGAACTATTAAAGAGAAAAGCTGCATGGAAACCAAGAAAGCCGCAGATTACAACTGGGTATTTGGCTAGATATGTAGAAATGGTTACAAGTGGAGATAAGGGCGCAATATTGAAGGCGCCAGTTAAAGAATAATTGTAAAGCTTAATGAATGAAGGGAGAATGATATATGCAGTTAACAGGCGCACAAATTGTAATGGAATGTCTTAAAGAACAAGGTGTTGATACGGTTTTCGGGTATCCAGGTGGTACTATTCTCAATATATATGATGAATTGTATAAATATAAGGATTCTATTACACATTACTTGACTTCGCATGAGCAAGGTGCCTCACATGCAGCAGATGGCTATGCGAGAGCAACAGGTAAGGTGGGAGTATGTCTTGCTACATCAGGACCAGGGGCCACAAATCTGGTAACGGGTATTGCAACGGCATATATGGATTCTGTTCCCATGGTAGCGATTACGGCAAATGTTATACTTCCATTGTTAGGAAAAGATACTTTTCAAGAAGTTGATATAGCAGGTGTTACAATGCCTATTACAAAACATGGATACATTGTTAAGGATGTTAGAGAACTGGCAGATACAATCCGCAAAGCATTTGAAATTGCGCAGACCGGGAGGCCAGGTCCTGTACTGGTAGATATTACAAAAGATGTCACAGCGAATAAAACGGAATTTACACCAAAGCATCCCGAACAAATTAAGCGGATATCTTCTTTGGAAGAAGCAGATATCCTAAAAGCAATTGCATTGATCGAAAAGTCTTCTAAACCATATATATATGTGGGCGGTGGTGCAGTTATTTCTGAGGCGACAGACGAAGTGGCAAAATTCGCACATCTCATCCAGGCACCTGTATGCGATACGCTGATGGGGAAGGGTGCATTTGACGGGACGGATGAACTATATACGGGAATGATAGGCATGCATGGTACCAAAACAGCAAATTGCGGAGTAAGTCAATGTGATTTATTGATTGCAATTGGGGCGCGATTTTCAGATAGAGTGACTAGTAATGCAAAGAAATTTGCTCAAAATGCGAAGCTTTTACACATCGATATTGACCCAGCAGAAATTAATAAGAATATTAAATCTCATGCACACATTATCGGAGATGTAAAAGAGGTATTAACAACATTAAATGCGCGTTTAAAACAACAGGAGCATCCTGATTGGATTGCTAAAATTAAAGAGTTTAAAGTAAATTATCCATTGAAATACCCTCAAAAGACATTGACGTGTCCTTATATTATAGAGGAAATCTATAGGGTAACAAAGGGAGATGCCATTATTACGACTGATGTTGGACAACATCAGATGTGGGCTGCTCAATTTTACAAATATACCAAACCACGTACATTTATTTCTTCAGGCGGGTTAGGTACAATGGGATATGGTCTGGGTGCGTGTATCGGTGCAAAAGTGGGACAGCCTGATAAAGTCGTAATCAATATTGCAGGTGACGGTTGTTTTAGAATGAACATGAATGAACTGGCAACAGCAAGCAGGTATAATATACCCATAATTGAGGTGATTATTAACAATAATGTTCTTGGAATGGTAAGACAGTGGCAAACACTATTTTATGAAGGCAGGTATTCCAATACAGTGCTTCAGGATAAAGTGGATTTCATAAAAGTGGCAGAAGGTCTTGGCTGTGAGGCGATTCGTGTAACAAAAAAAGAAGAAATTGGAGAGGCAATCAAAAAAGCAATTGCGATAAAGAAACCCGTTGTGATAGAATGTATTATTGACAGCGACGATAAAGTGTTCCCAATGGTTCCTGGTGGAGCTGCAATTGATGAAGCGTTTGATGCCGATGATTTAAAAAATATTATAGATTAAGGATTTCTTACATATGATGAAAGCTGCTAAGGTAACAATACTGATTTTATCAGGAATTGTCGGAATTGCCATAATGATCTATTTTGTTCTTGGAGTATATTATAATTCAGTCTTTACTTATGGGACTTGGATTAACGGGAACTACTGTACTGGTATGTCAGTGGCAGAAGCGAGTCAAATACTGAATGGCGACATAGAAATATACACGCTTGTGATTCATGAGAATAATGGTAAGGATGAAATAATAAGAGGAAATCAATTTGGATATCAAGTTGATTATACAAAGGCAGTTGAAACTATTAAACAAAGTCAGAATCCAATTAATTGGGGGCTATGCCTCTTAAGGCAAAATCACTATGAAATAATTCCCACAATAACATATGATGAAAAAAAATTGGAAGAAGTTCTAAAAAAATTGGAATGCTATCAATTAGAAGAGAAAAATGTAGCAAGAACAATTGAAATCAGAAGAACTATTAATGGTTGCAAATTAATTGATTATAAAACGGAAGTGATAGATGCTCTTAAGACAACAGCATGTATTAAAGAAGCGATTAATTGTGGGGATGCAGAGTTATCACTTGCGGATAATGGATGTTATATTGCATATAAGCGTACTGTAGAGGAAGAAGCTACTTATAGACTATGGAATAAGATAGAAACACTTCAGAAGGCAGAGATTACCTTTAAAGATGCAGCTCTTGAAATGACACTTTCAGGTATAACCGCGTCAGGATGGCTCAAAGTCAACCAAAGTGGTGAGTATATTTTAGATTATGCTGGAAATCTCACATTTAATCAGGAAAATGTTGAGGAATACACAAAAAAATTGGAATCATTTTTTAATACAAAAGGGAATACTAGAACATGGACCAGAAAAGACGGTAAAGTAGTAACGATTAATAGCAGAGGTAAGGGATATGTGGTTGATACTGCCGCAGAAGTGATGAAACTTCAAAGTGAGTTACTCTCGGGCGTTCATTTAATCAGAAAACCCTCCTATTCCCAAAAAGGTGAACCGCGCGAAATAATTAATCTAGGTGAAACCTATATTGAGATTGATATGTCAGCACAGAAGTTGTATTATTATCAAGATAATGTTTTATCGCTTTCTACAAATATAGTGACAGGTAATATATCTCGTGGAAGTGGAACACCAGCGGCGGTATGTTCAGTATATGCAAAGCAGAAAAACAGAGTACTCCATGGTGACAATTATGATGCATTTGTGCACTATTGGATCCCAATTCGGGGTAATATCGGAATACATGATGCTACATGGAGAGATGCTTTTGGTGGTAATATTTATAAGACGGCAGGTTCCCATGGATGTGTTAATTTACCAAAGCAAAAAGCTGAGAGTTTGTACGGAATGGTAGAGGTCGGAACCCCAGTTATTATGTATTATTAGATAAAAGTAATAAATATATGAAGGAGGAGATTTTGTGAAAAGAATTTATAACTTTTCAGCGGGCCCAGCAGTTTTGCCCGAAGAAGTATTACAAGAAGCAGCAGATGAAATGCTGGATTATCAAGGAAGTGGTATGTCTGTAATGGAGATGAGCCATCGTTCAAAAGTATATGATGGTATTATTAAAACAGCCGAGGCAGATTTGAGAGAACTCATGAATATTCCTGATAATTATAAGGTTCTATTCTTACAGGGTGGCGCAAGTCAGCAATTTGCAATGATTCCGATGAACCTGATGAAGAATAAAGTTGCAGATTATATTGTAACAGGGCAGTGGGCTAAGAAGGCATATCAGGAAGCAAGTATCTATGGACAAGCAAATAAAATAGCAAGTAGTGAAGACAAGATGTTTTCCTATATTCCTGATTGTTCGGACTTGCCGATTTCTGAAGATGCTGATTATGTTTATATTTGTGAAAATAATACTATTTATGGAACAAAGTTTAAAACGTTACCTAATACAAAGGGAAAGGTTCTTGTTTCTGATGTTTCATCCTGCTTTTTATCGGAACCTGTTGATGTGACTCAATATGGAATTATCTACGGTGGGGTACAGAAAAATGTAGGACCAGCAGGTGTTGTTATCGTAATCATAAGAGAAGATTTAATTACGGAAGATACATTGCCAGGTACACCAACGATGTTACAGTATAAGATTCATGCAGATGCGGAGTCTTTATATAATACACCACCTGCATATGGCATCTATATATGTGGAAAAGTTTTTAAGTGGATAAAGAAAATGGGTGGGTTATCCGCAATGAAAGAGCATAACGAAAAGAAAGCAATGATATTGTATGATTTCTTGGATAAAAGTGCAGTATTTAATGGCACAGTTACGAAAGAAGACCGCTCACTTATGAATGTGACTTTTGTTACTAAAAGTGAGGAATTAAATAGTAAATTTGTGAAGGAAGCAAAAATAGCAGGCTTTGAAAATCTCAAGGGACATAGAAGTGTGGGTGGTATGCGCGCTAGTATCTATAATGCCATGCCTATTGCAGGAGTAGAAGCATTAGTCGCTTTTATGAAAAAATTTGAGGAGGAAAATGCTTAAATGTTTAAGTACAATTGTTTAAATCCGATCGCGCAAGTGGGGCTAAAACGTTTTTCCGAGATATATGAAAAATGTGATGATATAATGCAGGCAGATGGAGTCCTTGTAAGAAGTGCTTCTATGCATGAAATGGAATTACCAGAAAATTTGCTTGCTATTGCAAGAGCGGGTGCGGGAGTAAACAATATCCCACTTGAGAAGTGTGCAGACAAAGGAATTGTTGTATTTAATACACCAGGAGCAAATGCAAATGGTGTAAAAGAATTGGTTGTGGCGGGCATGCTATTGGCATCCCGTGATATTATTGGAGGCATTAATTGGGTTAGTTCCAAAGCAGATAATGTTGAAATTGCAAAATTAGCCGAAAAGGAAAAAAAGAAATTTGCTGGCTATGAGATTCAAGATAAAAAACTAGGAATTATTGGACTTGGTGCCATTGGTGTAAGAGTAGCAAATGCTGCAAAAAATCTAGGAATGGAAGTGTATGGATATGATCCGTATATTTCTGTTGATGCTGCATGGAATCTTTCAAGAGATATCAAGCATGTGTTAAATGTAGATGAAATTTATGCAGAGTGCGATTTTATTACAATACATGTGCCTCTCATGGATGAGACAAGAGGGATTATTAATCAAGAGTCTATTAGTAAAATGAAAGATGGAGTTGTAATTCTAAATTTTGCAAGGGATCTTCTCGCAAATGAAGAAGATGTAGTTGCTGCCGTAAAGTCTGGAAAGGTTAATAAGTATGTTACTGACTTTCCAAATCAAACGACGGCTGGGGTAGAAGGCTGTATTGTAATTCCGCACCTTGGAGCCTCGACAGAAGAATCTGAAGATAATTGTGCGAAGATGGCTGTTAAAGAGTTGATGAATTACCTTGAAAACGGTAATATAAATAATTCGGTGAATTTTCCCAATTGTGAAATGGGTATTTGTACAACAGAAGGACGTATTGCTATTTTTCATAAGAATGTAGCAAATATGATTACTAAGTTTACAGCAGCTTTTGGTGATTTGGGTATCAATATATCCGATATGATGAATAAATCAAAACGTGAATATGCCTATACAATGCTGGATGTGGAATCAGAAATCACAAGTGAGATTGTTGAAAAATTATCAAACATGGAAGGTGTTATAAGAGTTAGAGTTGTCAAGTGATAACAAAGTGCCAATATAAAAAGCGCATGTTATTTTAAATAAAATAACATGCGCTTTTTATATTTATATATTCACATCTCCATAAAGAGAGGGATTGCCAAGTTCGCTTCTAAACTTCCGTTCTTTTTCTACAGAAATAATACTTGCCAAATCCATATATTTGATAAAAATATCTTCAACCGTCATGCCTTTTTCAGCAGCAATTTCTTCTAAAACAGGTTTCAGTTTATCGAGTTGAAATGAAATCTTGGTTTTCTGAGGATCAATAGTACCAAGTACTTCATCGGCATAGCGGTTGATTTTATATAACATGTCTTTTTCTTCTTTTGTCATTTGTCATTTTCCTTTCATAAATATTCACATTATTTCTTTGCCTATTATAGCATAATATAGGTGGAAAAAATATAGGAGCAATACAAATTTTTCTTTGCTTGTACTAGGGATAGAATTTTGATAAAATAAGTATATTATTATAAAAGGAGATTTTTATCATGGCACAGATCAGACCTTTCAAATGCATCAGACCGAAGGCAGAATTGGCAAACAGAATAGCGGCATTGCCTTATGATGTGTATAGTAGGGAAGAGGCTAAAGAAGAAATTATCAAGGAACCACTTTCTTTTCTGAAAATTGATAGAGCAGAAACGCAGTTTGGCGATGAAGTGGATACTTATGATGAAAGAGTATACCTTAAGGCAAGAGACACTTTGATGGATATGGTTGAAAAGGGTGAGCTGATTAAAGATAATCGAGCTTATTACTATATATATGAACTCACAATGGGATTGCGTTCGCAGACAGGAATTGTAGCATGTGCGTCCATAGATGATTATATAAATCATAAAATAAGAAAGCATGAGAATACTAGAGCTGATAAAGAGGCTGATCGTATTCACCATGTGGATGTCTGTAATGCGCAAACAGGACCTATTTTTCTTGCATATCGTGCAAATGAAAAAATTGATTCTTTGATAAATAGTATTAAGAATACGCCACCATTGTATGATTTCGCATCTACAGATGGCATAAGACACACAGTTTGGAAATCTGATAATGAAATGAATAACCGGGAAATATATAATGAGTTTAGTGGAATGAATCATATTTATATTGCAGATGGTCATCATAGATGTGCATCTGCAGTAAAAGTTGGATTAAAAAGAAGAGAAGAGAAACCAGATTATCTAGAAGCAGATGAATTCAACTATTTCTTGTCAGTATTGTTTCCAGATAACCAGTTGATGATTATGGATTATAATAGAGTGGTTAGAGATCTAAACAGATATACAACGTCAGAATTTCTTAGTGCAATAGAAAAGATTTTCGATGTTAGTGAGCCCCAAAATGAGCCGTATAAACCGACGCAAAAAGGGGAAGTTGGAATGTATCTTGATCAAAACTGGTATGCGTTAAGGATTCGTGAAGCATATAAAAACAGTGATCCAGTGAACGGTCTTGATGTGTCAATATTGCAGAATTATTTATTAGAACCGATTCTTAATATTGATGATCCCAAAACGGATAAGAGAATTGATTTTGTTGGTGGGATAAGAGGATTAAAGGAACTTGAGAAAAGGGTTTCAGAGGATTGTAAAGTTGCTTTTGCAATGTATCCGACTTCTATCAGCGAACTTTTTGATGTTGCAGATGCCGGATTATTAATGCCACC
>CAZAAC010000007.1:0-75100 GCA_964483155.1 uncultured Lachnospiraceae bacterium | reverse complement strand
TGCAATGATTTTTCTGAACTCATCAAATGTATATTTTTCTTGATTCATTAGTCTCCTTTTAATTAGATCTTTTTTAATATTCATTATAATATTTTTTCTACTTTTTGCAAAGTGTATTATGCTTTCTTAACAAAAAATGATAGCTACGATCAACTTGATATCGACCAACTGGTCAATTCTCTGCAATTCAACCCTTCTACTTTTCATACAAGTACTCCATTGCTATAAAAAAGTTGAAATAATTGTATTAGTAATAGCTTTAATGGTAAATAATACTATTATTTTTTGTAGAATCTATTGTTTTCACAAAATAATATAGTATATTCTCTACAAAGTATTCTTGTATGGTATTCTTTTTTTACAATAAATGAGGCGTAAGAAGATGAAACAAACAAATGATTTAATAAGAGAATTAAGAGAAGATAGAGATTTAAATCAAGCTGAGATTGCAAAAATTCTTGGCATTGTTCAGCAAACCTACTCAAATTATGAAACAGGACAATTTGAACTTCCAACCAGACATCTTTCCACATTGGCAGCATATTACCGTGTCAATACAGACTTTTTACTTGGAAACACGACTTATAGCGGAGAGCTTGATCGGTTAAATGAAAAATATACCGATATGGTAACTACTGGCGAGCTCTTATCCGATGCATTATCTCTTAATAAGAAAAATCGTTTAATATTGCAAAGCTACTTAGAATATTTAAAAGATAAGCAAAACAAATTTTAAAATTGCTTTTTTATTCTGAAGAACCTTCCAATAATTCTGAAAATGAAAATGTGACATTCTTTTCATCATTATCTATAAAAACTGTATAACTTTTTGTCTGATAACCATCTTTACGCAAAATAATTGCATGTGACCCCGTCACCTTCGTAAAACTGATTGGTGCTATCCCCATATAAGAACCATCCAAATAAATCTCTGCTCCTTCAGGTCCATCAACAAATATTTTTACTTCTGAAGCATTTATTACTGTCTCAGAAGTTGTTATGCTACTTGATGAACTACTTGAACTAAAACTATAAGAATAACTGGTACTTGATGAACTTTGATTCGTACTACTGCTACTTGTACTATTACTTGTACTACTAGCGATTCCTTCTTCTTCCAATTCTATTTCAATATTTGCTAAAGGTGCACCTACCTTAATAAAATTAGAAATCGCCTTATATCCTGGCGCTGAAATAATTAGTTGGTGTACTCCATATTCCATTTCTATTGTTTCCAAATAATCATAGTTTTCATTATCAATCATTAGTGTTGCATAAGAAGGTATAATATTGAAAGCCAATATCCCTTTCTGTACCTCTTTAATTTCAATTTCTGACAAGTCAACTTTTGTTTCTTTATCTCTATCTATCTTTACATCAATTTCTCCAACATTTCCTTTGTGTGACACCAATACTTTATAAGCACCTTCTGGTACCGCCAAGAGCATCTCTGATTTAATAGGCTTAATCATTTCCTGACCTATTTCTATCCATCCTCCAACAAAATATTCGTCATTTTGTAATCGTAAATATCCATGTCCCTTTTCTATTATGATAGAGGTAATTACTCGATTATAACCTTTTATTGTAAGTATGTCGCTTTCATTAATATCTATCATTTCTACAATTTCTCCACCAGAAGCAATTACAACATTATCTACATACATATATTGCTCATCACCTATGCTCATTGCTTTTCTATTATGGTCAAAAGAAAAATTTGAAATGTCACTATATGTCCATGTATTACTTGATACTTGTATACTTCTAATAGTCTTGTTATGCACAGAATAAACAACATCCACTATTTCGCCGATAGAAACCTGTTCCAGGGAAAGAATTTCTCCATATTGATCTGATAAATCTGTTGTACCAGAAATGTGTAATGCATATCGTTCTCCCGAAGGAATTGATTGAAAATTTAGTATTTTCTCATCTTTGTTGCTATATATTACAATTGCTGTATCTTCCTTGATCAATTTTTCATCAATACTATTTTCTTGTGCTATTTCCTCCTGCTTAGGCGTATTGTTTAAATCTGTTACAATATAATAACAAGCAGTGGTCATAATTAATGCTATGAGCGTAATAGGAATAATTACTTTTTTCATATGTACCTCCAACAATATTACTATGACCTGATTTGTTTCAACAAATATTCCCTTGTATTGTGCTCTGGGTGCTCAAGTACATCCTTTAGCAATAAATTCAAAGTCTCTCCTAATTCTTTACCTGGCATCATGCCGGCTGTAATTAAATCTTTTCCAGATATGGCAAGTTTCTTTAAAGACAGGCAGTCGCCTGCCTCCATAATATTCTGATAAAGTTTTTCGATCTCATCGACGTATTGTATTTTCTCTTCACTTCTATAATTACTTTGTGCAGCAATATCAGCGCGCTTTACCGGAAAAAGCATTGGAAATATCTCTTCTCCTACTTTATAAATTGCTTTTCTTATATGTACTATATCTGCTTCTGGTTGATAATCATGATACCTTACAAGTTTTTGAACGATTCTAATGGTATCATTATCAAACTTCAACCTCCGCATAATATCTTTTGCTATTTTTTCACCCTCTTCATCATGTCCATAGAAATGATGAATATGCTTCTTATCTTCCGTTATACACAAGGGTTTTCCTATATCATGAAAAAGCATTGCTAATCTAAGTAATTTATCTGCTTTGATTTCCTGTAATGTCCGTATTGTATGCTCTCCGACCGTGTATAAGTGATGTGGATTATGTTGTGGTGTTTCCATCATTGCATCAAATTCTGGCATAATTTCTTTTGTAATACCAACTTCATATGCAGTTCTTAATAGTTCTGGGTTTTGTGATACCAGCAATTTAACAATCTCAACTCTTATTCTTTCTCCGCTGATATATTTAAGTGTTGGTGCCAATTCCTTTATTGCAATCAAAGTATCATCTGCAATTGTATAATCTAGTTGTGCAGCAAATCTTAATGCACGTAAAATACGAAGTGCATCTTCTGAAAACCGTTCCTGTGGATTACCAACTGCACGAATAACCTTGTTTTCTAAATCTGTTCTTCCTCCAAAAGCATCCACTAAACCCTTTTTTTCATTATATGCCATAGCGTTAATTGTAAAATCTCTTCTTTTTAAATCTTCTAATAAATCTGAAGTAAAACTGACTTCTTTTGGATGTCTGCTGTCTTCGTATATACCGTCAATACGATAAGTAGTTACTTCAAATCCTTCCTCTCCTAACATTACGGTAATAGTACCATGTTGAATTCCTGTATCCACAGTTCGTCTGAAATATCGTTTCATTTCCTCTGGCTTTGCAGATGTCGTGATATCCCAATCTTCAGGTATCCTCCCTAATATAGAATCCCGCACACAGCCACCGACGACATATGCTTCATAGCCGCCCTCTTCCAATATATGAATAATGCTTTTTACTTTTTGCGGTAAAATCAATTGCATGCAAAACTCTCCATTTAACTCTTAGTATGCTTTTCCCCAGTATACCATTGTTTTAGCTGGTTTGCCACAGCAAACACATACGTCCGAAATCTGTTCTTGCTCAAATGGCATACAACGTGAGGTTGCACCTGTCTCTTCTTTTATCGCTTCTTCACATGCAGAATCCCCACACCACATTGCTTTAATAAATCCTGGTTTCTCTTCTACCATTTTTTTAAATTCAGTAGTATTTGCTGCACTATATGTATGCGATTTCAAGTGCTTAACAGCTCTTACCAACATATTCTCTTGTATGCTTTCAAGTATTTCACCAACTTTATTTTCAAATTCATCCAAAGATACTACTATTTTCTCTCTGGTATCTCGGCGAACAATAACACATTGGTTTTTCTCAATATCTTTAGGTCCTATCTCAACTCGAATTGGAATTCCACGCATTTCCTGCTCAGAAAATTTCCAGCCTGGGCTCTTATCGCTATCATCTATTTTTACTCTAAATGCACCAAGCTTATCTTTGATTTCATTTGCTTTCTCTAGAACGCCCTCTTTTTTTTGTTGAATTGGAATAATCAACACCTGTATTGGTGCTACTCTTGGTGGTAAAACCAATCCACTGTCATCACCATGAACCATAATAATGGCACCAATGATTCTTGTTGACATTCCCCATGATGTCTGGTGTACAAACTTTAATTGATTATCTCTATCTGTATATTGTATCTCAAATGCTTTTGCAAATCCATCACCAAAATTGTGACTGGTCCCCGATTGCAACGCTTTTCCATCATGCATCAATGCCTCGATTGTATAAGTAGCTTCCGCACCAGCAAATTTTTCTTTATCAGTCTTTTTACCCTTAACTACAGGAATTGCAAGTATTTGTTCACAAAAATCTGCATACACATTTAGCATTTGCTCTGTTCTAGCTTCTGCTTCCTCTGCTGTTGCATGTGCTGTATGCCCTTCCTGCCATAAAAACTCGCGTGAACGAAGAAATGGTCTTGTTGTTTTTTCCCAACGCACTACACTACACCACTGATTATATAGTTTTGGAAGATCTCTATAAGACTGTATATCATTTGCATAAAAATCACAAAACAATGTCTCTGAAGTTGGTCTGACACACATTCTTTCCTGCAATTTTTCCAATCCACCATGTGTAACCCATGCAACCTCTGGTGCAAATCCCTTCACATGATCTTTTTCTTTTTGCAGTAGACTTTCTGGAATAAACATTGGCATATATACATTTTCTACGCCTGTTGTTTTAAACCTATCATCAAGCTGTCTTTGTATTAATTCCCATATAGCATAACCTGCTGGCTTAATTACCATACATCCCTTCACATTTGAATAATCAATTAGCTCTGCTTTTTTTACTACATCTGTATACCATTGTGCAAAATCTGTTTCCATCGATGTGATTGCTTCTACTAATTTTTTGTTATCATCCATTTTTCTCATTCTCCTTTAAAATAATTATTGTCACCTGTAATATAAACGCAAAAATACCCCTATCCCTACAAGGGACCGAGGTTTCGGCGGTACCACCCTATTTTGCACATTAGCATTACGCAATTGTGCACTCTCTTATTTCGTTAACGCCGAAATACGCTGCTTTTCATGCAGAGCTCTGAGGTGGGTTCTGAATTGTTCCTTGCAAGAATCTCTCACCATACGGTACCTAGTTCTATCTTCTAGTATCATCCACCGATTCTCTCTCTGGGGCAATTTCCAAATTTACTATTCCTCTTCGTTGCTTAACATTGCTAATTATTATTTATACTAGTGCAAAGTCTACCTTTTGTCAAATAAATAATCCACTATTGTTAAAAATTGAATTTGTAGGTTTTACTTGAAATAGCAGTTCTTTTTTTGTTTTTGGATGCACAAATACCAATTTATAGGCACAAAGGGCAATTCCTTCCTCTGCATACATATTTATTTCTTTTGACTCTTTTTTATATCCGTATTTATAATCATTTACTATTGGTACTCCATGAAATGCCATTTGTACGCGTATCTGATGATGTCTCCCTGTAATCAACTCAACCTCTATTAGATTTTTTGTAATATCTACACTTTTATATTTCAGTTCTGCTCTTTTTGCACCCACTGTATCTTTACTCACAACTCTAGATGTATTACTTTTCCCGTCCTTTAGCAAATAGTCCACCCAAATTTCTTCATTATTCTTTGGCCGTGAACTAACAATAGCATAATAGTACTTCTTCATTCTATTCTCTGCTATTTGCTTATTGAGACCTGCTGCCGCAACAGATGTTTTTGCAAACACAAGAATACCTTCTACTCCTTGGTCTAATCTATGAACCAATCCAATATAGGTATCTCTGCTTCCTTTGCTACTCATGTGATTTTTAAGTTCACTTATCATATCCTTTTCTCCAACTTTGCTCGTTTGTGTAGCAATCCCAATTGGTTTATGGCATACAATAATTTCATTATCTTCATATAATATATTCATGTTTTTAGTTTATGTTATCCTTAACTATGTGTCAATCTGATAATAATTTCTTTCCATAAAGAAAATCATATGGCTAAAATATTATGTATTTGCTATAATAAGTCACATAATTGCATTTGCAATCGTATATTGGAGGTTTGTATATTATGAAAAGAGTTATTCTTTCAGGTGGTGGAACTGCAGGACATGTAACACCTAATATTGCTCTAATCCCTGCGCTTCAAGCTCTAGATTATGAGATTCATTATATTGGTTCTTATGGAGGAATAGAAAAATCTTTAATAGCGGACTTTCCTGTTATATATCATGGAATATCTTCTGGAAAACTACGTCGTTATTTTGATATAAAAAATTTTACAGATCCTTTTCGTATTTTAAAAGGTTTTTTTGAAGCAAATAAACTTATGAAATCTATTCGCCCAGATGTTGTATTTTCTAAGGGTGGTTTTGTTACAGTGCCTGTTGTTATCGCTGCAAAAAGGAATAAAATACCTGCTATTATTCACGAATCGGATATGACTCCTGGCCTTGCAAATAAACTATGTTTTCCCTTTTCTCAAAAGGTGTGCTGTAATTTCCCTGAAACAGTATCTTTATTGCCAAAGGGTAAAGCCGTACTCACAGGTACCCCTATACGTAAAGAACTTTTCCAAGGGGATAAATTGTCAGCACTAGCCTTATGCCATTTTTCAACCATCAAACCAACATTAATGATAATTGGTGGAAGCCTTGGTGCTGGTATTATTAACAGAACAATTCGCAGCATACTTCCACAACTACTGGAGCGTTACCAGCTCATACATCTATGTGGCAAAGGGAATCTTGATGAATCTTTGAATAGCATAAACGGCTATGTCCAATTTGAATACTGTAAAGAAAATTTAAAAGATTTATTTGCTTTAACAGACGTTGTGATTTCAAGAGCTGGTGCAAATGCTATCTGTGAATTACTATCTTTGAAAAAGCCTTCGCTTTTGATCCCTTTGTCTGCGAAGAAAAGTCGCGGAGATCAAATACTAAATGCACATTCGTTTCAAAATCAAGGTTTTTCAATGGTAATTGAAGAAGATTTTCTGACTACTGAACTTCTTCTAGATAGTATAAATATGCTATATGATAACAGACAACTCTATATTAATAAAATGAATCAGTGTAAAAACACTGATTCAACAAAAATAATTATAGATTTGCTCACAGCTTATTAAAAGCTGTTGCGTTAATATCATTAACTGATCTTATAAAACTTATTGACTGCATTTACTACTTTTTCTATCTCTTTTTCCTTCATACCATAATACAATGGCAATCTCACCAATCTATCACTTTCTTTTGTTGTATATTTATCCTGACCAAAAAAAGTACCAAATTGCTTACCTGCAGGAGAACTATGAAGCGGAATATAATGAAATACAGTTAGTATATCATTTTCTTTCATATATTGAATAAAATCTGTACGTTCTTTCAAATCCTTTGTTTTTAAATAGAACATATGTGCATTATGCGTACATTCTTTCGGAATAAATGGTAAGTTGACCAATCCTTTTTCTTTTAATGGTTGAAGCATTGTATCATATTGATTCCAGCTTCTCATTCGATCAGCATATATCTCATCACTTTTTTCCATCTGTGCCCATAAATATGCTGCATTCACATCACTTGGAAGATACGATGAACCAGCCGCTACCCATGTATATTTATCTATTTGACCTCTATAAAATCTACTTCTATTGGTCCCTTTTTCACGGATGATTTCTGCTTCTTCAATATTACTCTCATCCTTTATCAGTATGGCTCCACCTTCTCCCATACTTAAGTTTTTTGTTTCATGAAAGCTCAGACAACCATAGTCTCCTATGGTTCCCAATGGTTTTTGCTTATAAGTAGATGCAATTCCCTGTGCTGCGTCTTCAATCACAAACAATTTATATTTATTAGAAATTTCCATGATTGTATCCATTTCACAAGAAACTCCCGCATAATGAACGGGAACAATTGCTTTTGTCTTCTCTGTAATTGCCGCCTCAATCAATGTCTCATCTATATTCAAAGTATCCTGCCTGATATCAATAAAAATAATCTTTGCACCCCGTAATACAAAAGCATTTGCCGTTGATACAAAAGTATAAGAAGGCATAATTATTTCATCCCCTGCTTTAATATTGCACAATAATGCCGCCATCTCAGTTGCATGTGTACATGAAGTCGTCAATAAAGCTTTCTTTGTCCCTAACTTCTCTTCTAGCCATTTATTACATTTTTGCGTAAACTCACCATCTCCGCATATTTTGCGGTTATCAATGGCCTTCTCAATATATTTCATTTCTGTTCCCACATAGGGGGGAATATTAAACGGCATCATAACTTTATCCTCATACAAATTTAATTATTTTATTCTAACATACGATAATGCATAATACAATGTGTGTGAATTGAAAATTCAACTTATCTATGATAAAATAAAATAATTAACATAATCTGAGGACACCTATATGCAAAAGACAAATAGAGAAAACATAATACTATTACTTATTTCTATTCCGGTAATTGCTTTTACCGTATTTTTTTTATATCAAATCATTGGAAATATGATTACTTCTTTGGCCTACCCGCTTGAGTATAGAGAAGCTGTAAATATTGCATTTACAAAACAAATATTGGAAGGCAAAAATCCATATTCTCTTTTTGCAATTAGTGAGAACGGTACTCCTGGTGTCATTTATTTATATCCATTTATCTATTGTTATCTAGTTGCTTTTGTGGACCTTATTTTTCCTATTAATTTAATCTTACTTCATTACCTGGTTAGTCTTTTTTGCATGTTGGGTTCGGCCTTTTTAATTAGTTATATGGTCAATGAACATGGAAACTCACTTATAGCTCCCTCTGTATCTTTTCTTTTGACTCTGATTTGTCATTGGCGTTACAGTTATATTAGTGCAACTCCTGATAGTTTAGGTCTCTTTGTTTCTATACTGGCTTTATTTATCTTATCTCGGAAAAAATACAAGTATAGAACTGTTCTTGTTTCAATACTAACAGTTTTACAATTCTATATAAAACAATATTTTATATTGTTAGCAATAACTGCTATTCTATACTTTTTGTTTCTTTCAAAAAAAGAATTCGTAAAGTACTTTTTATATTCAGCGATTTTTACTATCCTTTCTGTTGTTATTATAACAATAGCCTTTCCAACTTATTGGACATATGCTTTCTATCTTTTAAAAGGATCGGAGGTTTATTTTAATATTGAACAATTTAAATATGTTCTTGAACAATTTCTGTATATTGGTATATTATATGGTTGTTTCTTTTTGATGATTATCTTAACGATACTGTTTGCTTTGAAACAGTATAAGACAAAAATGAAACTATATTTTAAAGATATTAATTTACCTTTATTTGTTTTTACTAATCAAGTGAACTCATCCTCAAATGATGATTTATTAGTTTTTTGGATAAATTTCTTTACCTGTGGACTTGGCTTGTTTTACTTTGGTTTAAATAATGGTGCCTATTTAACCTACTATCTTCAATTATGGGGTCCTTCTGTTATCTTTATTGGTCTGTTCTGTTTTGAAAAGGCTTATTCAAAAATAACAAAACGATATTTGTTTTTGTTATTTTACTGTTTTTCTATTTTTATAACAATATTTTTAAATATCAGAAAATTACCTTATCATCAACTAGATAATAACGAACAATTACAATGGACAAAAGCCTATGACTTATTGGAACAATATGAAAAAGATGAATGTTATTATTCTCCACTTATGGCATTTTGGGCTATTGAACATGATAAATATGTTTATGATTTAGGGCATGTTGGAATTGCAACCCCAAAAGATTATGACCGATGGTTAAATGATTCTTTTAGCCAGACTCTATTCCCTTATGCTGGAAAAATACTGAAAACAAATTTAGAATATCAAAATAAAATGAATCAAACCATGAAAAACAAAGAATATGCTTTAGTAACACGTGTTAAAGGAATGGATATTGTTTTTTCAGATAATGATCTGTCTATCTATTATGAACTATTATGTACTTTGCCTCTTCGTACAGGAAATAGTGTATATGAAACAGATTTTTGGATACCAAAAGAGGCTTGCAGATGAAAGGAAGTAATAATGAATGATTTTATTGAAGGTCAAAATCTAATATTAAGACCAATTACAGATACAGATACAGATAATATTCTTAAATGGCGTAACAGTAACGACGTTCGAAATAATTTTATATACCAGCCGCTTATTACAAGAGAAGAACATTTATCCTGGCTCATTGAAAAAGTTGCAACAGGAAAAGTACTTCAATTTATTATGATTGAAAAAAATAGTAAAAAAGAAATTGGTTCTGTTTATTTAAGAGATGTAGAGTATTGTAAAAAAGAGGCTGAGTATGGTATCTTTATAGGAGAACCTGATGCGAAAGGAAAAGGATATGGTACTGAAGCTATCTCCTTAATTGTAAGATATGCTTTTGATATCATAAAACTTAACCGGCTTACTTTGCGCGTACTATCAAAAAACAAGTATGCTATTCAAAGCTATAAAAAAGCTGGGTTCAAAGAATGTCTCAATTCCCCTGACAATATTATAATTCAAGGAAAATCTGAAAGTGTCGTATATATGGAACTACTCAATAAGGAGGTCCTTTCATTGAAAAAAATATCCTATATCATTCCCTGTTATCGTTCATCAAAGACATTAGACTCTGTGGTTAATGAAATAGATACTACAATGGTCAGAAATGATAACTATGTGTATGAGATTATTCTAGTTAATGATGGGTCTCCTGACAATACTTTTGAAGTTATTTCAGAACTATGTCATACCAATAATAATATCATTGGTATCAATATGTCTAAAAACTTTGGTCAACATGCTGCTTTAATGGCTGGTTTTAGATATGCAACCGGTGATATTGTGGTTTGTTTGGACGATGATGGTCAAACACCCGCAAATGAAGTTTTCAAATTAATTGATGAGCTGGAAGCGGGCGCCGATGTTGTTTATGCTGCCTACTCACACAAAAAGCACTCTTTTACACGTAATTGGGGAAGTAAGCTAAATAGCCTAATGGCAGAATTACTATTGAACAAGCCGAAAAATCTTTACATTTCCAGTTATTTTGCTACCAAAAGATTTATTATAGATGAAGTTGTTAAATATGAACACTCCTATCCATATGTGATTGGTCTATTGCTCCGTACTACAAATAATATTAAGAGCGTTGAGGTAAATCATAGAGAACGTGCTATTGGCACTTCTGGATATACTATGCGAAAATTGATTTCCCTATGGGTTAATGGATTCACTGCTTTTTCTGTAAAACCACTTCGCATAGCCACTTATATGGGAATTTTATCTGCATTAATAGGTTTTGCTTACGCTATATGGGCCGTAATCAATAAACTTACCAATCCCTATGCCCCAATGGGTTGGACGTCAACTATTATCATATTACTCGTAATAGGTGGTATGATTCTGTTCGTACTCGGACTTATAGGTGAATATATTGGCAGAATATATATCAGTATGAATCATGCC
The DNA here is from genome assembly GCA_964483155.1 of uncultured Lachnospiraceae bacterium. Taxonomy (GTDB): domain Bacteria; phylum Bacillota; class Clostridia; order Lachnospirales; family Lachnospiraceae; genus JAAYYM01. Next base: position 63,609 of record CAZAAC010000007.1, on the reverse strand, counting down.
CCTCAATATGTAATCCGCCAGATAATAAAGAATCAAGAATAATGGAACTACGACCTTTCTGTTCTTATTAATCTTCTACTAGAATACTATATATCTTATTGAGCTCCTCTGCATCTGGGCTGCTAGGACTCCAACCAATCATTTGCTGGTCATCAGCATATCTGGGTATTAAGTGTATATGAAAATGAAACACCGTTTGCCCAGCTGTCACTCCATTGTTTTGTACAATATTGAAACCATCACAACATAGCTTTTCGGACATTTTTGTTCCTATTTTTTTTGCTAAAGAAAAAGCTTTTTTTAGCAATTCCTCTGGTATTTCAAATATATCTTTATAATGCTCCTTGGGTAATATCAAAGCATGTCCCCTCGTTGCTGGTGATATATCCAATATTACACGAAAATCTACATCCTCATATATTGTCTTTGATGGTATCTCTCCTATTGCAATTTTACAGAAAATGCACTTTGACTCTTCCATTTTTTAATTCCTTCCCATCCTATCTACCTGTTTCAATCATTTCAAATATAATTCCCTTAATTGGTTTCTTGTGTAAATATAAAAATCTGATCAAGCATACGTAAAATCCTAAAGTCTCCCTTTACTTGCATATCTCCTGACATAAAAGCTCTTTGAAATGTCATTCGGGATGCAATAATATCATTCATAATATCTGATGACAGCTTACATATCACTTCTGGATTATCCATATTTCCATAATAACAATTTAATTCGCTATTAACGATTTCAATTATTAAAGGTTTTTTACGCTCTTTAATAATAAACTTATAACTCGCCGAGAAATTACCTTGCGGACTATAATGTTGTCTGAAGTCCATAATATATATCGTATTTTCATCCACATCTTTGTGGTCTAGCATATCCTTAAATAGACTAGCCAATTCCTGAATATCTTCTTTTTGCTTCTGTACGTATGTATCATCAGATGCATATTTAGACAATTGCTCTGTTTCCTGTGGTGTAAGATTAATACTACTTGTCGAATCAACCATTTTCTTAACTGCTTGATTGCTTGCAGGTAAACTTGCAACCTTTTGCGATATTGTTCGATAAATATTCTCCGCTTTTCTTTCCACTAGGTCAAGATAATCTGCATTCATTTCAAATGCCACCATATCGTTGACATATCCACAAATTCCACTACAAGGACGTCCTCCTAAAATCTCCCAAGCTACAGATAAACTTAGTTTTCCTTCCCTCTCCCCATATGTTGTAGACATGACAACAGGACACATATATATACTAGCAATCTTTTCTTTATTTCCATATAACCAACATGCATCCAGAAATTGTTGCATATATCCGCCTATTCCATACCACTCAACAGTCGTAGCTAGAATAATCCCGTCAGCATCATTAAGCGTGGCTGGTAATGTCGTAATACTATTTTTTAACTCATACAAATTGAACTTCTCAATTATTACATTTAGCTCGCTCAATACCTCTTGCATTTTGTTAATCACATATAGAGTAGGATCATCGAGTATTCCTCTACCTCCATAATAAATATTAATTTTCATACTGTTACGACCTCTCCACAGATTCTTTTCTATACAATAACACAGAAATAATAAATCCTGCAACCAATCCCCCAAGGTGTGCCGCATTATCAATCGATTCATTCGTTAATCCCGAAAAAATGAAATAGCCAATTAATATTACGATTCTGAAAGTTGTCATATCTTCCAACTTTCCCTTGTTTTGTATTACCACATAGAGCAGTGCACCTATGACTCCAAATATAGCTCCAGAAGCACCCACTGAAGCAACTTCTTCATTAGCCATAGCAAAAAATAAAAAAGAACAGACACTTCCCGATATTCCACTTAATAAGTATATAAATAAATACTTAATCCTGCCAACTTCTCTCTCTAAATTATCTCCCAAAAAATACAACACGATCATATTACTAGCTAAGTGTTCTATCCCAAAGTGTAAAAAAATGCATGTAAAGAATCTATAATACTCATGATCTGTCACAATACTAGGCCAGTACATAGCTCCATGTGCTATCATAAAGTTTATATCTTCTTCCGTACCAAGCAAAAATAGTAATGGAATCATAAAAATAACTACATTAATGATAATAATACAAAAATTTATATGAGAAAAGTTTTTACGCAAAAAACCAATTGGTGACATACTCTTATGAGGAAGATTTTTTTTTTCAAATTGAGGAGCATCTATGTGATAGGAAGAACTCCATAAATTTTCGAACTTTCCTCTTAAACCATAAAAATCACTTATCTGATTTTCATATATGCAAACCCTGTTACTAGCCGTATCAATTATCCAACAAGCTGTTTCTGTTAAGCTTATTTTCTTTATTTCATCAGCCTTTTCCGTTATAATCAATGTAAGAAGATGCATATCTTGATATCCTTTATACTTAAAAATATCAATCGTATACTGTTTTATATAATTAAACTGCTGAACACTGAACTGCTGCCCTCTTGTTAAATCTATAACCTGTACTACCTGTGCGCGCGACATATCTCCCGCAATATAAATAGTAAATTCCGGCGTATTGGAAGGCATTTTCCGATATCCAGCCTGCAGCATTATTGTTTCCAGCTTTTCATTCATCACTTATCCTCTAGTTAAAAGAGTATCATTTCTCAAAATATGTGTCAATGAATTGCTAGTTAAAATAAAAGATTTTATTTCCAAGTTTAATTTCATCCTGAGGTCTTATTTCTACTGTTTCATTTGCAATCAGGCGGACTCCATTTTTATAAGTTCCATTTGTTGAATTTAAATCTGTCAAATAGTATTTTCCTTTTTCTTCTGTTATTTTAGCATGGATTTTACTAATTGTTCTCTCTTTAATAATAATATTGTTTGCCTGCCCCATTTTGCCTATTATAAAAGGATTTTTGTCTATAATAATTTCTTGCTTCCCTTTATCATGTAAACTAATCAGTTTTTTATTATTGACGCACTCCCCCGCTAACATTTCTGTCTCGCCATTATATAATTTTTTATCAATTTCCTTTTGCATTACCTCTTCCGTATTTTTTATTTGCTCCATTTTCTGTTCCATTTTTTTAACCATTTCTTGCCTTGCATGTTGATTAATTTTATTTACAATCAAAAAACTAATAAAAGCTATTACTCCACCTATCGTTCCAAATACTACAACTATAACTCTATAAGTTTTCATTTCCATTCTAGGTATAACTGGTTTGTAAATTTGTATATATAGCATAGTCATAATAAGTATTAGTAGTAATATAACACTTATAAAATAGTATATAATCTCTTTTTGTTTATTGTACTTATTTAATGATTTATCTTGTTTCGTTTTAATATACTTATTTTTTTCTATCTCCTCTATGTATTCTTCATCTTTTATTTCTAGATTTTCTTTGAATTCTAAACAATTATACATTTTTGCACAAATATTAAAATTTTCCTCTTTTATTTTTTTATATAAATTATATGCTAACATTACCGCTTCTTTATCTGTATGATTTATTTTATCTAATATATATTCTATTAATTCAAATAATGCTTTTTGGGGCTCTTTACTATATAATGGGAAAAAACAAAGATATATTTGTTTTGTTTCAAGATTTGTATAAATATAATCTTGATGGAAAATAAAATGATTTATATCAAGCAAATATTCTCTTGCTGCTTCTACAGCTTTTATTATTCCTCTCCATATATTACTGAGTGCATTATAGTCCATGGTTATCTTTTCATAGAGTATACTAATAGATTGTTTTGAACTGATTTCATAATAAAACTTTTCCTGATTATCTATTTCTCTAATATCACATTTTAAAATTCCTTTTATTTTATTCTCTTGTAACATTTTTATCTGAAAATAGTCATATACGTTTTCTTCATCACTAAGTATCATATAATTGTGATCCAACTCTCTTTTATACTCTATAAGCATTTTCTATCCCTCATGTTTTTAATTGTTAAATCTAGCACGCATATTTCTAATGTATTTCACTTCATTGATTCTTTTTGCACTCGCTTCGACTTTTAAATTCCAGCTACTTTTATGTAATACATAGTCCAGCAAAATTCCTCCTGGAATACGCATTGTTCCATAATAAAAGACCACTATTTTATCTTCTGTTACTTCTATCTTACTTTCTACTATCCAGTTTCCTAATAACTTTTCTTTCTTAAGTTCTTCTGCACATTTTACAGCTTCTTTTTCTGCATCCACACTTCCAGATTGAATCAAACTTCCTCTAAGTGCTGCAACATAGGCGCATTCTGTTAGTACTGATCGAGCATGTGTATAAAATGCTAGATATATAATAAATACTATGACCCCTATAATAATAGGCATGCACAAAGTTGCTTCTATTGTATAACTTCCCTTTCTCTTCATATTATTACCGTTCCTATATATGTTAATAAAAGAAATGGTGCAAATGGGATTTCCTTTTTTTTGTTTACTTTTTTAAAAAGTAATAAAAATATAGAAAAAAAACCTGCAAGAATTAACGCACCAATAAGTAGAACAATATTATCTCTCCATCCCAGCATCAAACCAGTTGCAACCAATAAGTATCCGTCCCCTTCTCCAATAGCTCCTTTAGACATTTTGCTATATATTAATACCGCTACTCCTACTATAATTCCGCTACACTGCTGCCATAGGGCTCCTCTTTTAAATACTATTAAATAAATAATCTCGATTCCTAAAAATACACTAATAAAAGATAAAGATATTTCTTTTTTTTCTATATCTGTATAAGAACATGCTCCCAGCAGGCATATCATAATTATAAACTTTATTGTAATCTCTATCATAACTTCTTCCCTCATTTTTTTACTTTTCTTTGCCACATCGTTGACAAGGTTTTCTTTTTCCAACTTCTGAAATTGGAATTGCAATAATATTTCTTTTTAACCCACTACAATTTATATTATAGTGATAACGATTCCCTGTGTCTGTAATATATAGTAAGTCCTTACCTGATTCCTCGCATAATTCACAACGATAATACTTTTCTCCACTCTCATTGCGCAAATTTTTTATTGTATTATAATTCACTTCTTTAATAGAAAGTTTTAAATGTGTACACTCTTTAGATTTATGATAAACTGTCCCGTGTGGCGTGATGTAGACAATCTCTTCTCCATTTTTTTCTTTTTTTTCATTTGTACCTCCGTATCCCGTCCAAGCATGAACGAAGCATCTTTGCATTATTTGAATATTCCCTGCCCCAAATATGTCATACGGAAATTTTAATTGATAGCAAACAACCAGATCTATCTTGTCATTTTTCATTACTTCAGAATAATGAAAGTTAATTCCTTTACTTCCCCCATTAATGGGCGCTCTATCAAGATAACTAGTTCCTATATCCTCAATTATTTTTTCATAAATTCTATTGTTATCAAAGTTTTTATTTACATATGCTGATTGTGCTAATTCTTTAGCATTTTGATGAATACTTATTTGTATCTTTGTATATAAGCCAAGCGCTTCAGAAATCATTAATATTGTAACTGCAGCAAATATAAAAATTGGCAGTATTAATGCAGCTTCTATAGTTAAACTACCTCTCTTTTTTTGATAAATGATAACACCCTCTTCCTGTAAAATGATAACTACTTTTTATTATTTGATTTATATTTAAGGTGTTCCTATTTTTTTACATTTTGAGGGATTATATGATAATTGCTACAGGAAAAGGGCATTATCACTTACCACAAGTCTATTTTTTCTCATATCCAAATTCGCGAGTTATATTATATTGATAACCATAATCACTTTTTAAATTAGCTTTTGCCTTAATATATTCTACACATCCATCGATTTTAAATGTCTCGTTTTTTTCTGCTAACCGAATATTCATCTCTACAATATCCATGAAGCGCTCTCTTTTTATTTCATTCCTTTGCTTATATAAATAATAAACTAAATAATCTTCATAACTTAGACCTTGCCCGCTAGCATCTCCCATGTACTGGCGAAATAGAGCTATATCTTCAATTGGTAATATCCAATCTTGTTCTTCTTTCATCACGGGCACTTGTCCACCTATTAATAACCTGTTTACATCTATTGCTGCTTCTGCATATCCCCATGTATAGATAATTGCCTTTGTATACAGCTCAATTGCCTCTGGCGTTGCTGCTATTCCTGCCAACATAACAGCTAGTTCTCTTGCTTCTTCTCGTTTACCTTGATTATTTATCAAAAAAGTGATGTTTGCAGACTCCCTTATCTCTAGTAGCTCTGAAGCTAATATACTCATATTTTTTTTATCATTACTTTCTCCAAACAATATGTATTCTATCTCATAATCAAGTGCACTTCCTTTTCTAACATCCATTAGGTTAGAACATTTATTAAATAAATATTTTTCAAAAAGTCTATCTGACTCATCGCTACTGATTGTTTCTTTAAATGTTACATTCCCTTTTCCTACTGATAATGTTCTGCCAGATGGAAGTGTATGTTTAATAATACTTTTTTCAGAAAGTGACTTCTCTGACAGCACAATGTCCAAAATATTTTTTCTTTGTATAGCATTGACTTCATCTATAAAGGCTAATGATGCAAGACCTTTTAATATATTATTTCTTTCCTCAAAATAGTCTTTTTCATAAGTTTTGATGCTTTCAATTTTATTGTATATCTGCTTTGCATCAAATTCTCTTTTTTCAAAGGAATAATTTTTTATAAAATTAACTGCTTGTCTTTGGATTACTTTTCCGTTTAAATCTGAAGCAAGTAAGTATGCATCTACTTTCACATTTTCTATTTTTATACGGAACCAGTCACCTTCTTCTGTTTCTGCAATTTCTTTCCAGTCTATCAAGTTTGCTTCTAAATAACTTCGTAGCTGTTCTTCAACATTATTAATCGATGCTATTTTATTTCCATATGAACTATCAATATAGAAGAGGTCATATCGATCAAGTAATACTCTGTTATATTCTGCAAATACTGAGTTTATTCCTATGTTCATTCCTACTTCTGTCTGCATTCGGAATGTAGCTACTCTCGCACTTTCAACAATAATAATTAACAATGAACATAATGTGGAAAGAATTAATGCCAAAAATACTGTGATTTGACCTCTTCTCATTTATTATCCTTTCAAATATTCTATTAATTTCATTTCTCTTTTACGTCTGTTTTTTAAACACTACCACTTTCACTTACTATTCTTTCAAAAATACTATTGATTAATGTTGTAAGTTGGTCTCGAAATATTATAACCAATCCTATCAAAACAACTAAAATTAATATAACTTCTATCACTCCTATTCCTTTATTATTATATATAATTTTTTTTATGCTCTTCATTTTTCAGTCCTCCTTTCTTATGTTATTTGTTATGAAACAACTTGTAATGATAAAAATGCTGGCAAAATAATGATGACTACTACTATTAACAACATTATAAACATCGGTAGTAGTAATTTTGTTCCAGCTTCCTCTCCTAAGCGCTTTGCAATTCGTTTTCTTTCTTCAAAAGCATTATTCATTTCATGAATAAGTGACTCTCTAGAACTTTGTACTCCTCTTTTAACACATTGATTAATAATTGATGAAAATACCTGATATTGCATACTGTCAGCTCTCTTCCCAAATTTTTCATATGCTATTATCTCTGAAATTCCTTCTTTCATTTCATAGTAAGTAATCAGTATTTCTTCATATGCATATCTTTTTGTTTTAGTAATTTCACGTTTATCTCTATAATCAAGTGCTATTTTGATCCAAGCCCCTTTAACTGTCATTCCAGCTCCAAGATATAAAATAAACTTATTTATTATTTCTGCATAATCAAGTAGCATTTCATCCTTTCTAGCTTTTGCTCTATTGTGTAATTGCTGATCTGTATTATAGTAAATTCCAAAAGCCAGAATTATCCCTATTATAAATAGATATAAGCTTTTATGTTCCGGTTGTTCTTGCCATGTAATTTTTTCTCCATTTACTTGTGTTGGTAATGACATGATTTCGTCTGTACTACTGTTTTTATTACTATCTGAAATAGCTTTTTTTAAAGTTTCTGTAAAAGTTTTTTCTGTTGTTGAATAAGGTGGATATACTTTGATCTGCCATAGACTCTCTGCACTATATTCTTCATAACTCAAAGTGGCTTTTAACTGAATTTTTGTTCCTTCCGCTATTGTTTTATCATTTTTTATTTTTCCTTTTCCATCAATTACTGAGTAATTATCCATTTCCCATTTAATTTTAAAGGGGTAACCCTCAACTTTATCTGGTAATTTTAAGTTACTTCTTACTTCGTCAAGCGAGCTATTGTCCCCTTTTATTATTTGAGAAAGATATTTTGATAATTCTTCAACCATTTTTTCTATTTGGTCCGTTCTATATTTTATTGCATCAACGTTAGCATATACTTCCTTATAGTCCGTATTTTCATTATAATATGCTTTGATTTTTATATTCTCTGCATTTTCTCCATAATCACGCCTTTGTATATATAATCCTTCATTTAATTTAGGATTCACTAATTCTTCTATTTCTATTAACATCGTAATTACAATCACTAGGATAAATACTAATAAAACCCTTTTTTGTTTTTTACAATAAAATTCCTGCCAGTTTTCCTCTGTTTGTTTTGTTGGATAGAGAACCTGTATATCATGCAATATACTATTTCTACTTTCTTTTTTAATAAATAGAACTCTTTTTTTATAAATTGTAATTATTAATAACGACATACTTAGTATCAAAAAAATGAAATAGATTATTAGCATTTAGTATCCTCCTATACTTTAATATTTACTATTCTCTCCGAAACATAAATTGATATAATATATGCACACAAACACCCTGTCATAACTATTACTCCATTCATGTTATTATAAAGCGAATTTAGTAGTGTTCCTGTGCTTTGCCTTAGATATATGATAATAAACAAAGGTACTGCATTCATTATTTTTTGTTCTAATCTTTTTGCACTAAGCATTGTTGCAATTTCTTTTTCTATTTCAACTTTATCATTAATGATTGCTATAGTTTGATTCATAATTGCCACAAGATTTCCGCTATTTCTCTTTGCTATCATAAATACATTTGCAAATTTACAAACATCTTCCAGTCCACTTCTCTCAGCAAAGTTATTCAGACTCTCTTCCAGTGATTTATTCATAGCTAATTGCATTTTAATATACATAAACTCTCTTGTTATAAAACCATTTTTTCCATATAAAACCTTCATTTCTTGTTCTGCCTCTATAAATGCATTCTCTGTAGATAATCCAGATACAAGACCCTTGGCTACCGCAGATATTCCTTCTTTAAATTCTATTTGCAATTGCTGCTTGCGTTTTACACATAATTGATTTTTCTTTTTTTTAATCAACACAATAATTCCCGGTGAAAGAATGACTGTTGCCGCAAAAGAATGATAAAAAGAATAACTAAATATTATTATGACTAAAACATATTCCACTAAGTAAAAAAATTTCTCTCTTGAAGACAAATAGTATTTATCGTAATCCACTGCGTAGTAATTTCTGTCTATGTTGAAGTTCTTCTTTTTTTTGAAGTTCTCCACAAATGCTCCCATCTTTGTTTTCTCCTCTTTCTATAAAAGAATATAAATTACTCGTAACTATTTCTTCGTTTTCAAAACCAATTACTTCCTCTATTTCAAGAACTCTTCTACTCTTATCGCGTAGTCTTCCAAGATGTATAATAATGTCCACACCTGTGGCTATTTGCCTCCTTATGGCTGATAATGGCATTTCGATACCCATTAACATCATTGTTTCTATTCTACTAAGAAGATCTTTTGCACTATTAGCATGTGCTGTTGAAATAGAACCATCATGCCCTGTGTTTAAACTTTGCAATAAGTCAATCGCCTCTGGCCCTCTTACTTCTCCCACTATAATACGATCAGGGCGCATTCTAAGTGCCGTTTTTATCAAATCTCTTATTGTGATTTCCTTACACCCCTCGATATTAGTTATTCTAGTTTCCATCCTTACTAAATTACGAATACCTTGTATCTGCAATTCTGCACTATCTTCAATTGTCACGATTCTTTCGTCTTTTGGGATAAAATTTGAAATTACATTTAGAAATGTTGTTTTGCCTGTTCCTGTTCCCCCGCTAATCATTATATTATATTTTGAAGTAACAAGTATTTTTATAAAGCTTGCAACTTCTTCAGATATAGTATGACAATAAATCATATCTTCTAATTTCATTGGATTCGCTGGAAATTGACGAATCGTAAGTATGGGTCCGTTTAATGCTATTGGGGGTAAAACAACATTTACTCTTGATCCATTTTCTAGCCTTGCATCTACAATTGGAGAAGACATATTAACAGTTCTATTTGTTTTCGAAACGATTTGCTGAATAATGTCTTCAAGACATTCCGTAGATTCAAAATATAAATCAAGTGTTATCAACTTTCCTTGCTTTTCTATAAAAATATGATCCTTCCCGTTTACCATAATTTCAGTGATTTCGTTATCCTCTACAAGGTCTTGCAGAATATCAAGTTTGCGAAGTTTATTAAATAAATCTTTGCGAAGTCTATTCTTTTCATATAAACTAAGAAATGTTTTTTTACTATATTCAATAATATGTTTATCAATAATCTCAATTACTTCTTCATCTTCTACTTCACGAGATAGACTGATTTCTTCTCGAATCATTTTTACTACTTCTGTCTTAAGTGTATTGTTGTCATTGTTTTTCATGTTTCAAAAGCTCCCTTACATAACTGCCAAGTTCACTATATTTTAAATGTTCAGGTCCATACTCAATTCCTTTCATAAAATCAAAAGACATCTTAATTGTCTTGTCTAGTATTTTTTCTTCACCTATACGTTGTATAAAGGTTTCATATTGCTCAATTTTTGCATTTGCAGAACTATCGTTTCCTGTTGGCATATAAATTTTGTCACATATATGTAAAAAATGAATCATAGAAGCTAAATTTTCTCCAATATCAAAAATTATTATTTGATACTTGCTACTCTGACAAAGTAGATTTATAAATTGTTTCCACTCTTCTGCTGTTATACATTGCAAATCTAAAGGAGAAGTTACTGGTGGTATATAGTCAAGTCCTTCTATTGTCTGAACTATTCCTGCTAGTTTCATTATTACATTTTCTCGCTTTTCTAGAAGATAGTACATAAAGTCCGCCAAATCGTAATCATATACTTTGTCAAATAATTTTGAGAATCCAGAATATCCTTCCATATTTACATATAATACTTGATTTTCCTCAGCCAAAATCTGCCCTATTGTAAGAGCAAAAGATGTTTTTAATACTCTGCTAACTGGTGAATATACGCCTAATACCTTTGTTTTTTCTTTTAATGAAAACAGGTTATTTGATTGACCTGTTTGTTCTGCATAGTAACAAATTATTTCTTTTATTATATTTTCAGAGGACTGGTATTTATATATTGCTTTCTCATATAGGCAATTTGCCATTTCCTTATCTTCAGACAAAACAATAATATGCTCTGTGTTTATTATTTTTGTGTTTTCTAGTATTGCATTACTTGATATAAGTAGTATTTCTATTTTATTATTTTTTGTATACTCTATTAATGAATCAATTGTAGTAAACGCCTTAATAATAAAAGGATTTCCCTCTTTTTTATTTAAGTATTCCATTAGTCTATAAGCATATGACTGTTCCAAATCACATATGGCCATAACCCAATAATTCAATGATTTTCCTCCTGTCTATTTTTTTCATACTTTAACACTATTGATAAACAATATAATTGTGTAATCAATATCAAAACAACTTATTTCCTTGCAGTTTTGGGAATATTATTTGAAATATACTTGACGTTTCTATAGAATGTGATTTGATTATAGTACAAATAATAATACCTGTCTATAATATTAATTGATAAATTTTCTTTTTGTAACTTTATAACAACATTATATTATTATTTTTAAATATAAAGTTAAAAAGCCCCGAAAATAGGGCTTTTTACTTGTCAATAATTATTACTATACTCTAAAACCTCTTGACGAACCTTGATCTCGCAAATCTTCAGCCAGATTTTTTTTCCCATATGTCAACCCAGCATAGACTGTTTGTGCATTTTTCATAACCGGTCCAGAATCGTCTTGCTCGCAAACCTTAACAAATACTTCTCTTAGATTCTTGATAACAAATTCTGCGTTTTTTAATGATATAGAATTATTTTTTATCACTGCTGCTGCAATTTCTTTGTTAACATATAGATATAATGACATCAAACTATAGGAAATATCATATTCAAAGTCTAATGCTTCAACTAAGTCTGCCGTGCATCTTGTAATGTGATTACATGCTTTCTTAAATCCATCATAATCACTATTCTGATAACAGTTTTCTGCTTCTTTTATATCCTCCAGAATCATATCATATAAAATAATAATAATCTCCGTTTTACCTGCCTGCGTAATTCTTAATGTATAGGTTTGAATTTGTTCCTTTGTCATAATATCCTCCCTATATAAATTGATTTTTTACTGTAGTAATTGTAATGCTGACTGCGGTCTTTCATTTGCTTGCGCAAGCATTGATGTCCCAGCCTGTTGTAATACCTGCAGTTTTGTATACTCTACCATTTCCTCTGCCATATCTACATCCATTAATCTGGAATAGGCACCTGTCATATTTTCACTTGTAATGTCTAAATTTGATATTGTATGATCTAGCCTGTTTTGATATGCACCAAGGGACGAACGTGTTTGTGATATAAACTCTAAAGCAAAATCCATTTTATCAAGTGTTTCTCTCGCCCCTTCTATTGACGTACAGTCAATTTCTTGCAGTCCCATGTTCTTAAGCGATACTTCTGGTATGACAACATTGATTGTTTGTCCTTCGTTTGCTCCTATTTGAAATTCCATTCCACCAATCCCTGTAATATCAAGTACCACTTCTTGTGTTGCCATAACCGCTGTATTATCAACATCCATTATAATGGAGAAATTGTTTATATCACTAATTGTAACAACATTATCAGTTATTTCAATTTCTGCTGTGCTACTAAAATCACTCGGAAGCGTAAAAGCCGCTGTTACCACACCACTTGCATCTACAGCTACATCAATCCTGTAATTATCAACGGGAACTTCTTCCGTATATTGTCTTACCTTAACTGCATCATTATCTGAATATCCTTTTAAATCCTGCTCTCCATTAAGAAGTTGTTGCTTATTAAACTCTGTATCCTTTGAAACTCTTTCAATCTCGTCACACAGCTGCCTTATTTCTTCTTGGATTGCAATTTTATCAGACGTAACATTTGTTCCGTTTGCCGCCTGAACTGCGAGTTCATTCATTCTCTGTACCATAGATTGAATTTCTGAAAGCGCACCTTCAGCCGTCTCAATAATTGATATTCCGTTTGATGCATTTTGGACCGCGCGATTCAGACCTCTGATTTGAGTATTCATCTTATGCGATATTGCTAGTCCCGCCGGATTATCTTTTGCATAATTGATTTTATATCCTGAAGACAGTCTCTCTGATGATTTTGCTAACAACTCTTCGTTAGTTGTTAGTGTATTACTTGAAATCAATGCTTGAATGTTGTGATTAATTTTCATAAGTAGTTACACCTCTCATTCCTGTAATAAATGCTTTTGCCACTTCATATAGTTCTTTTGTACTTTCAATAGTTGATCTCTGACTAGATGTATTTTCTCCAAATTTTTGAATATTCAACTGGTTACTGTATACAAAACGCAATTCTACAACTTTTCTTTCTTCTGTCTGCATTGCCTCTCTTAATATATTTTCCATTTTCTCAAGCTTACCCGTTCCGTATTCATTATCACAAGCAATGAGACCCTTTACATTTCCTCCCTGCAAGTTAAACTCTGCTGCCACTTGTCCAAATTCTTTTAGGTCCATCGTTGCTACTACCTTTCCATTGGTCTCTGTTCCCTTAATTATTTTTAAATTAATAGAGGTCAATTTCCCTTCTATCCATAATGGTATTTCATAATTATTTTCTTTTGAAAAATTTGTTGCAAGTGAAATCTGTTTATATAATGAGTTCATTGCTTTTATGTCTATTGCTGTGTTTTGTGACGTATTACCACTTTCTAATATTTTTTCGCTGATTTCTTTTAGTTCTTCATATGCTTCTTTTGCTGTAGATTCAGCATTCATACTTTCTTGCAATTTAAATATTGTATCCTTTAATTCCTCTTTTAATTTTACTTCACTACTACTATCTCTCTTTTCCACTTGTTCTAATAGTTGTCTAAATACAGAACCCCTGTTGTTTAATAATTCAGATCCCGCCAAAATATTATCTATTGTAATCGGTTGATCAAAATCAACTAATGCTTTCAATACATAATCTTCTGTTGTTTTGGCTGACGTAATATTTTGCATCTGTTCTAAAACGTATTCTTTATCTAGCTTTTCATTTGTTTCAGCTTGTCTTAGTTCTTCCACAAAGGTTTCAATGTCTGTATTCATATCATAAGTCATCCCTTGCAGTTTTTCAGGTGCTATTTTATCTATTATTTCTTTTGTTAAAGCATTGTTATATCTTATGCTATCACTATTTTGATTAAATGCCGTTTTTATCTGCTTAGAAATAGAATCTCCTGATGTAATGATATCTTCTAGTATTCCAAATTCATCGCTTACAGCTGTATTGATTCCCGAAGCTTTATTTGACCTTACAGCCGACAAAAGATTATTAAGTGTTAGCGACTGTCCAGTTTGCATTACACTTCCAATAACACTTCCATCACTTTTCTCTATTTGATTAAATAGTCTATAGATACCTATATAAGATGATCTTTCCTCAGCAGATATCTCATTATTTTTTTCCAATTTCCACAAAAACTCACTGTACTTTTCACTTTTCGTTATATCATCTGTTTCAGTTATTTTATCTGCTAGTTGAAAAATATCTTCATTTAAAGGATTCCATCCTTTGCGAATCATATCAAGTGTCTTTGCAGGTGTCATTTTCTCAATTAATTGTTGCACTGCTTGATCTGCTTCTTTAACCTCTTTTATTGATTGCTGGTTGATAGATATCTTGTTATATCCAAGGATTCTAACAGCACGTCTATTAACTTCTGTAAGCTCCATACCCTCTTCTACTAATAGTGCATCAATATTTTGAAATGCTTTTTTAATGGAGTCTCCCAAATCACTTCTTGGTGCCGTTCCAACGGCCTCATACGTTTCATTTGCTTTGTCATATGTTGCCTTAAGTATGATTCCCTCTTTATGTATATACGACAATGAAAACGTTTCACCAATGGCTACTTGTTTTCCTAACACTGCCGCAGGAAGGGTAGATATTTCCTTAATTATATTACTTGTCTCTTTATATTTTGCAATGTTTTCTTCTATACTTGTATCTTCACCAATAGAAGCTTCTCCTCTTTTGAATAGTAGTTGAAAATATTCTTTCTCGGTTGTTTTTAATTCTTCTACAACCTTTTCAAGAGGTTCTGTTTCAATTGAAAATCCTTTTTTTATAAGTCTGGCAGTTGCCTCTGTAGTCATCTGCAATCTTGTCTCTTCAAGAAGTCTTTTTGCTGAAATCATTTCATATGAAGTCTTTATATCATTACTTTCTGAACTATTTTCAATAATTTCTTGTGCTGCAGACAAACTGTTGATTGTAAGTTCTCTTCCCTCTTCTACTACCTTTTGTACCGCTGTATCTGAAATACTTGTAACTCTCTGTACTATATCTAATGCTTTCTGTATCGCACTTTTATTACCACTTTCACTAAGCATAGCCTGCTTTGCTTCTTTTCCATCAGAAATAGCACTTATTACTGCTGTAAGAACATTTTCCTCTTTCATAGGTAGCGATATTGATTTTAATTCATTAAGTAAAATTAACTTTTCTTCTGTAAGCGGCACTCCTTTTTCAATTAACCACTTACTTTGTTCAATTATATCAGTTGTGACCTCAAAACCCGCATTTTTTATTATTTGTTCCATCTGCCCCTGCAATTGTTGCCAGTCAATACTATCTGCTTTTTTTGCATAATATCCCATACTATCAGCATAATATCCCTTTAATTGGTTTCCATCTTCATTTGTGCCACTGTGCTCTGCTTTGTAAATATTATCTACTGTTGGCTTCATAGAATTTTGAAGCATATATTTTATGGCCTCATCTGATAATGGTGTCATATTCTTTGCTTGATCAAGTATCTTTGCAATGCTTTGGAGATTATCCGTATTAACAGGCAAGTCATTTTCTTGCAATTTTGATTCAATTCTTTTTGCTCCACTAACACTTCCTGTTATTTCTTCTAACTGATCATTACTGATATTATTATTAAACCCTTCAATAACAACACCTGCATCTACTAAAGTTGCCTTAATTCTATCTAGCGCAGTAACAGCTGTTTCAACCGTCATATTATCAGGAGAATATCCCTCTTCTTGTAACTTAGCAAAATCTTCTGTTGACATAGAATTAGACATTACCGCCATATAATTTCGCTGTAAGGCTACATCCTGTTGCCCTGCATCCCGCATAATATCTTGGACTGTTTTTAGATCATCTACTCCATATGCGGCGTTATCCATAACTGTGCTGGAAATGTCTACTTTATACCCACTTATATGCTCTGACTTTTTTTCAGAATAAGTGGAATTTATTAAATTTTTTTCCACATCAACACTTTGATTTATACTAGGTATGTTTAAATCTACCTTCATATGTTCTCTCCATCAGAAACCATTTTTCATAATGTTTTCTTCTTTTATCTCTTTATAATAAAAATCAAATATTTCTATTTCATAATCATTATGTCGGCACAATTTATGTATTTCTTAATAATAGAATTGATAAATGTAAAAACGGATTATCAAGCAGTGTTGTTTGCTTACAATCCGTTTCTCTTAGCATTTATTCTTTTTTATAATATTCTAAAATAAAAAAACAGCCGCTCCATATGCAGGTAACTCATACGCTATTGAATATTTTTGTCCATCCCATTCCTTCTCTTCAGCCACATAATATTCAGACTGCACTTTTCCGTTCCCTCCAAACTTTGTATCATCACTATTCAATATCAGTTTATACTTTCTTTCCTCTGGAACGCCAACTCTATAATCCTCTCTTGCAATCGGCGTAAAATTAAGTACAAATAACATATTATTCTTATTGTTTGCAGAATATCTTACAAAACTATAAATGCTTTTATATGTATCATCAGCATTTATCCAAGTAAATCCTTTAGGGTCATAGTCCAATTCATATAGGCAAGGATACTTGCTGTATATTTTGAGAAGCTCTTTTACATACTCCGATAATCCTGCATGTAAATCATCCTCCAGCAGACCCCATTCCAATTCTCTCGCTTCACTCCACTCTTGATCTTGTCCAAAATCTTGTCCCATAAAAAGCAATTTTTTACCTGCATGTCCAAACATGAACGTATAACCCACACGCAGATTTGAAAATTTGTCTACATAATATCCTGGCATTTTATTCAACATAGAGCATTTTAAATGTACTACTTCATCATGAGACAATACTAAAATATAATTTTCACAATAATTGTAACTCATGGCAAATGTCATTTTATAATGATTATCTCTTCTAAAAATCGGATCCAATTTCATATAATCACAAAAATCATGCATCCATCCCATATTCCACTTAAAACTAAATCCCAGTCCATCATTTTCTGGTGTGTCTGTTACCTTAGGCCAGGCTGTCGATTCTTCTGCTATTATCATAATTCCTGGATATTTTCCTATTATGACCGAGTTCAAATGTTTAAACAACTCGATGGCTTCAAGATTTTTATTTCCGCCATATTTATTTGGAATCCATTGTCCGTTTTCTTTTCCATAATCCAAATACAACATAGAAGCTACTGCATCCACACGTAATCCGTCTATATGGAATTCGTGAATCCAAAAAATTGCATTAGCAATTAAAAAATTTTTAACCTCATTCTTGCCAAAATCAAAAACCTTTGTGCCCCAATCTGAATGTTCACCCTTTTTGGGATCAACATATTCGTATAAACAGGAACCATCAAAATTTGCAAGTCCATGCGCATCTTTTGGGAAATGAGCAGGAACCCAATCTAATAACACTCCTATATTATTTTTATGCAAAATATTAATAAGATACATAAAGTCTTCAGGATTTCCATAACGCGAAGTTGGAGCATAATAACCTGTTACTTGATATCCCCATGAACCATCAAATGGATGCTCAGCAATTCCCATCAGTTCAACATGCGTATACTTCATTTCCTTTAAATATTCTATAAGTCTATCTGCAAATTCACGATATGTGTAGAATCCCTCGTCTTTTCTATAGGGATGTCTCATCCATGAACCAATATGACATTCATAAATAGCCATAGGTTCTTTTTTCATATCTGTAGCTTCTCTTCTTTTTATCCAATTAGAATCGCTCCACTTAAAGTTTTTAATATTTGTTGTAATAGAAGCAGTAGCCGGTCTGACTTCAGCATAATTTCCGTAAGGGTCAGTTTTATACAACTTTTCGCCCGAAGCCGTTTCTACTTGATATTTATATAATACATTATCTCCAATACCCTCAACAAATATTTCAAAAATACCACTTGGATTTAGCCTGCTCATACGATGTGTATTTTCATTCCACTCGTTAAACTCGCCTATTAAACTAACCTCAACTGCATTAGGTGCCCACACAGCAAAATAGAATCCTTTTTTACCATTTCTTATTGTTTGATGTGCCCCTAATTTTTTATAGATTTCATAATGCGTTCCCATGCCAAATAGATATTGATCCATTTCCGTAATAAAAGGAGAGGCTTCAACCTTTTTTTCCTTTATTTCTGTCACTTTTTTGCTTCCCTTCATACAACAACTTCCTTCCCTGTCTTATTGTTTGGTAATGAAGTCCTTTTCCCTCAAAATAATAAAATCTTCATCATCATATCTTTTGGCGAATAAGATATCAATAAAATGCGACATATTCTTCTTATCTACATGTTTAATTGCTACATCAATAATTGTCCTTACTTCTTCCAATGAAACAATATGATCTACCGTCTGTAATTCACCAATTCGAGTATATAATGCTAAAATCCCCATTTCATCTATACCATACTCACATTCCCTCGCATATCCTTTTGCATATGCTACTAAGTCATCATTACTGAATTCTGGCAAATCAATCATTATATTAAATGTTTGATTTATTTCTGGTATCTCATCCATTAAAGGTTTTAAAGCGTTTTTCTTATCTTCAATTACAATTGCTATACATAATTTTTCTTTTATCAATGAATTACATATATTTTGCAGTGTCTCTTTTGATAATTCTCCAGCCTCTTCTACAATAAGTGCTCCTCCTCCCAATTTAGCAAGAGTACTTGATATATCTTTTTTATTTAAGGCTTTTCCTGCTATCTTTGCAACTTTTCCAGAGAATCTGCTATCTGTTATTTGCATTGCTTTAATAATATCAATTGCAAAATCCTTTCTACCTGATTCAATAGGACCCAGAATAATTACATTTCCCTTGTCTCCGTCCATGCTGATTTTTTCCATGGCTTCTACAAGTTGTGCCTTTACCACTTCTATTCCGTTAAAAGCTGCAAATATTCTCTGTTCTTTCTCGTCGAAATCTCTCTTACTCTTTGGCCTTTCTTCTAATGTCATATAACTAGGCTTTCCTTTTTTTAACACTTTCTCCTCTGCATCTTTTATTTCTGCAGAACTATTATCTTCTTCCAAAGTTTCTCTAGATAGTTCTTCTTCCTCATGAATTGCTTGATCTATTTCTTCATCAAAGATTGGTTCATCTATTTCTTCTGGTTGATCAATTTCTTCAATTTCTTCAATTTCTGACAATTCATCAGCATTTATAATTGGTTTTTCTATATCTTCTTTTTCAGCATGTACTTTTGGCATACTTGGAAGAATAAAATCTGGAATTTTACCTGTAACTTCTAACGCTTTCTGTTTATCCTCTATATCAAAAACCTTTTTGACTTCAGAATTACCTATAGTGATACTTTCTTCTTTGTTTTCTTTTACATTATTTCCCTCTTCTTGAGTGTCTGAAGAAGTAGTCATCATTGCCATTAACTCTTCTTCAATAGTCATCATACGAGGTTCTTCCGCTGTTAAAGTATCTTTTTCATAATTGCTTGTCTGCTCTTTAACTTCTTCTGATATTGTTCTTTCATTTGAGATAGAACTTCTTGGTTCATTATCCTTAGAAGGCGCTACAATACCTGGAATAACACCTACTAACTGTGCTAGTATATCATTCGTCTGATCAAGTGCTTTTCTTCTTGCCTCTTCTTTACGTTTGATATTATTATCCTGTTTCTTTGTTTCCCATTCTTTAAGTACATCTTCTATACAAATTTGTCCTGTCATCTGCTTATCAATGATTTCCTCTTCCGGTAAGCTCAAAGAAATCTGACCATCCAATTCTTGTGCTAGCATCCTATCATATTCCGATTCTTTTCTTAATTCTTCCTCATATAATTGCTTACTTGTTTTAGACTCCTCCTGTACCTCACTAGTTTGTTCTTGTGGGGTATTTTGCTCCTGCTGTGTTACATAAACCTGCTCCTGTGGAATATATTGCTCCTGCAGTGGTACATTAACCTGCTCCTGTGGAATATATTGTTCCTGCTGTGATACATACATTTGCTCCTGTGGAATGTATTGCTCCTGCTGCGGTACATACATTTGCTCCTGTGGAATGTATTGCTCCTGCTGTGGTGCATACATTTGCTCCTGTGGAATATATTGTTCCTGCTGTGTTACATACACCTGCTCCTGTGGAATATATTGTTCCTGCTGTGATACATACATTTGCTCCTGTGGAATATATTGTAGCTCCTGATATGCCGCATAATCCGTTTCTGTAGATGTATCCTCATTAGTTAAGAATTCATGCATACTCTTTGCAAGTTCCTCTTGCAGGTTCATTGTACTATACTTACTCATATTCATAGGCTTTACTTCAATTTCATCATCACTGATTACTTGCGACTGTTCTGCTCTATCAATTGGAATATTCCCGAATAACTGAGATATTTTATCAGTATTCTCTGTTCCCATTTTATGTTCTGCGTTCCTTGCACTACTTGATACTTGAGAACTTATCTCTGGAGATTTTCCATTTCCATACTCTCTTTGCTGTGGCTCTTCTGCGTAAATATTTCTTGCATTGTATTTTTGTAATTGTTCTTCTGTTAATGGTTCATGAAGCATTTTAAGCTCCATTGCCTTAATAACATACTTTCCTTCACCAAACCAAAGCATGATTTCATCACACTCTTCTACACATCTAGTTCCTAACCCTACTCTGTGATATAAATATGCTAGTTCATACGCCCATCTCTCCCGATAATCTCTTTGTTTAAATTCTTCTAAAACCTCTATTTTTTCTTCTAGAGGAACATCCTGTGCTTCATATAACTTATATCTTAATATATAAATACCCGTATCCCTGGGTGCAATTTGTGCAAACTCCTTCATATATTCAACTGCCAGAACATACTCCTCCATTTTAATTGCAAGTTCACATAGTGCATATACGATCATCCTTCCACCTGGATAACGTTCATAAGCCAGGAGCAAAATATCCCGGCTTTCTTCATATTTTCTGTTTATTTTATAAATTTCACTGACAGTACAAAGCATGGAAACACTTTTAACTCTGCGCCAATCAACCGTGTCAGCCACTTTCATTGCTTCCGCATATTCTTTGCTTTCCAAAAGTGTTTTAATTTGCTCGGCACGCACCTTATACTCATACTTGTCCAATCGTTTTCACCTCGACTATATCAAGAAATTATGTAAAACAACAATATATGCACATTTTAAGTTAAGTTTACCATAGGTCTAGTATATTGTCAAAAATATTGCTTGTAATAAATAACTACATAATCCTTCTATAAACAAAAAAGTTGCTCTGGATTTTTATTACCAGAGCAACTTATTC
Organism: uncultured Lachnospiraceae bacterium; assembly: GCA_964483155.1. GTDB lineage: Bacteria > Bacillota > Clostridia > Lachnospirales > Lachnospiraceae > JAAYYM01. Next base: position 41,663 of record CAZAAC010000007.1, on the reverse strand, counting down.
TTTTTTATTTTTCATCGAGCATGCATGTGTTTGTATGTTTCATATTACAATCTTGAATCCTACTTGATGGACATTCTACAACTCCTTTTAAAAAACAAAATGTATTTTCTTTCTTTATTTCTATGTCTTCCTCTAACATACAAACAGTAACTCTCTTCATATTACAATCTTGAATCCTGGCCGAATCACAATCGACAATGCCTTTTAGAAAACAAAATGTATTCTTTGGCATATTAATTCCTCCATTCCTACCAACCATATTTATAATATTATTATAATATATTAAGAGTAAAAACAAAAGGATTATTTACTGTAACATATTACTAAGTTCTGCAAACTGGCTTAGTGTTAATGCTTCTCCCCGGATTTTCTCTGATAAATGCATTTTTTGTAAGGCTTCTACTATTTTTTCTTTTGATAAATGCAATTCATTTGTATTGTGAATGCTATTCTGTAAAGTCTTTCTTCTTTGATTAAAAGAAGCTCTGATTAGTGCAAACATTAATTTCTCATCTTTTACGTCAACAGGTGGCTCGACATATGTTTGTAAACAGATAACCGCAGAACCAACTTTTGGTTGTGGTATAAAGCAACTAGGTTGAACAAATGCTACTATTTGGGGCTTTGCATAGTATTGCACCGCTAGGGAAAGTGCCCCGTAGTCCTTTGTCCCAGGTCCTACCTGCATTCTATCTGCAACTTCTTTTTGTACCATTACTGTTATACTTTTTAATGGTATGTGATCTTCAAACAACCCCATAATAATTGGTGTGGTAATATAATATGGAAGGTTTGCAACTACTTTTATTGGTTTTCCATTATTTTTTTCTAAAACCAGCTGTTTGATGTTTACTTTCAATACATCTTGATTGATGATTGTTATATTATTATATGTCGATAATGTCTCTTCTAAAATTGGAATTAAAGTTTTATCTATCTCTATTGCAATTACTTCACGTGCTTTTTCACATAGGTACTGCGTCATTGTTCCTATTCCTGGACCTATTTCAATTACTAAATCATCTTTTTGGATACTCGCTGCTTCTACAATTTTCTCAAGTATGTTTTTATCAATTAAGAAATTTTGTCCATACTTCTTTTGAAATACAAAGTTGTATCTTTGAACGATATCCATCGTTATACTTGGATTACTGAGTGTTGTCATATTTTCTCCTGTTTTTACATTATGAATTAATTCTATACATCGTCTTAGCATTCGTTGTTGTAATTTCTTCCACGATTTCTTTGTTAATTCCTTTGATATTTGCGATTTCCTCTATTACATATTGCAAGTAAGTTGAATTATTTCTCTTCCCGCGATAGGGCTCTGGTGCCAAATATGGACAGTCTGTTTCTAAAACTATTTTTTCTATTGGCGCATATGCTACTACTTCTCTTAATTTTTTGGCATTTTTAAATGTCAAGACCCCTCCAACTCCAATATAAAATCCCATTTTTAAATATTCCTTCGCTAATACTAAATCATAAGAAAAGCAATGAATTACACCTCCACTTTCATATGCTTTTTGTTCTTTTATTATATTTAACGTATCTTGCGCAGCCTCTCGACTGTGAATAATTAATGGAAGATCCACTTTTCTTGCCAATTCCAACTGTTTGATAAACCATTTTTTTTGAATCTCTCTCTCTGGCTCATCCCAGTGATAATCCAGGCCTATTTCTCCCACTGCTACAATCTTATCAAGTGCACACTTTTTTTCCATCCACTTTATATTTTCCTCATTCAGCTCTAGTGTATCACTAGGATGAACTCCGATTGCACCATAAATAAACGGATACCTCTCTGTAAGTGCAATGGTACTTTTACAAGTTTCCATGCAAGAACTAACATTTACAATATATCCTATCTTATCTGCTTGCATTCTCGTTAATATTTCTTCTCTGTCTTTGTTAAAGGCTTCATCGTCGTAATGTGCATGTGTCTCAAATATCATTTTTTCTCTCTTTCTTCTTTTTATCTTTACAATTAACTTATAAATAAACGTATAAAACGCTTGCTTTTATGAAAACAATATAATATAATATTCCTTGCGTTCTAATATTTTGCGCTTCTAGCTCAGTTGGTAGAGCACCTGACTCTTAATCAGGGTGTCTAGGGTTCGAATCCCTAGAGGCGCACACGAAAGTATCTGCTTTTAAAAAAGTTGATACTTTTTTTATTAAGAAAATTATTTGTTATTTCTTATATTTGTCAAGTCTTTAACCACTTCTCCTGCCATAATTAATCCAACCGTTGCAGGAACAAATGCATTACTTGATGGTATTCTTTTTTCTTTTGTAGTATGCTGACTTTTTTCGTCTGTTTCTACCGTTTGAAATGGTAATTCTTTCGAATAAACTACTTTTAATTTCTCTACTCCTCTTGCTTTTAATTCTTTTCTCATTACTTTAGCTAAAGGGCAAACAGATGTTTCAAAGATGTCTGCCACCTCAAAATCTGCAGCATTAAATTTATTACCTGCGCCCATAGAAGAAATGATAGGTATATTTGCTTCTTGTGCCCTTAATACTAATTCAATTTTCCCTGTAACAGTATCAATTGCATCTACGATATAGTCGTATACTGATAAGTCAACATTTTTTGCTGTTTCTGGCATATAGAACAATCGATGTGTATATACAGTTGCTTCTGGGTTTATGTCCAATATACGTTCCTTTGCAGCATCAACTTTATATTGCCCTATTGTTTTTCTTGTCGCAATAATCTGTCTGTTTAAATTTGATAAGCAAACTATATCATCATCGAATAAATCCAATGTTCCCACTCCACTCCTAGCAAGCGCTTCCACTGTATAGCCACCAACCCCACCTATTCCAAACACTGCAACTCTAGCGTTTTGCAATATTATCATTGCTCTTTCTCCAAAAAGCATTTTAGCTCTGATAAACTGTTCCTGCATTTTACCACACCTCTGTATTGTCGATTCTTTGCTATTTTATCATATATTTTTATAAATGAAAGCATTCTTTACAAAAAACAATTTGACAACTATAATTATAACACTTATAATAATTATTAAATTAACTATTACAATATATCATAGAAAGGAAAAGTTATATATGATTAGTACAATAAATGTTAGTAATACTGCTCAAGTCAGAAGTTATAACATAGCGCTTGTTAAAAATGCATTAAAAGCAATACCTTTTGGTACAAAAAATACGATTTCTAAAATAACCGGTCTTAGCGTCGCTACTTGTAATACATTACTAAATGAACTTTCTGATAGCGGAGAAATATTAGAAGTAGATACAGAATCTGCCTCTGGTTGTGTTGGCCGTCCAGCAAAAGCATATCGCTTTAACGAAAGTCATTCTCATATATTATGTGTTTATGCTACTACTATTGGTGGTCACAGAAAACTTACATATGCTGTTGTAGATTTACTTGGCAATATTGTAGAGAGTGAATCGCTAGATAAAAAATTGGTTGACTATCAAGAAATCGAAGATTTAATCAGCCTCATAATGCAGAAGTATACACAAATCAGAGCAATTGGTTTTGGTGTTCCAGGTGTTGTAAACAATGATAAAGAAATCGATTCCTGTGATATTGAAGCCCTCACAGACTGCCCTATTGTTTCACGCCTGTCTGAGCGATTCAATATCGATGTAGTCATAGATAATGATATGAATTTAATTGCATACGGCTTTTATCAAGAAGAATCTCTCGAAGAAGAATTCTCTATGGCTCTGGTTTCTTTTTTTGATAATGTTTGTGCTGGTAGCGGCATTATTATTAATGGAACCATATTTCACGGGAGTACAAATTTTGCAGGTGAAGTTTCATATTTGCCTTTTGAAATGAATTGTGAAGATCAGATAAAACTATTAAGCACTCGCGAAGGTGTGATTCAACTTGTTTCGAAAACTCTCTCTTCATTGATTGCAATTATTAACCCAGCTTTAATTGTATTAACGGGTAATCCCATTCAAGAAAATATGCTTTTTGAAATGCGTAAGAATTGTGCACGTACCATTCCCGAAAAGCACCTTCCTAAAATTCGATATTCTTCTGACATTAATCATTACTATATGCAAGGTCTTAGTGCACTGACGTTAGAGTATATTAACAATCCATTTCATTAACTTGAAACCTTATAAGGAGAGGTATTTATTATGATTACTTTATTAGTTATTATTTATCTTGCATTCATCAGTCTTGGCCTTCCTGATGCTTTACTTGGTTCTTCTTGGCCTGCAATGCGTGTTGAACTTGGTGCTCCACTTTCCATGGCTGGATTACTTGCAATGTTTATTTCCGGTTGTACAATTATTAGTAGCCTCGGTAGTTCTTATATGATTAATCGTTTTAAAACGAGTCGTGTGACTATTTTTAGCGTTGCATTAACTGCTATTGCTTTATTTGGATATTCTTTTGCTCCTTCAACACTTTGGCTTTTTATCCTAGCGCTTCCGTTAGGTCTTGGAGCTGGAGCTATAGATTCCGGTCTTAATAATTTTGTTGCATTACATTACAAGGCTAAGCATATGAGCTGGCTACATTGCTTTTGGGGGATTGGTGCTACTGCTGGACCTTTCTTAATGTCAATTTTTCTTAATAATAACAACAATTGGCGTGGTGCTTATAGAAGTATTTCTTTTATACAAATTGCATTATTCATTGCTATGCTATTTACGCTTCCTTTATGGAAGGTTATTGAAAACAAAACGAGTACTTTATCAAAACAGTGTGGTAAGTCATATTCAAATAGAGATGCTATAAAAGCACATGGTGCAAAATGGTCTCTATTAGTGTTTATTTGCTATTGTAGTGTGGAGATAACAACTGGCCTCTGGAGTAGTTCCTATCTTTCGGAGTATAAGAATGTTAGTGCTGCTACTGCCGCTGGTATTGTTTCACTTTACTATGCAAGTATAACAGTAGGGAGAGCCTTGACCGGCTTTCTAACCATGAAATTCAAAAATGATACTTTAATACTTAGTGGTACTTTACTTAGTATTTTTGGAGTCATCATTTACATGCTCCCACTTCCTGTATTATATTCAGCTTTTGCCCTTATTTTAATTGGTTTAGGTTTTGCACCCATTTTTCCATGTATGCTTCATCAAACACCGGAACGTTTTGGAAAGACAGCTTCACAAACTATGATGGGACTGCAAATGGGATCAGCTTATGTCGGTAGTACATTTATGCCATTAATATTTGGTTTTCTTGCCGGCAAATTTAACACTGCTTTATTGCCTTACTATTTATTAATAATTTCTATTTTTATGTTAATTGCTACCAAAAAAATATCAATGGTCAAATATTCTGAAAGTGAGGCTAACTTATGAAAATAACACATATAGGAGTTTATGTAACAGATCTCGAAAAATCAAAAAATTATTATACTAAATACTTTAAAGGAGTATCGAATGAAAAGTATTCTAATGCGGAAGGTTTTTCCAGCTATTTTCTTACTTTTGAAGATGGTGCAAGTCTAGAAATTATGCATCACAAAGATTTAGAAACATTTCCTGTTATTGATAAATCAACTGGATGGAGTCATTTAGCTTTTTCTGTAGAAAGCAGGGAAAACGTAGTTGCACTAACTGCAAAGATTGTTGCTGATGGATATATATTATACAGTCCGTTACGTGAAACTGGCGATGGTTACTTTGAAAGTTGTGTAGCTGATCCAGACGGAAACCGCGTTGAAATTACAATTTAGGACTTGAATTTTCTACATTTTATGGTATACTAGGACTGCTCGCGGTAAAAGCGAACAGTCCATTTTTGCTTAATACCGATGCGTGGCTCAGCTTGGTAGAGCGCTGCGTTCGGGACGCAGAGGTCGTGGGTTCAAATCCCGTCGCATCGACGTTTTTTGAAAAGAACATCATACTAAACATGATGTTCTTTTCTTATTCTTCTCGATTATATTAATAATATCACTATTTATAATGATATTACATTTTTATTATATTGCAGATTCTTTGAAAAAAGAAAATACTATAAGCATCGAAGAATACTTTTTAGAGTGTAAGAATAACACCTCTGATGTGTAAGAGATACCTTTTCGTGAGTTTTCAATTTAGAAATACCGTCTCCTCAATGCTTACAGTAGGATATGACTTCTATTTAAAAGTCTTGACCATAATACCATATTATTATTACTAACTTCTCATTATATAACTATTACCATATGATTATGTAATAAACTACTACTCTTCTTTTATAATTATTTTAGCCTGCTTTATTGCAGTTTTTTAAGTTTTACAGTGGTAAATACTTCTGACTTGTTTTCTTTTACTTTCACTAATAGATAAAATCGTACCATTGTGCATTTCAACTTTCTCATAATGATATGTTTTAATGTGTTTTTGATTAACAAAGAAAGATTGGTGTATCCTTATAAACTTTATTGCAAGTGTGCTCACATATTTCTCTACATTTTTCATTTTGTCATAAAAACTGTATGTTTCTCCGTTTATACAGAAAATGGTAATGGTTCGCATATCACTTTGGAAATACATAATATTTTTGAGTAGTAATTGATAAGAAATCTTTTTGCTTGAAAATGAAAAAATATCTTTATTTTGCATCAGATATTCACATGCTTCTTCAAATACTTTTTTGAAATGATTTCTACTAATTGGTTTTTGGATAAAAGAAAAAGGATGAACTTCATATGCATGATAGGCATACTCCGTTTTTTGAGAAATGAAAATAATTTTACATAAACGATTTGTTTCCACAATAACTTTAGCATAATTTATTCCTTCACAATTATTTATTTCCCACTCCAAAAAAATAAGATCAAAACTATATTTTTCTTCAATATCCCAAATTAATTCTTTTCCCTCTGTATAAGATACAATACTAAAATTGCAGCCAAGTTTTTTTCCGTCTATTTCTATCCAATATTTTAACTCTTCAATAATTGCTTTTTCTTTGTCACAAACAGCTATTTTAAACGTTATTACACCTCCTCTCAATAATGACCATTATACAACATTACTATTATATTACAAATTAAGTAATATTATGGTAATTACGTAATAATATGGTATTTCTGCTCCTTATACCAAAAATATGGTATAATATTTTTATTATTCAAAAGGCAAAGATGTTATATAGTTTATCCTTTTTTTAGATTTTGAATATTGTTCTTTTTAAATATTACAACTATAATTAGTATATTGATTAGAAAAGAAGGTGAAATACATGATTCATGATAATAAAAATACTTTTCAACATAAAAAATCTTTTTCCGTTTCTATTTTGGGCATTATTCTATATTCTGTTCTTTTAATTACTGTTATGGGTGGTGCCTATTTTTTGATTAGCAATATTTTTACAAATAATGAACCACCTAGTAATGTAAATGGAAACAACCTCTCAAATAATGAAGTGAGTGAAAACGAACTTTCTATTTCCTCTGAGACAGTTCCTGTAATTGAAGATGAAACCGATGAATCTGCGCTTAAAGAAGATTTAATTGACTTGTCTTCTATTGTTTCTGCAAAAGAATATACAATTGATTATTCGGTTATTCATTTTGAACCAGCTACACGTGATCTCACTCTTACTTGGAAGGATACTGTATTTTCTAAATTAGAGAATACGAAAAAACCTGTAGAGGCTCTTATTAACACTTATTCTATGGCACGTAAATGGGCTACTCGTGAAGATGGCAAAAAAATGGAATTTGAGATTTATACAAATCCCGATTCAAATAAAATTGAGAAAATTGTAGCTATTGAACATTGTGGTGATTATTTAGAAATTCTTGATTACTATTATGATAACGGTAAAATTAACTATATTGATCAAAGAAGTATGATTATAAATACTCCTATTAATATCTCGTCTGCAGATGTCACTGGTAGATATTACTTTAATAATGATTGCCTTGTTAAATATTCTTTGGTAGAAAATGATGTAGCATACGAATACACCGCTTCTAATCTTGAGAAGTATAGCGATGGTACTAAAAGTCAGTATGAGTATTTGGAAGAAACTATGCTTAATTGGTCTTATATTACCCTAAATGCAGTTCCTGCATTAGTAGAAACGCAAGTCATTGAGGGATATGTTTTTGATGTATTTAATTCACCTATGGCAGATGCAAATGTCCAATTAATATCTGAAACAACTGGTAATATTGTCCTTAAAACTATTACAGATGGTAATGGATTATATACTTTTACTCTTCCTGTCAGTACTGATACTTATACTATTCGAGTTAAAAAACAGACGCTTAATGATGCTAATTTATACGGCGTAACTGCTGTATCAGGCTCTGCTACTTATTATTCAAAACCGCTATATATGTCTTATACTGATAATGGCGCAACTTATAATATGACAATTACACTTTGCGATGCATCTTCTGATAACAAACCCCTTTCTGATGCTACGTTAACCTTAAGGGACGGACTAAATAGTAAAACTGGTGCTTCTTTAATTAGTTCGACTTCGGATAATGATGGTGCTGTTATTTTTTCATTACAAGCTGGTAGTTATACTGGTGAAATTAAAAAAGATGGTTATGAAACATCTTACTTCCCAGTAATCGTGAAAATGGACCATGCAACTGCTTATGGATATACCGTTCCTGCACTCAGTGATGGCGATTATTATGTGATTGCTTCTTGGGACAACCCATCTCTTGATTTAGATTCATTATTTTTTACAGCTGACATTCCTAACGCAATAAAAAGCGAAACTGATTACAAAGTAGGTCCTGCTTCAGAGGCAATAAAAATTGAAACTGCAAGTAAAGGTGTTTATCAGTACTTTTTATCGGATTATACAAATTGCATTGCAGGCGATCCTATGAATTATTCTCTTTCTACAAGCAATGCTTTAGTAACTGTATTTGGCACAAATGGTTATATGGCTTCCTATTCTGTTCCTGTTGCTCATGGTGGTGTTATCTGGGATGTTTTCCGTCTTCGCAACGGAAAATTAATTACTACAAACTATTTTTATTCTGTTATTGATCCACATTATACTTCTTATCTTTCAAAATAAATTAAAAGTGCAACCCCCTATAGGTGTTGCACCTTTTTTATAAAACAACTTATACTTTTTCCTTTTTCTGTTTATTTTTCTTGATTACTTTCAAACGCGTAAATTCTTCTCTTTCTTTTTCTTCTAAAGAAGCTTGAATATTAAAACATAGATTAGAATAAGTCGGAATTGTTATGTTTTCTAAAGCATTCGCTCTCTTCTGTGTTTTTTTAATATTAGCAGCGAGTCTGTATGCAGAATTCTCTACCGATGATAGCCTTACCGTTAACCTTTTTACCTTATCAAATGCAATGAAAGCTTCATCAAGAGAATCTCGTGTACTATAAAATGCAAATGTTGGTTTTAAATCTACATTATCCATCTGCGCAAGTGGTATTTCGGTGCCCATAACACTCCTTACTTTCACTATGATAGAATTTTCTACTGGCATGGCCTCGGCAATTTCTTGTAAGTAATCAATACCTAATTCAATATTTGCTTCCTGCAATGCCCTATATGCTTTCGTAAAAGTGATATCTATTTCCGACTGAATATCTTTTGCTTCATCAATCAATGACATTAATTCTGAAATTAAGATATTACGTTTTTTATCCATTAATTCATAACCCTGCTTTGCAAGTTTCAGGGAATTTTTCATGAGTATTAAATTTCCTTTTGTCGGAAATGTATTTAGGTTCATATAATCACCTCTTTCATTTTCCTCTTATATAGAAATCTCTTGATATCTCTCTTCTAGAATTTTTGTATCAATTCTGTCAAGTTCTTCTTTTGGCAACATTCTTAATAATTCCCATGCCAAATCTAATGTCTGTATAATGCTTCTATTATCCCCCATTTTCTGCCCTATGAATTTTGTTTCAAACCCTTTTCCAAATGCAATATACTTTTTGTCTATTGGTGATAATTCATCCTCTCCTATGACAGATGCAAGTGCTCTGGCATCACCTACCTTAGCATAAGCAGCAAATAATTGATTTGCCACTGCTTGATGATCTTCTCTAGTATACCCCTTCCCTATTCCATCCTTCATAAGACGTGATAGCGAAGGAAGTATACTAATAGGAGGATAAATACCCTGCCCATGCAAGGAACGATCAAGTACTATCTGCCCTTCCGTAATATATCCTGTCAAGTCCGGAATAGGATGCGTAATATCGTCGTTTGGCATTGTTAATATTGGTATTTGTGTTACAGATCCTTTCGCTGTGTTAACAATTCCTGCTCTTTCATAAATTGTTGCTAGCTCGCTATATAAATAACCCGGATAACCTTTTCTACTTGGAATCTCACCTTTTGAAGAAGATACTTCTCTCATAGCTTCTGCAAAAGATGTCATATCAGTTAAAATTACTAATATATGCATATCTAACTCAAAAGCTAGATACTCCGCAACGGTGAGTGCAACCTTTGGCGTAATCAGTCTTTCTACCACTGGATCATTGGCAAGATTTAAAAACATGCAAACATGGTCAGATACTCCACCCTCTTCAAATACTTTTTTAAAATAATTAGCAACATCATGTTTGACACCCATTGCCGCAAAAACAATTGCAAATTTCTCATCCTTATTATCTCCTAAAGATGCTTGATTTACGATTTGCGCTGCAAGTTCATCATGTGGCAGGCCATTTCCAGAAAAAATAGGAAGTTTCTGTCCTCTGATTAAGGTTGTTAATCCATCAATTGCAGAAATACCAGTACGAATATAATCACGAGGATATTCTCGCATCGTTGGATTCAAAGGTAATCCATTAATATCTTTCTTTTTCTTGGCCACAATTTCGCCCAACCCATCAATTGGTGTTCCTACCCCATTAAAGACCCTCCCAAGGACTTCTGGTGATAAGGAAACCTCCATGGGGTGCCCAGTTAATCTTAATTGTGTATTTTTAAGCGACATATTTTCTGTTCCCTCAAATACTTGGATAATAGCTTTATCCTCATAACACTCAACAATTCTACCGATTTTTTTTTCTTTTCCTTCAACAATTATTTCTACAATTTCATCAAAAGCAGCATTCCTAATACCCTCTATTACAACAAGGGGACCGCAAATTTCATTCAGGCCTAAGTATTTGATTGGCATCTTATTCCCCTCCTTATTGATTCTTTTCTAATACCTTATCATAAAATGTATCAATGTTTTCTATATAATCATCAAATAGTTGCAATTCATTATTTGGTATATCATACTTTATTGATGAAACTCTATCAAATATTAAATCTTCTTTCAATATTGACATTGGCATGCCCATAGCAATCAATTTTCTGGACCTATCATATAAATAGAGAATTGTCTCTAACATCTTAAATTGCTTTTCCATTGGTACACAAGTATCTTCCTTATGGAAAGCATTCTGCTGTAAAAAACCAATCCGAATTACTTTTGCAATCTCGATAACCAACTTCTGATCATCAGGAAGTACATCTGCTCCAATTAACTTTACAATTTCCATTAGATTACTTTCTTGATTTAGCAAAGTTATAACTCGTGCACGATAATTCATAAAATCTGGTGAAACATTATCTTTATACCATGGCGCTAAATCAGATAAATATTCACTATAGCTGGTTAACCAATTAATAGCTGGAAAATGTCTTGCATATGCTAATGATTTATCCAAGCCAAGAAAACACCGTACAAATCGCTTTGTATTTTGTGTCACTGGCTCAGAAAAGTCGCCTCCTTGTGGAGAAACAGCACCTATAATAGATACCGATCCTTCTGTATGGTTCAGATTTAATGTCATTCCTGCTCTTTCATAAAAACCAGATAGTCTAGATGCTAAATATGCAGGAAATCCCTCTTCGGCAGGCATTTCTTCTAAACGTCCTGACAACTCACGAAGTGCCTCTGCCCAACGTGAAGTCGAATCTGCCATAATAGCCACATCATAACCCATATCGCGATAATACTCTGCCAATGTGATTCCTGTATAAATAGAGGCCTCTCTAGCTGCTACAGGCATATTAGATGTGTTTGCAATTAGTGTAGTTCTCTCCATTAGTTTATTCCCAGTCTTAGGGTCCTCTAGTTTTGAAAAGTCTTCTAAAACTTCAGTCATTTCATTTCCACGCTCACCACAACCTATATAAATAATGATATCTGCATCAGACCATTTTGCTATCTGGTGTTGTGTCATTGTCTTTCCTGTTCCAAACCCTCCAGGAATAGCTGCCGTACCTCCTTTTGCAATCGGAAAAAAAGTATCCAGTATTCTTTGCCCTGTAATTAATGGGATGCTCATTGTATAGCGCTTTTCAACTGGTCTCGAAACGCGAATTGGCCATCTTTGTGCAAGCCTGAGAGGATAATCTTCACCATTATCCATCGTGATAACACCAACTATATCCTCTACAGTATATTGTCCATCTGCAACAACACTTTTTACAATACCTGAAACATTTGGTGGAACCATTGATTTATGTATAATTGCTGCCGTCTCTGGAATCTCAGCAATAATTGTTCCGCCTGCAATACGCTCTCCAACAAAGATTGTCATATGTACATTCCACATTTTCTTTGTATTAAGAGATTCTGCATTAATTCCACGATTTATATATATACCTGCTTTTTCAGCAATCTCTGTCAATGGTCTCTCAATACCATCAAATATATTATTAATAATACCAGGTCCTAAAATTACTGAAATTGCTGAGCCAGTCGCAATTACTTCTTCACCAGGTTTTAATCCACTTGTCTCTTCGTATACTTGTATTGTCGTCATATCAGTTGTAAGACCTATTACTTCTCCAACCAATTTTTCTGTCCCAACATATACCATCTCTCCCATTTTAAAACCTGTGTTACTTTTAATATAAATAACGGGACCATTGATACCATAAACAATTCCTTTATTTTCCATTTTAGTGTCCTCCTTGGAAGACAAATTTGTCTCTCTCTTCTGCCAGTAAAGTCTCAAAAGAATTATCAATTAAAATTTTTCTTGAATCAGTAATAGCCCTTGTTCCTCCAATAAAAGAGTAATTACTTACTGTAAGTTTGCAACCTGTTGCTTTTTCAAGATCATTTTTTTTATCAGCATCATCTATATCAATATAGATAATCATCTCTTCATTTCCTGCAAAATCTGCTTCTTCTTTTATTTGTGAAATTAACAGTTTTTGGTACTCCGCCGTTTTCTTATAAGTCACTAAAAGTTCTTTGACCTCATTAAAAAGCAAACTGACCAATTTATCATGTCTATCCGAAAGTTCCTTACGAATTAGAATCTGCTCAGATGATATTTCTTTATTTATAAGCTTCTGCAGACGTTCTTTTTCTGCCTCAATAAGTGCTTCTGCCTCTTGCTTCTTAACTTCTTTATACTCTTCATACATTTTTTCTGTTGCTGCATAATAACTCTTAATTAAATCATAAGCCTGCTTTCTAGCGTTTGACATTGTGTTATCTAAAAAATGTTGCATTTTCTCTTCCGTTGTCATTCTTTTCACCCTCTTTACTTACGTTACCTAATTATTAGAGCTTTAAACCAATTGCTTCATTAACATATGAAGTAATAAAATCAGGCCGTCTACCCGTACCATGCCTATCGGGTATTTCTACAATCAATGGCATTCTTCTTTTTAGACGTACTTCATCAATGACATCAGAAAATTCCCTGCCAAACTTTTCTGTCAGCAGGATAATGCCAATGCTCTTGTCTGAGAGAACCTTATCCAACTCTTCTTTGAGTTCTGCTTTTTCATGAACTACGGCTCCTTCTACGCCTGCTAAGCGCATGCCTGTATATGTGTCTACATTATCACTGATTAAATACATTTTCATATAATAATACCTCTATTTTATAGCTTGCCTAATATCATAAAAGACACAATTAATCCATATAATGCAATACCTTCTGCCAATCCGACAAAAATAAGTGACTTACCTAAGATGCTTTGATCTTCGCTAATTGCCCCAAGTGCAGCACTGGCAGCTGATGCAACTGCAATACCGCCACCCATGCAAGAAAGACCTGTTGCGATTGCTGCTCCAATATAACCAAGTCCAACAGAAATTCCAGATGATGCTGTTACTTCTGCTGCGTAAGCAGTATTAAACATTAAGATGTTCGCAATCAATAGTGTAGAAAAGAAAAAAAATGCATTAACACCTATAGTTGACTTATATCTTCCTTTACTCTGTTCTCCAAGAAGAAATGCACCAAATGGAATTACGATACTTAATATTAATGCTATTGCCAAAATAATTTTTACTGCTATTGTCATAATAATGACCTCCTTAAATTTTTTCTACTATTATTTACTTATTATTTGTTTTTAAACTTGCTCTAAATGGCTTAAATGCATGGCCCGTTCCCATATAGAAGCGACTAAACATTTCATAAAATTCTAGTCTCAATACTTGTATTCCAACAATTAAACCCTCCATTCCACAAACAAAAATATTTCCAATTATTATAATAATAATGTTTGCGCGACCCTGCTCCGCTCCAGCTAACATTAAGACAACCTCCATCATCGCTGCATGACTAACTGCAAATGCCCCAATACGGACAAACGAAAGTGTATTCGAAAAGTAGCCCAGCAATACTTCAAACAATTCAAAAAATGTCTGTGTGATATACATTCCCTTCTCTTCTGGTAAAATCTTAGCCTTTTTCTCTATTAGATTCATTATTGGCTCTTTTAATGCTATTGCTAAAAGTGGAAGACCAAACATAATAAATAAAAGAATTCCTCCTGGCATAGCATACCCATTAATTAATAGAATTAATGATACTACTGTTGCACCAAAGAAAACGAAACCGGCAATACCGTTTGTATCAAAAATTCCTTTTTCTAAATTATGGCTCTTATATGAATTGATAATATTGAATACCATAGTTAAAAGAATAATAAACATACCAAAACCAACCGTAACAATAAAAATATAATTTAATTTTCCTACAAATGGGACTTCTGACATATAACTAATTGGTCTAATCCATAAAGGTTCTATTAATTCTTCAAACCCAAACACACTTCCAAACAATGCTCCAAAGATTGTAGAAAACACTCCACAAGTCCCAATAATTGCAGCCAAATCAGCTTTCTTAAGTTTATAAAAAAGAAAACCGCCTATAATTAAGCATAACCCCTGCCCAACATCTCCAAACATAATGCCAAAAATAAAAGAATATGTTAAAGCAACAAATATTGTTGGATCCAATTCATTATATGCAGGCAAGCCATACATACGAACATACATCTCGAACGGTTTAAAAATCTTTGGGTTTTTTAACTCCGTAGGTGGTTTGCTGAAAATATTTCTATGCTCATCCTCTGCAAAACAAGTTATATTATTATCCTCCAACAAATCCATTTCCAGTTTACTTTCATCCTCTTCTGTAATCCATCCACATAAAATAAAATATGTATTTTCTTCTTTATCTGTACATGCGGCTAACTTTCTTACATCAAAACTATTCGTCTGCTGTGTTAACCATTCCTTTGCAAAATATATTTTTTGTATGTTTTCTGTTAATAATTTTTTTTGATGTATAATTACCTTTTTTATTTCCTGACTAAAATCTTCTATTTGTTTTTCCAAACAAAGGCAGGCCTCTTCTGTTGTCCCTTCATATTCATCTGGAATAAAAATTCTTTCAAAGTGCAGTGATGTCAAAATTGCATCTACTTTATCTGCCACTTCAATAGGAACAAAATAAACGCCCCATACATATTCCAAATCATCATAGCAATTCAAAAAAATCGACATTGTATTATCATAAACAGTTTTACAGAATCTGTCATAGTATTCTTTTGGAAATTTGCCGAATCTAAATTTAATAAATTTAAAATCTAAAATTGCCGAAACTTCAAAATTTAAAGATCGAAAAGGTTGTATTTTTTTTAATGACTCCTCATTTGAATTCTTTTCTGCCACGAACATGTCAATCTGTTCCTGCATTTCCTTTAATGCAGTATCAATCTTTTCAACTGTTTTTATGGCTTCCTTAACAGAAATCTCTTCTTTATTATTTATCTCTTCCGAAAATAGTAATTGTCCCTCGATTTGTGAAGCAAGTTCTTCACATTTTCGCAATTTACTCTCATAAGGATTACTTTCAATAAATGGTTTAATATCATGCACTGTTTTAAGCTCCGAAAGTGCATTTTCTAATTGAATATCATATTTTTGAAAATAATTTTGGACAACACGATCAAACTCGGAAACCGGTCCCATTATATTTATAAATTTCATTTTCCTGATCATCTTCCTGTACTTCCTTCTTTTAATCTTGCATAGTGTATTATTTTTTCATAATCAAGACTATACCTAATCGCTTCCATGATAGTTGTAATTTTATTAATCTCATACTCTTTCTTATACAAATAGGAGTTGATAATAGCTACCGAATATGGATACTTCATGCCGTCTTTTTCATGTACTTTATCCAAAAGATATATATATATATCTTCCAGATTCTCACCGACAATCTCAGGATATAACTTACCATAAAAAGTATTACGTAAAGCTACAGATAAATCTTCTATATTTTTTGACTCAACCAACTCCACAATATCTGCTTTTGTTAGCATGTAATTAATGGGAATCAACATAGCATAGACCTCTGCTTCTGATAACATATAATACTTTTTAGAACGATATATCCACTGCATATTAAGTATGTCTATTTTATAACCAAGTGATCTTTCCATGATTTTGGCATCAAGTCCTTTATATTTTTTCTTTTGCTCCTTCCACAGCATTGTAAAATAGTAATAATCAAGTGCTATTTCATAATCAAATAGTGAATGTTTTTCATTCTCAATCACATGTTTTAGTCGTAAATAATATCCTGTACCCTTCAATTTCTCTACAAAACCTTCTATTGTCACCTCAGCCTGCAAAGCTTCAGCATCTAATTTTGAATATTTCTTAAAAATAGAAATTACTTCCTTATTACTTCTATCTTCGCTATTAGTTCGACAAATATTACGTAAACAGCCTTTTAAAAAAGATAACTCATAACGTTTAAAAAAAAGCAATAAGTATTTTCTCTGTTCCGTATTTGCAAAAAGATATAGGTTTTCAAAGTCTTTGTAATAACACATTTTTAATAATTTTTCTATGTTTCCACGATGAAGTTCTTCTGGCTTAATAGACATAAACATATCCTTATAAGCATCTGTTCCCTTTAGATAGTTTATCACTTCAACTACACTATGAAACCCTGCCATCTCTAGAAATTGTTCTTTTTTTAACATTCTACTTCTGATTGCACGAATTTTAGTAGTAATACCACTGTAAGTTCTAAGTCCACTCATATTATCACACACCTATTATTCTATTCATAATATCCTGAGCAATATCATTATGTTTTGTGTCATAAATTTCTTGTATCATTTCAATAGACTCATTTGTATTTGATCTTAGTTCTTTCATATCGTTTTCCATTTTTTCATGAAGACTCTTATTTAATATACTTGCTTTTTCTTTTACTTCCTGTTCCATCTCAAAATCAAGTGTTCTTTTCTTTTCTTCAACTTCTTTAAAAATACTATCTTTTTTCTTTGTAGCTTCATAAACAATATCACTGGCTGCTTTTTCTATTTCAGACAATTGATTTATTATTTCTTTCATCTATTCATCGCCTTTCTCAAAATAATAATATATTATAGTCATTATCTTATATCAAAAAGTGTATTATTGTAAACATATAAGAGAAAAAGCCGAACAATCGCAATTCCTACGAAACATTCAGCTTTAATCTTGAAAAAATGTTTTATTTAAACTTATATATACTCTTATTTAAACTGAATATTGTGCTACTACTGAGTATAATCTCTTTTACAATAAAAAGAAATAGCAAAATACTAAAAATTTCTATTTATATATAGCTATTAACTTTCCATGTACTACAAATCTTTTTTCATCAGACGCTGTACAAGTAGAAAGTGTCACTACTCTATCAGAGTCTAATATTTCAACACCTGTATCATACCAAGAATTATTTTTCATTCTATTTACAAATTCTCCGAAATTTACATTGTTTTTATCTGGAGTATACCATATTGTATAAATCTCATCATTTTCTAAAATAGTATGTACAGAAAAAATTTGATATCTATAAACTTTATCAATTGTATAAATAGTAAAGAACTTGTTTTCATCATAAAAATTAACTTCATTGTATTTTTTTAATAATCCAAACATAGATCCGTTTTTCATACTATGTCCGTATATAATTGTATGAAAATCCATAAAATTTATAGTATTTCCTGTATCCATAAATATACTTCCTGCGTTATTCTCTGTGTTAGAAAAAGTGTGTGTTAAATAGAAAGCATTATCTTTGCCTTGCATAATTGGATAATTAATATCTAAATTATCAAAGGAAATCCATCCTTTTGTATCTCTGTTTTCTGCTTCAAGCATCTTGAGATTTTCTGTGATTTTCGTATTTGGAATAAAAAGTATTTCTTTATTGTTTCTTGAACTAATTGCTTTTTCTACGATACAGTTTGTCGATGTAACTCTTTGTTGTAATATCTTGTACTCATTCTCTGCTTTTATATAACTAAGTAAAATTATAAATATGCATACTACTGCGAAAGTAACTGAAATTAAAGCCATTAATCGGATGATTACTCTTATCGTATTGTCTCTTCTCTTGTTTTTAATAACATAGTTTTTCTTACTACCACTATTCTTTTCAGAATATTCTATATTTTTTATTATTTGTGCAATTATCCATAACAGAAGAGAACTAGCAAAAATACATAAAATAATAGTCTTTCCTTTGGTTGTATAAATCAATTTCAA
This sequence comes from uncultured Lachnospiraceae bacterium, assembly GCA_964483155.1. Taxonomy (GTDB): domain Bacteria; phylum Bacillota; class Clostridia; order Lachnospirales; family Lachnospiraceae; genus JAAYYM01. The sequence goes on along the minus strand of CAZAAC010000007.1, from coordinate 22,884 downwards.
AAAAAATGATAGTTTTGGCAAACAAAAAACAGGTTTCCCAATTATTCTTTTATAGGAAACGGGAACTTCGTCTATAGAAGTATTTGCATCCCCTTTTGTAATAAATGCCTGTTTATCTTCTAGTTGTTCTACAACCCTATGTGTCATCACATATGTAGTGTTTTTGCCTAATGTATATGTAATTGCATCTCCTATCTTAATTTTTTCTGCACCAGTTTCTTTTATATAGACTATACTTCCAATTGGATATGTAGGTTCCATGCTTCCTGTTAAGACTTCATATATCTGAAAACCTAATAATTTTGGTACCGTAAATGGAATGGTTACGGCAATTACCGCAACCATCATAAGAATCCCTAGTATATTTAAAATTTTTATTAAATACCTTCTCTTGTTCTTTTTCAATCTTTATCCCTTTATCTAAGAATTGACTTCATTTTGTAATGTTCTCTCAAACGTTGAGTCAATGAGTTTTAATAACTCTAATGCACTTCTAAAATTTTCTTTTTTTTTGCCCTCGACCCAAGCTACCGACCCTTGCCAAGTATGATTTTCTTTACTTTTTATTTCTAGAATGAAACTTTGATTCTCTTCTATTTCCCTTATTTGCTTTTGCATAGTATATCTCCTTCAAAATGCAATTCTTGCTTATTGCTATATTATAATATACTTATACTCTCTCATCTTACTCTTCTCGCAAAATAAATTACGCTACGGTTTATACTTGATAATATAAACTGTATATTGACAATTTTTCCTTTCATCATTTCTAAATAAATTTAATCTTTTTTCTATTGATATTTAGTACTTTTCCGGTATTATATAAGTACCATCGTCGTATTTCCAAGCAATAATTTTATTATTACTATCCCTTGTTGGGGAAAAGTAATTTGCTTGAACTGCTTCTGCAAAAATAATAATTTTAAATTCTTGCCCAGCCACATCACTTCCCCAATTTCTTGGAATTGTAAACTGAGAAAATACCGGAATAACATCACCTGCGCTACATACTCCTTCTTTCAAATCCATACCTTCTTTTCCATTTTGGTAGTAATAGTAGGCTCCCGACTTAAGCCATCCTGAGTTAATGTTATTTAACGATACTGTTGTTCTATCATCCAATTTTACTTCTAATAATTCTTCTAACTCTTTACAATACTGATTAGATGTCTTTTTTGCATTCTCTGGCAGCCCATCAAACCCTTCTACTACAATACTTATTCTCAAATAGCAATCTTCTGACCCGTTTCCAATAGTAATTGTAGGATCTTTATCTATCGTCTGTGTCGGTAAGACATCTGCCATTCGGTAGGTAACTATATTTTCGCTTGTCGTAGCTTTTTCAAACTCTGGTTCGTTTAATGATATTTGAACATGTCCCATTGTTATAACATTTTTGACCTCATCTTCATCTGTAAAATAAGCCAGCGAACCTCCAATTAGGATTGTTGTAATTAGTGTAACTGATAGAATTACTAGTGCTATTTTCTTAGTTCTATTCATAGAGTATCTCCCTGTGAATACTAAAATAATGAAAAAGAGACAGCTATCACACTATTATAATATTCTTAACCTAATTATTTAAAAATGTCTGGATACTGATATTGCATACCTTCTTTAACACTATCTACGCCTTCTGTTTGAACAAGATACGCTGTTAAATCAATTTTAAAATCACCCATAGCAATACATATAATATTGCCCTCACTTACTGTTTCTTTTGTGTTTGCTTCTTTTTTTATTTCAATTTTATTAAATAGTGTTTTGGTTTTTTTACCTGCCTCAACAGGATATCTATAATAAGCAATTTTTTTGTCATCACTAAATTCCCAATCTGAGGTATTCATATCAATTTCTGCAAAACCTTTCTTTCCAAATAGAGTATCCCAATCACATGCCTTATCATTATATTTGTAACCTAATGTTACAGCAATCCACACACTACTCTCTGAAGTATTTGCAACAGCTGGATCCTTTGGAATTTCTCTTCCTGGAACAAAATTCTCAGCTTTTTTATTACCTAATTCATTCTCTGAAATTGTATTTCCTGAGAGAACTTGATTTTCAGTATTAGTAAAATCGTCATTATCCCATAATGGCTCTTTCAGCTCCCCGCTAATACCTGCTGTTGAGAATACGTTTTCTTTTACTTCTGTTTTATCTGACATTAACGCAAGCGTTGTACCAATTACTGCAACTGATAATACTATGGTACAGCTAATTATTATTATTAATTTTCTTTTATTCATTTCTTTTTCTCCCTCGTATAATATAATTCATGTTGCTCTCTATATTATAATAAAAATGTCTTTTAGTTTGCTGCTACTAACTCTTTTAATGCATTTAGATATCCTACTTCATACTCCATCCCTGTACTCTGAACTAGGAAGCCTTGCACATCAATTTCAAACTCAGGAAGTTTATAAATATCAACTATATCATATGAACCATCGCTGTTTTTTATGTAAAGAGCTTTGCTCTGTGAAGACGATTCTGTTTTCTCTACTTCTGTAAAAACGCCTGGTGATGTTTCTTCATATACAGTTTGTGAAGCATATTTTGATTTTATTTGCTCTAAAATTCCAATATTTACTGTTACTGTATCAAACAAGTTTTCTGTTTTTGCTCCAGCAACGAGTTCTTTTAATGCCTTATCACTTCCTATATAAGCATAAACATCTCCTGTTGATCCCTCTAATTTTTCCCATGCATCTGCATTTATTCCATTTGCACTAACCCCCATACTATTTATATAATTTAAGGTTCCATAATTTTTTTGAAAATCTTCTAATGAAATTTCGACCCTGTTACCAGATACATCATTATATGAGCATACTATTCTTGCTGCTACATATGCATTACTTTTACTATCAGACTCAAGTCCTATTAATGGTGCTTTTGTAATAACATCACCCGGGGTATACTTTTCAGCTGTTTCTTCATCAAAAACTTCTTCAATATATCCGCCAAGGTCTGAACTTGAAAATACGTTTTCTTTTGTCTCTGTAGTTGTACTCATATAAGCCAGTGTTCCACCGATTGCAAGTGTTGCCGTAAGAGCCATTGCTGTTAAAGTAATAAATAGTTGTTTCTTCTTCATTTTTATTTCCTCCATTAATTTGTATGTTTATATTATTTTATTTTCATTATATTCTTACTTAATTTTTATAATTCAATTATGGACTACATAATAAATGCTATCAATTCTGCTACTGCTTTATCTGTAGTTACATTTTTTGCTTGAATAGCATATGCATTTACTATGATTTTAAAAGTTGGTAAAATATCAGTATCCTGCCCTATTGTATCGAGCAATTTTACTTGATAAAAAACTGCTTTTTCTGTTACTTCACCTTCTCCTAACACTGTTGCTATTTTGCTATCTGCACCGCCTGTTCCATAAAGATAAATATCTTTTGTTCCTGTTCTTCCTATCTTTGTCCATTGATCAGTATTGAATGCAATAGGTCCATATTTTGATTCGAATTCTTCTGTTGTTATAGTATTATTATTTTCATCAATACAATCAACAGTTACTGCCAAATAAACATCTTCCTCCTTGCTTGTATTTCTAACAATAGGGTTTTTAGGGATTATATCCCCAGGCATATACTGATTTGCAATATTTGCACCGTAAATATTATTTGTCGAAACAACAGCATGTTCTCCCATAGGATAGCTATCGTCTCCTACTAAATTTAAACTTTCGCCCGTTGGCATTTCGCTACTTGGAATAGATGCTTCTGTTTCAAACCCATATCCGTCCCATTTTGGTTCTCTAAGTGAAATAGTGATTTCTTTGTCTGATGTAAATGTGTTTGTTACTGCCTTTGTTGTTGTTCTCAATAATGCCATTGTTATCCCTATCGTAAGAACTGCAATCAACATAATGGTTAATAGTGTTACAAGCATTTTCTTTTTATTCATTATCCCGCTCCTTTTTTTAGTAATGGCTTCTATTATTCTTTTTTTAGTGTTTTGGTATTTGTATCGTAATACCATTTCCATGCATCATATGATGGAATCTCAGATTTTTTTTCTTCTGACATAGTATTGAAGTTTTCAGCAAACGGTCTTGCCTGCACTGCGTCAACAAGTACTTGTATTTCCAGTACAGCTCCTGCTGGTATGTCACTTTCTATTTGTATGTTTTCAAAAAGATTTGATGTTTTTCCTCCTTTAGATAAAATTTTGGTATAATAGTAATAGTTATTATCTACATCTATTATCCAATCTGATGCTTGTCCAGAAATATTTAGAATAACGTTTTTTGCTATATTATTACCTTGTTGATCCCGTAGAATAGGTATGACACGACATCTTACAAAAGTATCTGTTGTTGGATAATCTAATGAATCAATATTTTTAATCCAAACAACTTTATTTATACTCTCATTTTTTTCGATGATACCAAAGTCTACTTCATTTTTTGTGTCACTACCTTCATTGTTTTCTGAACTAGGATTATACTCTTCCACTTGTACATTAATCTTTGCTGATTTGAATGAATTTGTAATAACACCAGCCTGAACACGTAATACTGCAAGAGTTGTTCCTGTTCCAATAATAGTAACTGCTACTATCGCTACAATTGACAAACAAATAATGATTTTATTATTACTATTAAATTTTTTCATGCTTTCTCCTAACTATCTGCTTTAATGAAAGCGACTCTCATCTCTATCTGCTTTTATAATCAACTCTGACATTAACACTAATATCAGTATAACAACTACTCCTGTAATCAATAATATGGAACCTTGCTGTGTCGTAAAATAATACGCTATCTTTCCAATATACGGTATTGATAATAAGGGCTTTCCAATTATATCTGTATATGGTATCGCTTCACCATCAGCTACATTATTTGCATCTCCCTTGGTATAGATACATTGATTTTCTGCATCAATTTCTATAATCCTATGTGTAACCATTGTTTTATCAAGACTAATTTCATAGGTAACTGGGTCTCCAATTTCTAATTCTTTAGGATTAATATTCTTTACATATATGAGACTTCCTACATGATAAGTAGGTTCCATACTACCACTTAGCACGACAAGTGGCTGTACTCCAAATATACGCGGCAACACTAGAATTACTACAAGTGCCACTAAAACTGCTAATAAGATGTTGCTGATTATCTTCCATAACTGTCTCAATATATTTTCATTCCTTTTTTATATTTTTTACTCACTTTTATTAAAAATATTTTTCATTATAGAAACATCACCAAACCACTTTTTTTCTTTTTTTTCATTATAAAATTTAATACTAAGATTAGGATTCGTTGTTTCATCACCGGTTTCAACCAACGCTTTACCTTCCTCTGTTAATTTAAAAAATCTTCCTGCCTGCATATATTTTCTTGTCTCAGTATCTAGTCCAGTAAACATACTTTTTCCGTTCATACTACTTCGTTTTCCAACAATAAAGTATTCCTCTTCATTAACACTTACTGTTTCTCCCTCAAATTTTTTCAATCTTTGCTCAAACTTCCATGACCAATCTGTTTCTTCAGTTATTTTATAATAGCCTTTTTCAAGACCGATCAATGTTTTTGTTTTTGTTTTTATGTCTTCCTTTTGCGCAAAGTTTATTGTTTCATATACATCACCAAAATCTGTATCTTTTATTAGTTGATTGTCATTTCCCATATTATATTTTTCAATTTTAAATATAAAAGTCTGATTATCAACAATATGTTCTGAAACAGATTTTTTTTCATAATATTCATTAATTCTCTTTGTAATATCTAACTTGCCATCAACAACATATATTGTATATGTTCCTATTTCTGTCCTTTCTTCACCTTCTGGTGTTATTGCATAGTATTTCATACCGTTACTATATTCCATATTTCCAGAATCATCTGTCATACTTTCCCATGAAGAAACTCCATTTCCTTTTGGTTTTATAATAACCTTTGCATAATAGACCGTTGTCTCCATAGGTTTTGACTTTTGAATTTCTTCAAAACTTGTCTCTTCTGAATATAATGCATCTTTATACCATTTGCACTCTAAGGTAATATCTTTGGTGCAAAATTCATCTATACTTATTCCGTTTACAGAAACTGCTTTGATAATATTTTCTTTTTCCACCGTAAAATAATCAATTAATTCTTCCCCTAAAAAAATGATATCTTCTGCCATTCCTAGTTCATATTCTATTTTTACATTTACTGGTGGTCGATCAAACATAATGGAAGGTACACTATCTTCCTGGTTTAGATAAATACCCGAATTTGTTCCATTTGTGTATACATCATTTCCTCCGAAATAATCATTTTTAGCCTGTACATAAAATTCTTTTTTGAAACTTGCTGTATTCTCGGCTCCTCCAGTTAAAGTAATGTTCTCCCATTGTAGAAAATAAATCCCCTCACCATTAATATATAATTTTCCATTCCCCTCTATATCAAAGACAAGAACCTTCTCTCCACTTGGTATAGATGAATAGTCATCCTCTATACCATCCTGGTTTTCATCATATAATATTGGTCGTCCTGTTTTTGTTGTGTCATCGTATAAGTAATAAATAAATTCATTTGATATCTGATCAATTATTCTATTTGCAGTTACTGAATTAATAATTTTATCAAGCATATCATCAAACGCTTCTATTAAACTGGCATTATTTTTACTCTCATATAAAGCCGTCACATGTTCTTTCCAAGAAGCTACCACGTCTCCTACTGTAATATCAGGATAATTAATGATTTTTTTGTTTTTAGTTGCATCATTATAGAAAATACTTGTATATAAATCAACTTCCTTATCTATGATATTATCCATTTCGTCCGTAATATCCTTTAAATCAGCTCCATTTGGTGCTCCATCTGTGAATAAAATGACTACTTTATTATTATCACCTGAAAACCGATCTATCAAATCATTCGCCTGTTGTAATCCAATATCTTGACGTGTTCCTCCTGCCAAAGCAGTTGTAGTCCCTCCACTAAAAACAGGATTTCCTTCACTATCTACCTTTAAAGTTCCAAAAGGCGTATTAATTCCATTTTCTATTAGATTTGTTGCATCTGTACTTTGATTAACAATATTATTACCCTGAACACCACTTGCAAACGCTGTAAAACTAATCTGACATCCCTCTAACTGACTCATTTCTTTTACAAATGCCCCAACACATTCTCTTAATAAATCAAGTTTTGTTTTATCATTTTCACCCCTAATATAGATCTTTAGCTCATTGTTATCGTAACAGCCACTACTAAGGTTTATATAGTTATTTCCTGGATTAACAAATTGCCATTTATTATCATGCCATGTAATCGGTCGATATTCTGTATATCCATCAAAAGTTGATTTTGTTACTTCAACATAATATTTATACTTCCATTGGTATTGATCTGGATTGGAATTAATAATACTATGCTCTTGCTTTACCGCGTTTGTTGTCCTATTTATTAATTCTAAATATGTTATGGTTTCACCCGTAGGTCTATCGATCATCCATGGCATACTTCCAGAGAAGTCTAGTGCCATGACTACATCTACAGGTTTTGTGACATCATTTCCTGCCCATGCCGCCAAATCTATTTTATAGGTCCTGTCATCCCAGCTTTGTACATGAACTGTCTTTTTCTGTCCAACTGTATTACTCATATCTTGTCTGTTACTTTTTGATAATAAAGAAGATGTGGATTCTTGTACAATTGCATAAGTTGAAAAATGAGTTGTCATTATAGCAACTACTGGTTTTTCTCTTATTTCATTGTTTTCTATCTTTCCCTTCATATCTGTTGCAACTTTTTTTTCTTCATCTATATGATATACTAGTAACTCTTTTCCTTCTTTAATAACCGGTAACTCTCCTGAAAATGTTACTTTTACATTACCGCTCGGTTGAACTTCATTTCCACTCACAATGATTTTTATGTCATAAGCTTTATAACTCTGTATTCTCTTTTTTTGTTTGATTTCTTCATTCTCAAGTGCTTCTTCCACATTTTCAAGTGCTTCCGCTTCTAATTCATTTACGGAAAGACTTGCATCTTCTGGAATTACATTTGCTGATGCTGACAGAGTAATCGTTACCCCTTTTATTGTTTGAAAAAGAATTTTTTCAACATCTGCCTTTACCCCATTTTCACTTATATTGCTTTCACTTACACTATTTTCACTTATTACATTTTCTGAAACAGTTTTAGGTGGTTCTGTTTCTTCTACTATTGGTGCAAGAGGTACTTCATTTTCCGAAATTTTTGTTTCATCTTTTTTATCAATATCATTATCAGATATTACTGTATTTTGCATCTCATTTTCACTTATTGCTGCTCCTATAAAATCAGTGTTGGACAACACCAATACCATGCATAATATAACTGCAGTTAATCTCTTTCTATTTCCAACTTTCATTTTGTTCCTCCTAGTACTCACGAGTATGGTATCTATATGATATTGTTTATAATTAATTCTTAAATAGAATCAATATTTATCTCTTTTTCAAGGCCTAAACTCCGACTATATTTAATTACTATAACAGTCCAAAGTCACACATTGGTCACATCAAATACATTCAACAAAAAGATCCAAGATGATAGATTAACTCATCTTGGATCTTGATATAACTGTATAAATTATTAGAAACTATATTTTATTGATAGCTTACTTTATTTTGTCAACCACTCTACTAAACCAAGTTCTCCCTTAAAGGCTTTTATTCTTTTACCACTCTCATTTAGAAAAAACCCTTGCCAGCTAGCATTTCGTCGGGAAGTAATCATAATATCATAAGTCTGTATTTTTCCTCTTTTCTCTAAAATATTAGCTGCCTCCAGTATTGGTAAAGGAATTCCTCCGTATTTCTTTTTTGTTTTCATAACACCCCAAAAAGTTCTTCTTTCATGAAATGCTTGCGGATATCCTACTCTATCAAAAATATCGTCTACTTTAAGCAATAATTCTTGAATTCCGCTATAATTAATTACATTGGCACAAAGCGGTGAAAATGCACGGCCGGTAAGCCCTTGTTCATAATAATCAATACAAATTCGTATTGCATTACGCGGATACTGATTAATTTTTTTCATACATATCCTACTTTCCAAGAGATTCTACCATTGCCATCTCCGTTATATCACTTTTAACAGAAATTCTTTTATTGCTTACTTTTTCATATAGGTTAGCCGTAATACGATTAGTAACCATAATACTATCTTCATAATCAAGTGTTGGTAATAAAACAATATACTGTGAATCGCTATATCTGGCTGCTACATCGCCAATTCGAAGTGATTCTCTGAGCGCCTCCTCCAAGCAACTCATTGTTCGATTAATATGATACTCATTATACTTTTCATTACTATTATCCATTGCTTCTTTTGCTAAAGAAACTGTCATAAGTAGTACATACTCTGATAATCCAAGCCTATTAATTCTCCTTGATTCTAAGCGGTATATCTCTTTGAAAATTGGATATCCACATATGTATGCGCCTTCTGGATTATTATTTTCTGCCATTTCTTCATTTACTTCTTGGATCTCAACAGCCCTAACGCCATTTTTCGTTTTCATGAGTTCATTATGAACTTCATTTAATTTTGCTGATTTTCTTACTCCAAGTGTAGAATATAATAATTTTTCGGCTCTATCATAGTATTCTTTTGCTAATTCATTTTTGTTCTGGTAAATTAAAGCCTTTATCAATAAACAATGTAACCTTTCATCCACTGCGTCATAACAAAGTGCATTAGTACATACTTTTTCCATTTTTTCATATTGCTGTGTCTCTACATATAACTTTGCAATTTTCTTAACTGTTGTTAAAAATAGTGAGTGATAATAGGTGGAAAGTGGAACAATCCAATGCATTGAAGAGTATTTTGTCAAAAAATTCCCTTGATATAATTTTATTGCTTCTTCATAATACTTTATCTTTTGTTCGTAATTATTTTTTGTTTTATCTCCTTTTTCGCATAGTTTTTCATATTCCTCTATATCTACAATCATTTTATATTTATAGTTCCAATAATACGCGCCCCTTGTTGTAATAATATACTCCCCGTCGCCAAAGGTTTTTTTCATGATTGTTCTTAAACGATACATTAAATTCTTTAAAGCTCCTGCTGGATTATTTGTCTCGTCTTCTTGCCATAATACATCAATCAGTTCATTTACGGTTAAAGTATGATCTCTGTGAACAATAATAAAAGATAACAACTTTACAATCATCTCTGAGCAAATATTATCATCGTTGAGAACACCTGCCCCGTTCATTATTTGAAATTTCCCAAGTAAGTTGACTGCAAACACTAATGTCTCCTCCCAAAAATCCCCTTTTTATTATCTTACTTAACTTATTTCCAAAAGTCAACAATTTTAAAGTGCACCTCTATTATAGGCGCACTTTAAACCTAATTTTTCTTTTTATCATCTTTCATACTATTATTTATTGCTTTTTCATTTACTCTTTTAATTCCAATGTAAGTAGTTCCTGTAATGATTACAGCAGCTCCAAGTATACACGCTACCCAAATTAACCAATTATCTTTTTCATAAAATTTTTCTGTGAGCGGTGGATTTTCATCTTCAATAATTTTTTTTTCATTTTCTCCTTTTTCGGTCTCTTTACTTTCACCTGTTTCTTCTGGTGCTTCTGCCAAAGGTACGCCTTCCTCTGCAATAGCAATTTCTCCTGCATTACCTCCTTCTCCTGCGCCCATCCCATCTCCTGCTGTAGCCGTTGCTATATAAGTAGGGACTTCTGTTTCTCTATATTCTGTAGTTGCTCCTCCGTCTACATATAATGTTTCTGTTGTCTCTGAATACGTTGAACCGGGTCCTGCGTAGTTATAATAAAATTGAATACTATTTTCAGATATATTTTTGTCTAATTTAATTTCTTGTTTCACTAGACTTCCCATATCTAATGTATAACCATTTATTAATATTGCTGTTTTCTCGATTTTTTCTCCGTCTTTGCCTCTATTAATATATGGTGCTGCTATATTTCGTGTGGTTCCTCTTTCAAGATAGTAAACTGTATATTCTACTCCATTTATGAGTCTTCCATATTGTACTACTATATCTTCATTTCGAAATATAACTCCACTGTTTTTTGCATAACCCCAGCCAGATGGTAAAATATAATAATCTAATGGTACATCAACATATAGTAACGATGTAGGTAGCTCTGGTAAAGCACTTCCTTCTGGTATTGTTATTCTAATTGTTTTTTCTGAAAAATCATAACTTGTTATATTATTTTTATTTAGTAATTCATTGATGTAATTTTTATATTCTTCCGTAAAATGACCATTAACGCTACTACTACCTGCTCTTATAGTAAGAGTATAATCATTTGATGCCATAACAGAAGTGGTAGGCGTCATTAAAATAATACAACAAAAAGCAATTGCAAATTTTTTTATTAACATTACATTTCCTCCGTGTTGTTATTTTTTTTATTTGTTATGATCAGTGTTGATATTCCTATTATCAAAATTATAATAAAGAGCCCCATCGTTGTTGTATCACCAGTTTTTACGGCTATATAAACATTTTTAAATGTTTCTACTATTTCATTTTTTGCACCGGAGCCCGTTTTTACTACTTTGTTTACAATTACTTGACCAGTTGGTGTATCATACATTACTTCAAATCCAAAGTCTATTTCTCCAAAAGCTGCTGCATACTCATTTCGAATGGATTCTCCGTCCATTCCAATTGTAAGCTTAACTGTTGCTGTCTGTCCTTTTTTTAAAGTTGTAAGAAATGTGCTCTTGCTAAGTGCGCTACTATTGATAGCTGCTAAACCATTTCTATCTTCTGTGTATCCTGTTATTGTATCGCCTGAGGAACCTCCGAGATTATTGTCTAATAATGTTACTGCTCCTGAAGGTCCTGTAACTGTCAGTTCTACAGAGTATAATCCACCAGAAGCTTCTACTGTCTCCTCAAGAGATTTGAGAGTTTCTGTTTCCATATAGAAATTTGCTTCATTTGAATTACTGTTTAAAATTGTAATTGTTTGAGATTTTTTCTCTCCTGGTGCAATTCCACTAAAAGCACTTCCCATATCAGAAACATTTCCTGTATATTCCAGTTTGTTTCTATTTGTAAATTCTAACGTTGTTGCCGCATATACATCTGTTGTCATAACAAATATTAAAATTATAGTTAGTCCAAGTATACTTAATCTATTTTTCATTTTAACTCCTCTATAGCATTTTTCTCCATTATTATCTACCTTGCTTTTGTTCTTTCTAGTTTACAAGATCAGATATATCTTCTATCACTTTACTTTCGGGATTAATACTTGCACTGATACCCCATGCAGATGAAATAGCATTTACACCATCTATTACCTGAACTGCATCTGCTTTCGCTTCAATCATAATTGAATGATCTGCATAATCATTACCCAGTCGCTCGTCTATTTTTACCTTTGTTATAAATGGTGTTGTCTCTTCTCCTGCTTTTATGGGTTTAGTATAATATAGAATCATTTCTTCATTTGTATCTGAGTATATAATCCAGCCCGTTGAGTTAAGTACATTCGTATCAGGAAAAAGGTGAAGTGCCTCTATACCATTCATTTCTTTTATTACTTCTTTTGTATTCAGACTTGAATCCTTAACAAAATTTGGACCAACATCAGAAGTCTCTACAGAACCCCATGACTTGTATATTGTAACTCTAACATAAGCATCATAACTACTATCTTCACTATCCGAACAATCATTTCTAACAATTAAGTTTTTTGATATCGTTGTTCCTGGAATATTACCCTTTATAAAAAAACTTTTTCCTTCTTTTACCACTAAGTACTTATCTTCTTGCTCCATTTCATAAATTCCGATTCCAAGATCTTTTGTTGAAATCTTACTTGTAGCTTTTTTATCTGTTTGTGCATTAAATGCAGCTAAAGTTCCACCAATAATAGTGGTCAATACAAAAACTGCCGCTATTCCCATTAATATCAATTTCTTTTTCAATGTTTGAGTCTCCTTCATCTTCGTATAAACAGATTTATCGATACTACTATGTAGTATAAAACTATTGTGTCACATGGAAGTCACACAGCAATAATTCATTTTGCTTGTTTTTTTATTGTTTTTCTTCTATTATATAAGAGGACAGGGGGTATAGGAATGACACAAAAAAGATTATCCTATTTTGATATGGCGAAAGGACTTGGTATTATTTTAGTTGTACTTGGTCATATAGAATATATTAGTGACGAGCTGAGAGCCTGGATTTCTTCTTTTCATATGCCTTTATTTTTTATTATTTCGGGAATGATTATATATTATAAAAGGGAAACCGACCAAGATCTAAAAGATTTGACAAAGAATAAATTTATGATGATTATGATTCCATATATTAGTTTTACTATTATATATACATTTATTGATATTTTAAATCTCTATTTGGGGAAAATTGATATTGCCCGTTTTATAAAAAACATTCTTGCTGGCATAACATTTTACGGTTCTTCTGTACTTTGGTTTCTTCCAGCTCTTTTCCTAAGTGAAGTAGGTTTTATTTATATCACAAAAAATTTTAAAAAAATCACTTCTATTATTATTACATTTATTTTGGCTTTTTTAGCTTATTTCATACAAATAGAAATTAGTAATTATTATTCCCTTAACGAGAATTCTCTTTTGATTACAACATTAATTGATTTTATTCGCGTCTTTCTACGTGCAAGCATTGCTATGTCTTATATTTGTGTGTCTTATTATACTTTTCACTTTTTCCAAGATAATGAGACTTTTTCTTGGAAACAGTTATTTATTGGAATCATATTCTTTATTACAAATCTATTTTTATCCCAGATAAATGGATGTGTGGATTTTCATTTTATTATTTTAGAAAATATAGCCCTTTTCTATACTTGTGCCTTTCTTGGTTCTTTTGGATTAATTTTAATTTGTAAAAACTGCAGATACTTTCCTCAAATAGGTTTCTTTGGTAGAAACTCCTTGATAGTAATGTGTACCCATGTTAATTGCTATATTCTTTATGCCTCAATACTAATTGCCTGGCAAATAGACACTCTTGTTACACGTGCAAAAAGTTATATCTTTATATTCAATATAATGATTTTTACATTTTTATTTGAAACAATGATAATTCTTCTTATAAATCGCTTTTTCCCTTTTATTCTTGGGCGCTCACGAAAATAATTAATATTGTTATGGGAGAGTAGTAAATGAATGATATTCGTATAAATAATAAACGCCTTGCATATTTTGATATGGCAAAAGGTATCGGTATTTTGTTTGTGATTATGGGACATTTGCAAGGTGAAGAGTTTTTTGTCATGTCCCCTTATATTATTAACATTTGTATATGGATTTTTTCTTTTCATATGCCATTATTTTTTATTATTTCTGGTATGCTTATAAACTATAAAAGGGATTCAGAAAAAGATTTCAAGATGTTTGCTTCCAAACACTTTCGTTCTATTATGATTCCTTATTTTTATTTTAGTGCTATCTACCTAAGTGTTGTTTTGTATGCATTATTGATCGGAAAAACTATTAAAATAGAAAGTTTATTAATTAATCTCTGGTATGTAATTAGTACTTATGGTATGTCAGTTCTTTGGTTTTTGCCTACTCTCTTTTTTGGAGAATTAATATTTCTATTTGTGATTAAAAGATTTTCTGGCAAAGTAAGTTTTTTATTAATAATTATTTTGACTATCCTTTCCTCTTTAATCAACTTTTCTTTACAACAATTTACTTATAGTACACCTATCATGGAAAGACTTCATGAATTTTCAATTATTTTACTTAGACCAATTCTAGCTTCGACTTTTATTGCAATTGGTTATTTTATATATCATTTTTTTCAAGAACATAATAAATCCTCTCTGAAGGAAATAGTTTTTGGTTTTTTTCTTATGATTGTCGGTGTGATTCTTGTTTCTAAAAATGGAGGTGTTGACTTTCGTTCATTGGTACAAAAAAATCTTCTGTTTTATTATATTTGTGCAGTAACCTCTTCAATTGGTCTGATTTTGATTTGTAAGAATTGTAAAGCAAATAAGATTTTAACTTTTTTTGGTAATAACTCTTTAATAATTATGGCTGTTCACAATAACAGTACTGTATTATATTTTGCATATAATGTAGCTATGTTCGTTAATAAGTATTTAACACGAGCTCGCGGATATATCTGCTATGCAATTATTCTATTTATTATTACTGTTTTTGTTGTTTTAATGACTTTACTTATTAATCGCTTTTTCCCATTTATACTAGGGAAACCTTTCAAATTATTTACAAAACAAAAAGAATAATTTGAGTATTCACTCATCATTATTCTTTTTGTCTAGATTGAATCTTTTTTCTTCCATTTTACTTATATTTAGTGATTGCTTCTTCAATCTTCTCTTTTCCTACTGCACCTATCATCGTTTCCTTAACTTCTCCATTTACAAAAATCATGAAGGTTGGAATTGTCATAACTCTATATTTCTGTGCTAATTGCATATTCTCATCAATATTCAATTTTCCAACTATAATTTCTCCCTCATATTTTTTTGCAATCTCATCAATTATAGGTGACATCATCTTACAAGGTCCACACCAATCTGCATAAAAATCAACTAATACAAGACTGGTTGCATTTAATACTTCTACATTAAAATTTTCTTCGTGGAATTTTTGTGCCATTTTTATTCCTCCTTTTCTTTTTGTTCATTAATTATTTTTTTGCAATAATATACTTATATATTGGGTTTCCTTTAGATGAAAATTTCTCTTCATATTCGGTCATTATATTTTCACGCATCATCTCTTTATCATGATGTAAATCATAGGTAATCTTGCGTAGCTCCCAATTCGTCCGTTCTAACTCACTTACTGCAAAATCAAATAATTCTTGATTGTCTGTCTTGAATTCTAATATTCCATCTGGCTTTAAAATATTGTCATATCTTTCTAAAAATTCTTTTGAAGGAAGTCTTCTTCTTGCATGCTTGTCCTTTGGCCATGGATCAGAGAAATTTAAATATATTCTACTAACTTCATCCCTTTCAAATACCTGTTCTATCAATTCTGCGTCCATTCTAATAAATTTTATATTTAATAACTTATAAATCTCTAATTTTTGTATTGCCCGTAATAATACGCTTGAATACTTCTCAATTCCAATATAATTAATTTCTGTATTTTTAATCGCATTTTCTAGAATGAATTGACCTTTTCCCATTCCTATTTCAATATATATGTCATGATTGTTTCCAAAAACTTCTTTCCATTGTCCCTTCTTTTCTTTCTCGTCATGTATAACATATTCGTTTTTTGCAATTATCTCTTGAGAACCACTAATATTCCTTAACCTCATACTTTTCCTCGCTGATTTGTTATTACTTTATTATACACTAATACTATACTTTTTTAAACTTGTGAATTACTATTTTTTTAATATCATTTTTTTCTATATATAAAATTCATAAATAATAACTTCGTTTTTGACCCAAAATAGTGTATGATAATATGGTATTATTTATAAAGGAGTTTTATATGTTAAAAAGTTGTTTTCCAAAAATTATATGTATATTTACATCATTGTTATTATGTCTTTCTTTTACCACTCCCTTTTATGCAGTTATGACTGCAGCTACTTTAACACAGGCAGAAGAAGCAGAGCTTCGCAAATCTATGCCTGTAGAAAGTAATAATATTGAAGGGTGGCTAACTGGTCCTTTAATTGGCGCTTCTTCTGCTATCTTAATGGATGCAGATACTGGTGTTGTCTTATATGAAAAAAATGTTCATGAAAAACTATACCCAGCTAGTACTACTAAGTTATTAACTGCATTACTTGCTTCTGAAAATTCTACTATGGATGAAGTCGTTACTTTTTCAAAAAATGCTGTTTTTGGTATTGAACGAGATTCAAGTCATATTGGTATTGATGTTGGTGAACAATTAACGATGGAGCAATGTTTATATGGTATTCTACTAGGCTCAGCCAATGAAGTCTCTTATGCTGTTGCTGAATATATAGGCGGTGACCTAGAATCTTTTGTTAAATTGATGAATGATCGTGCTATTGATATAGGTTGTACAGAAACACACTTTTTAAATGCCAACGGACTTCCTGATCCTGATCACTATACAACTGCATATGATTTAGCGCTAATTGCTCGTGAGTGTTATAAAAATGAGATTATTTCGAAAATATCCGGAACTACTTATTATACTATTCCACCTACTAATATTCAAACTGAAGAGCGTCCTTTGACAAATCATCATCTTTTACTTCCAAATTTGAAGTATGCCTATGAATATGTCATTGGCGGCAAAACTGGTTATACTGATGAAGCCAGGCAAACACTTGTAACATGTGCTGAAAAAGATGGATTACGTTTAATATGTGTTATTATGAAAGAAGAAAGTCCTAATCAGTTTTTAGATACGATTTCACTTTTTGACTATGGATTTGATAATTTTCAGAAAATTAATATTGCTGACAGTGAAAAGAATTATTCAATGGATACTTCTAATTTTTTTAATACTAATGTTGATATTCTCGGTAGTTCAAAATCACTTCTTATGATTCATCCGACAGGCGATATTCTAATTCCAAAAACAGCTTTATTTACTGATGCAAAAGCTGAAATAAATTACTTATCCAATGATAATGATTCCGTTGCAACTCTAAAGTACTATTTTGGTGGAGCTTATGTAGGAGAAACAACAATAGATTATGTAAGTGATAAAACTTCTGTTTTTGAGTTTTCTAAAATAATAACGGAAACAGATGAAGTTGAACCTGTTCCAGTTGAAAAAGAGACAAAAACTATTTTTATTAATGTAAAAATAGTCTTTATTATAATTCTTTCTATTATAGGTCTGATTTTTATACTATTTGTTATTCGGGCTATCCTTAATAATATATACTTTTCAAAAAAACGAAGAAGAAAACCAAAACGAAGAAACTATCATTATTCTTCTAGATATGATAATTGAAAATAAAAAAGAAATGACTCTATGTCATTTCTTTTTTATTTTTTATTCTCTTCTCTGCTCTCTGCTTTCTAAGTTTATCTTGTTTATTGCGAATGTCTTCCGCTTCTTCTAGTGTAATTAATTTTAAAGTTTTAATCACATAAAAATCTCCATCATCCGCCTTCTTCATTCTTATTTTACCCTTTAAAAATCCATGGCGCTTACAATAAGACAGACTATAATAATGCTTACCATTTACCGAAAACCACTTTATCTTTTTCTTTGCTCTTCTTCCACAAAGATAGCATCTGGTACTATTTACTTCTCTATCATTAAGTGCTATCGCTTTTTCTTTAAATTCTCTAGTTATATATTTTGAGTAAGTAGGAAAAATCTTATGTACTTCTTCTTTTTTAGAACAAGGTGTTATAAAAATATCATAAGACACATATTTTTCTACATCTCTATTATATATTTTTGCAAATACTTTTGCGGTATAATAGGCATCGCTATATGCTCGGTGAAAGGGAATATCCTTCTCAATATTTAAGTAATCAACCGCAAACTCCAACGATCTACGTATTTTCCCGTCCTCAAATGCTATTGAAAAAAATTTTTGAAGATCATAAAATGGTAATGGACCTTTTGAAATCTCATCCATTCCGTAATAACAAAGATTCCTTTGAAATTCAGTTAAATCTAGTGTTCCCCAGGTACAGAAAATATAATCCTTTCCACACCAATCTAAAAATGCTTTAGCCACTTCTTGAAATGGTTTACCGTTAGATAGCTCTTCTTTGTCAATATGAATAATCTTTGTTGTAATGAAATGAATGGTTTGATATATTTGTGGTTTAATTAATTGATCAAATTTTCCAATTATTTCTTTGTTTTCATTTAATTTAACAGCACCTATCTCCAATATTTCAAAAGGAATTCCATATTCTTTATCTCTTTGATTAGAGGATTGATTCCATTCCAAATCTAAAACAATATAATTCATTTATTTATCCTCGTTTATAATAAAGTCAAGTGTTGCTCTTCTTAAATCCTCTTCATTCCCATCATTCATAATATAATAGTCTGCTATTGCAATTGGACCACCCTTTTCAAGATTTTCAATCTCCGCAACATCTCTTTGAATTGCTTGTTCTTTCGTAAGTGGTCTGATCTTACGAACTGCTAAACGATTATATCTGTCATTCCTATTTGCAATTACTGCCAATACAATAAAATTCGCTTCTAAATGTTTTTTTAAATAAGTATATTCTGACCATGAATATAGACCATCTAAAACCGCATTTCCTGTCTCTATATCTTTTTTTATTAATGGAAGCAATTTTTGAGCATAAGCATCTTGGCCCAATTCTTTTCTTAATCCTTCTCTTATTAACTTCTCATTTTCTGGTGTTACAGACATATTTCTTTCAGCTAAAGTATCCAGTGTTATTTTTCCAAAGTATTCCATGTTCCAACCTTGCTTAACAAATGTTTCTGTCACAACTGACTTTCCGGAGCCACACATACCTACTATTGCAACTACTTTTCCTTGATTTTCCATATTACTAATTTCCTTTCAGATAAGTGATATAATTACTTCACTTATTTATGCATGCTCTCAGTAGGAATCGAACCTACAACTAGCCCTTAGGAGGGGCTTGTTATATCCATTTAACTATGAGAGCAATTTGATATTTACTCGGGATAATTAACCTTACCTTGCATCCAAACAATGCCTTTAAATCGACGTCCTATCATTGGCTCACCAAGTAAGTCTTGTTTATTAATACATATATCGAATAATAATTCATTGCAATTTATTGTAATCAAATAAATCTCTTCTTCTGTTAAATTATTTTTTTTCAAACTAACATCTTCAATTTCTCCAAGAATAGAGTATTGATCACATTCTACCCCATAAGGCATAAAATAGGAATCTACTAAAGTAAAAACATCTTCTTTTAGTATTTTTCTAGAAATTGTTGTATAGGTGTCAATATCTTCAAGCGTTAAACTCTCTATTGCTTCTTCATCGCCTTGCATTGCGGCTGATATTAACTGCTTTCTGGTTATTGCTGCTTTTTGTATTTTTTGTTTTTCCTTTTCATTTTTATTAATTGGAAACATAATATTTCCTTTTAATGATAAACCTGATAATGTTACTGAAAATCCTTGTTTTGATATTTTCCCTTTCGCTTTTTCTTTTAAATATAATAAAGCATTCTGTAAATAAAAGATTAATGAAACACCCACTTTAATATCATCACATACACCCGCAAATGTTTCTTTCTCCGCATGCCTTTCAATTGAAACTTCTTCTTCTGTACTAATATGAATACCTTTGCAATATGGATAGTAAAATTCATATGAAAATTTATTATCTGTATCAAACTCTCCTCTTACAGTAATTCCAATAAAATCAGCAAAATCTTTACTGTATTCTACAAGTACACTATTTCGATCTGACTCTATAAATACCTTGTCAGAAGCTTCCGCCACAACTTTTTCTAAAACTTTTTGCAATTGCTCTCTGCTTTTAATATTACTAAAACCAATTGCTCGTAAATATTGATGCAATAGATTCACCTCCCGCTACTATTTATGAACTTATTACTTCTTCAATAAATACATGATGAACCTCAACTAGATTCATAGTAACTTTTTCTTCATATTCATTTCCTTCTTTATCTGCTATCATACATAATATAGGACGTTCTGTAAAGTGTTCATTCTGACCAACAACTTTTGCAATTTCGCCTTCATTTGTTCTCACTATTGTTCCTGAAGGATATGTTGCTACAAAATCTAAAAAAGCACTAACAACTCGACCATCAAAACATATATCTTTATTCATCTTAAGATATTCAATTGCTTCTTGCACCTTCCCCCGCTTACAGGCAATGCCACATATCATCTCATCAAAACTATCACAAACCGCAACAATTCTATTTTCTAATGAAACTCTTTTCATTTTTAATGGAAATCCTGAACCATCTAGTCTTTCATGATGAAATAGTAATATTTTTTTTGCAATATCACTCATCCAATTTTCTTTTTCAACTGAAGAAAATCCATATACAGTGTGCTTCTTATACTCAAATAAATTCTCTGGAGATAGCGTATTGATTTCTATATCCTCAACAGAAATAGATACATATCGCAATCCTAAATCATGCAACAAACTTCCTACTCCTAAATCATATACAATATTATGTGTAAGATTCATCTTAAGTGCTGTTAAAATGGATAAAACACATACATTAACACAATGATCATATATATCTGCATTTCTTTCTTTTATTTCATAAACTTTTTCAATAACTTCTTCTTTTTCTAATATATTATTTATAATTTGTTCTGCCGTTTTACTTATTTCAAACAACCCTGCATTGTCTTTATATATATGTTTTTCAAGAACATTTTTTACCTTTTGCCTGCATACGGTTCTGATTTCTTCCCTAATAATTTCATCTGGTTTGTTATCAGATAATTCATCATCCGTAATATAAACATCTGTAATGTCTAATTTCAATAAATGATCAATGTAGTCAATATTTAATTTGGTTCCATCATATATCAATATTTGATTGAGCCCTATTACAACAGGTTTTGCAAGCATTTCTCCGCCTACTAATTCTGTAACCTTAACTTTTTTCATTTTAATCCCACCTATCACTTAATTCAATCAAATTCTTGATCTTCATTTTGAAGAGCTTGTGCTAATGCTCTTTGCTCTTCTTCTCCAAGAGAAATAGCACTTTCTCCTCTATTAACTTCTTTCACATATACATAACAACCCTCACTACTATGTACAGAATTGAGTATAAACCCATTTTTTCTATCATTTAGCATTGCAACAGAAAAACTGAGTTTTCCTCCCATTTCCTTAAATGCATCATATTTTACAACACCAACTCGCTGAAAAGTATCTCTAACATGATCTATTATCCTAAGTAAATCTTTTCTATTTTTATCAGTGGTTGCTTTTAAGAATTCAATATCTTCAAAAAGAGCTTCTATTTGTTGTTCTAAGCTTCTCGCTTTTTTTCCTTGCATAAAATTATGATATGCTCCCTGCAATTTTCCATACTTAAATAACAATATTATTTGCATTACAAGAATGATAATAAATAAAAATAACAACACAATAAACAAAAAGCCTAAATCTATATCACCCATACCCATTTTCGTAAATAGTTTACTATTCATTACTCTTTACTCCTCTCAGTTAAAAACCATTTCTTTCTACTTTCCAATAGAAATAAGTAATTCCGTTAATCTATCTAGTTCTGAATTGGAATAATATTCCAATTCAATTTTTCCTTTTTCATTTCCTTTTGAAATAATACTTACCTTTGTACCTAATGATATTTTCATTTTTTCTTCTAGATCTCTGAATAAAAAATCTAGCTCTTCTTTTGTCTTATTTCTTTGTTTAAGAGGTTTTTTTAAATCCTTAACATATTTTTCTATATCACGAACACTCAACTTTTCGTCAAATACTTTCATTGCAATATTATACTGCGATTCACTATCTTCTATTGCTAACAATGCTCTAGCATGTCCCGGTGAAATCATTTCATTAATTACCATCTGTTGAACGTCTTCGTTAAGTTTTAAAAGTCTCATTGAATTTGTCACTGCTACTCTACTTTTTGATACACGATCAGCAACTTCATCTTGTTTCAAATTGAATTCATTAAGTAGTCGCTTATATGCCATTGCTTCTTCAATTGGATTCAAATCTTCTCTTTGAATATTTTCAATTAATGAGATTTCCACTATTTCCTGATCAGTATAATTCTTAATTATGACGGGTATTTCTTTAAGACCAACTAATTTTGCTGCTCTCCATCTTCTTTCACCTGCAATGATTTCATAATAATCTTTTCTTTTCTGTACAACAATTGGTTGAATAATTCCAAATTGCTTTATAGAATCTGCTA
>CAZAAC010000006.1:45005-76265 GCA_964483155.1 uncultured Lachnospiraceae bacterium | reverse complement strand
CAGTGGAAAGTATGGCTCGCTTTTCGAAAAGCTGGTTTACTATCCCAACAGAGTAATACGTCTGTTTTCAGAGAAGAAGTATGCACCTTATAAGATAGATGAACTGCGAGAGTGTTTTGGCGTGGATACGGACCAGGAACAGATGAACCGTTCAATTAAGAGACTGTACCAGAAGGTCATGCATCTGGATATTACGAAGAATTGGTATCTGGCAGGCTTTTGGATTGAAGAGATGTATTATAAAGAAAGACTGGAAGAAGGATTACTACAAAAAGAGTTTATTTTTCCGAAACTCACAGGATATAATGCGGAGCTGGCGAAAGATATCTGTAGTAAAAATGCAATCAGTATACATGTGCGCAGAGGCGACTATGTAGGAAAATATGCTTCTGATTTTATCGCACTGGGCAGAGACTATTATGAAAAAGCAGTTTCCTATATAGAGGAGAGAATCGCACAGCCGACCTATTACATTTTTTCAGATGATAGTGCTTTTATGGAACAGGAATTCTCATGGCTTTCAGATAAAGTCATCGTATCTCATAATGTAGGAAGCGAAAGCTATCGTGATATGCAGCTGATGACACTGTGCAGGCACAATATCATAGCAAATTCGACCTTTAGCCAATGGGGCGCATTTTTAAACCAAAACGAGGGGCATATTACGGTATATCCCCGTGCTTATATGAGAACAAAAGATAATGAGATAAAAAGTTTAACAAACTGGGTCATGCTTTAGAACAGCAAGAAACAAGAATAAAACGAGAATAATATTAAATTTACTCTTGAAATCTATAAGCACTTCATGTATAATTACGCTTGTTGATATTTAGGGCTATAGCCAAACGGTAAGGCAACGGACTCTGACTCCGTCATTTCAAGGTTCAAATCCTTGTAGCCCTGTAAGAGATACTTCAGTGAAAGCAATCACTGAGGTATTTTTTTGTCCAGGAAAGACATGATGCCATACAAAAGAGTCACTATCTAAAAAAGTCACCAGCCAAAAGTAGTTGACATCCAAAAAAAACAATGCTAACATAATACGGAACGGAGGTTCTTTATTATGCAGATATTAAAAGAGGAAGTAAGAAAGCAGATTCTATTGTCAGCGGAAAAAAAATTTTGTGAAAAAGGCTTTTTAGAAACGACTACACGTAGTATTGCGATGGAGGCTAAAATCAGTGTCAGCAACTTATACTTATATTACGAGAATAAAGAGACGCTTTTCCTAGCAGTTGCAGAACCTATTTTTCACCAGTTTAATTCTATGTTTCAGGATTTTCTGGTGCATAGTGATCCAATGGATGATCTGAGTCGCAATATCAGTCTTGGAATGGGAAAGATTATTACGGCTGGTCTAGACCGATTTCTGTTATTATCGGAAAAGAGCAAAGGAACCAAGTATGAGGGATTTCGGGAACAATTAGTGGAAGAGCTGAAAAAGCATATTTTAGTGCAGTTACACGATTCAGTTGTGGATCAGGAATTGATGGCGAGTGTCTTTTCGAAAAGCCTCATAGAAGGAATCATCCAGATAGCCAAAGAACATAAAACGCAAAAGCAGTTGGCGCAATGTTTACAGCAACTGGCGGACTATCATACAGATGGAATCAGGCGATTTTTAAAATAACTGCCAGCAGGCAGATTATTTTTTAATAAAATAAGGAACGGTCGTTCCGAAATAAGGAGAAAAAAGTTATGAGTTGGAAAGATATGTTGTTTTCAGAGGAATCAAAGAAGTCTGCGAAGTTTTATCAAAAGTTATTACGTTTGCTGGATAGTCCGGCAAGAAAGAAATATAATAACCCAGATAAGCTTATTGAAAATGCAAAAATCGAAAAAGGACAGGTGGTACTCGAAATAGGTTGTGGTTCCGGATTCTTTACAGAGGAAATTTCTAAGCGGGTAGGAACCACAGGAACTGTTTATGCTACCGATATTCATCCAATTGCCGTAAGGGAGTTGAAGGAAAAAGTGAAGCTCTTAGGACTTACAAACGTAGTCGTT
Organism: uncultured Lachnospiraceae bacterium; assembly: GCA_964483155.1. Lineage (GTDB taxonomy): Bacteria > Bacillota > Clostridia > Lachnospirales > Lachnospiraceae > JAAYYM01. The sequence goes on along the minus strand of CAZAAC010000006.1, from coordinate 74,258 downwards.
CAATGCGAGGATGCATTGCATACAACATTTACGGAGCAGTCTATAGATATGATTGTTCTATATGGAGTAGTCCCTGCACCGGTGATTTCCTTAAAAGACCTGGCAAAAGAGATGCATCGTGTTTTAAAGCCAGACGGAGTCTGTGCGATCTGGACGGTGGCACCATTCTGGCGTCCGACGATAATAGAACGATATGCTGACTTCTCCAGAATGAAACGCATATATCCTGTTTTTCGATTGAAAAAGAATAGCAATATATCTTTACAAATATAGCAAACTGATATATCATTCGATGAAAGTGGTGCGAAGAAGCAAAAGCAGAGTTACGAAAGAGAGGGATATAAGATCGTGGGACATTTAGGATTTTCATATGTAGGAGCCATATATTTATTAATGCTGACCATACCCAATCTGATTTGGGCTCGAAACAAACCAATCGGCTATGAGAATATCGTTTGCAACGAGAATAAAATACTGTTACTATTTGAGAGAGTAGGGCAGTTTCTGGTTACGCCGATTGCATTGATTTTCTCGGATTACAATATAAAACCATTTTCCAGCTGGTCTATCTGGCTCATCATTTCATTTTTACTGATGTTGTTATATGAAATATCATGGATTCATTATTTTAGAAGTAAACATACTTTAGCAGATTTTTATGGAAATTTTCTGGGAATTCCCGTTCCAGGCGCATTGCTTCCTGTTGCCGCATTTTTCTTACTGAGTATTTATGGTAAGGTAATCTGGCTCACCATTGCCATCATTATTTTGGGAATTGGCCATGTCGGCATTCATATCCAGCACAGAAAAAATATTTAAAGTTTCACTACATCATTTTTTTTATTAAGGGAGTGTATCTTATGAAGAATACAATTGAGCGTATCTTAATTGAAAATGGGGCATCTCTGGTAGGCTTTGCAAAGATTGACGGATTATATGGTAAGGTAGATCCCAAAGAACCTAAAAGCGAGGATTCTGCAAGTGGAGAGATTGTGATACCCAGGTATCCATTTGGAGTATCCATCGCGCTTGCTTATCCCAAAGAGGTAATCAGAGGTATCAGTGAGGCGCCAACAATGGAGTATTATGATGCGTATCACCGATTGAATGAAAAGCTGGATAAGCTGGCGATAATGTGTGCAGAATTAATAAAAGAGCAGGGCTATCATGCCTATGCGCAGACGGGTTCTGCTACGCAGGAATATGGTATTTTCAGAACGTTAATGCCGCATAAGACCGTAGCAATGCATGCGGGACTAGGATGGATCGGGAAAAGTGCACTTTTTTTGACAGAGGCATACGGATCAGCCATTCGTCTGACTTCTGTATTGACAGACGCGCCCCTAGCCAGCGATGAAGAGGTACTAAAATCCAAGTGCGGAAGCTGTATGCGTTGTACAGATGCTTGCCCTGGAAAAGCAATTTCAGGACGTGTCTGGAGTCCGGAATTGGATCGGGAGGCGTTTTATGATGCCTTATCCTGCAGAAAAAAGGCAAGAGAGATTTCAGCCAGAGCAATCGATCAACAAATCACATTATGTGGAAAATGTATCGAGGTTTGTCCCTATACCAGAAAGTATATCAATAATTGATAATAATAAGAACAGAACCATAATGATAAAACCATATGGACAGAATCACAAAGACACCCGGAAGCGGATGATAAATGCAAGTGGGTGCGGGAGGCGTCTTATGCCAAAGGGAACAAACCAAAAGCTAAAACTACTATATCTGATGAAAATCATGCTGGCAAAAACAGATGATGCACATAGTCTCACCATGCCGGAAATCCTGAGGGCACTAGAAAGCTATGATGTGACAGCAGAGCGAAAAAGTATCTATGCTGATTTTGAAACGCTAAGAGACCTCGATATTGATATTATAGGAGAAAAAAGAGGAAAGACCTATTACTATCATGTGGCGTCGAGACAGTTTGAAATCGCAGAGCTTAAGCTTCTCGTGGATGCGATTCAGTCCTCAAAGTTCATAACGGAAAAGAAATCGAATGAATTAATCAAGAAGCTGGAAAGTCTCACAAGCGAGCATGAAGCAAAACAGCTTCAAAGACAGGTATATGTAATCGGCAGAATTAAAACAATGAATGAGAGCATCTATTACAACATCGATGAGATTCATTCTGCAATCAGTAGGAATAGACAAATCACATTTCAGTATTTCAAATGGAATGTGCAGAAGAAAATGGAGCTCCGGAAAGAAGGAGCATTCTATCAGCTCAGTCCATGGGCTCTATGCTGGGATGATGAAAACTATTACATGGTTGCTTTTGATGCAATCGCCGGAAAAATAAAACACTATCGTGTAGACAAGATGACTAAAATTTCTACAATCAATGAGGAGCGAGCAGGAAAAGAAGACTTTAAAAAGGTCAACATGGCAAGCTATAACCAAAAGTATTTCGGAATGTTCGGTGGTGATATCGAAACCGTCAAGCTGGAATTTAAAAATGAAATGGCAAATGTAGTATTTGATCGATTTGGAAAAGACATCATGATTATCCCTTCGACAGCAGATCATTTTACGGTAAATGTCACAGTCGCTGTCAGCGCACTATTCCTGGGCTGGATTTTTGCGTTAGGAGATAATGTCAGAATCCTAGGTCCCTCTACAGTCAAGGAAAAGATAAAAGCAGAAGCGAAGAAAATGTATGAAAGATATCAGGAGAAGGAATAGAGAGGGTAGAAAAGATACTAATGAAAGTAAAGGACTTATAAATTATGAATTGAATTATTTTATAAAATGAGGTAAACTTAATATAATTACATAACATATTGTATGAGTGCATTACCATAAATCATATTTTAATTTATATCAATAATTTACTTTTGAATATAGTTATTGATATAGGTAATTGTATATGCTATAATATGTCAATGTGTTTCACTATTATGGAGAAGAGGGTGTATAATGTATAACAATGAATTATTGTTTGTAGACAAATTTTTATCTTCTTTAAGAGAACTTAAGGTTGAAAAAATCCCTTTTAAGAATGATAGATATCGTGCGGGTGTACGTGAAATGCAATCATATTTTCGCTCGATAGAATCTAATATTGATAAAAGTGTTAAAGATATTAAACTTTTATTTTTGGACGGTGGAGAAGGTGATTTTGTTGATGCAATAATGGAGTTAAATGATGGTAAAAGTATTTCATTTGAATTGCAGAATCCATATTATGAGATGGCAACTATTAAGATGTCTAAATCTACTGTAAATGGAATAATGCAGGATACTGATTTGAAATTATCAAATGAAATAATAATGGATTTGACAAAGGTTTTTTGTGCTGGCGCTAAAGTGGAATTTTCAAAGTGATAAGGCAGGGAAAAAGCACAAATGAAAATAAGAGAACTTATTGAGGAACCAGAGTTTAAAGAGATACGTAATGAAGTAAATATTTTTGTGAAGAATATGCTTGCAGATTATTTGAAAGAATTATATATGGCAGAAGATAAACAAATATTTGATTTTGTTTGGGGACCAGTGGAGTTTAATTCTGGAGAAATTGCTATATTAGACAGTCCGTTACTTCAAAGATTAAGAAAAATAAAGCATCTAGGTTTAGCAGGCTACGTGTATTGTAATGCAGATTATTCACGTTTTAGCCATACCATAGGTGTTTTTTTTGTTGCAAACAAAATGGCTAGTATTATTAGAAAATGTGATAAAAATGAAGAAACTGAGTTTGATTTTATACAAGTAACAAGGTTGGCGGCATTGTTTCACGATACAGGCCATATGTACTTTAGCCATGTGTCGGAATTTTATTTTGCAGAAGATATTACTTTTAGTCAACATGAAATGATTAAGGATGTCATAGTACGGTTTAGCGACTGCGTTGGTAAAAAAGTGGCATTACATGAAATACTAAGTGTTCTTATTGTTAATTCTCCTGATGTTGTGGAATTATTAAAAAAAGTAACAAATTCTTTAAATGGAATAAAAATAAAAAATGATCGCGATTATGAAAAGTTAACAGAGTATATTAGTTGTCTTATAGTTGGTATTGCAAATGATATGTTCCTTTTACCATATAATCAAATTATCAATGGGTCAGTTGATGCAGATAAATGCGATTATCTATCTAGAGATTCTCATTCGACAAATGTTCCGGTAGCGGTTGATATTGATAGGCTGGTACACAAATTAAGTGTTGTCGGAGAAACTGAGCATGGGCAAAACAATCAAATTTGGGCAGATGGAAATAGTGGAATATTTTATATACCAGTAATTAAGTCATCCGCTGAAGAAGCATTAAATCAATTGCTAATGTCTAGAACGATTATGTTTAAGAGCGTATATTATCATCAAAAAGTACGAACAGCTGAAACTATGCTAAAAAAAATAATTTCTGAAATGAATAGCATTGGAATTGCTGAAACTTGTGTTTTTTCTAAAATTCTTGAATCCACAGATGATTTGTGGGGGACAAAATGTTTTTCGATTTTAAAGGGAGATAATAATTTAAGTGGAGAATCGGAGCAGAAATTATTGGAGATAACCGAAAGATTAACGAAACTTAATCATCGATTTTTGCTTAAACGAGTATGTGCGATCTCAAAAGAGAACATAATTATAGAGGATGAAAAATGGTTTGGTTTCACAAAGAATATTTTTCAATTAAGTAATCCGAAAGGTATGAAAAAACTTGAAATACATACATTGGCTGAATATACGAAGATATGTGCTTTACTAGGTATAGGGGTTAGTGGAAGAGAGTCATTTATTATTTCTGAATTTCCTAAATATTCACCAGATAATTCAAAAATTGATACTAGAATAAGTTATGGAAATGGACAGATAAAAAATGCTTCGGAAGTTTTTCAATCTGAAACTTGGATGGGAAGTAAAGAAGGCAGAAATAAGGAGCATTACTTGCATTTTTAGCATTTCAGAGAACCTTATACGATTTATATGGAGCAAAAATTAAAGATAGTGCTTCGACTTACTCAAAAGTAAGTATTATCGAGTTGAGAAAAGATCAGAATACATTAATAAGTAAAAATTATTATAATGACTCAATGAGATTAGTATCAGAAATCTTAATAGAAGATTTTTGGGAAAGAATAAAAAGATTAAATACAAGATTTCAAACATTTGAAGGAAAAAAGGGAAGCGTAATTTCGGAAGCGAAGATTGTAAATTTCATTTCACAGTTTTTAAACTGTAAAATGGAAAAAGCAAAAGATGGCAAATTGTTGCTTGACGGTATTATAAGGCTACTTGAATCTGCAAATTATATAAATAGAGATTTGTTTGATAAGGAAATGCAAGGATTATTGGGTTCGGTGGAGCAGAAGAGTAAAACAATTATATGTCCACTAGGTGGTGAAAAAGATAGTGCAAAGCATATGATGTATTATTTTAATGATATTTTACAAGGTAGTGATAACATTGAAATCAAGCAATCGTTGCAAGAATGTCTACAAGGAGATTACGATGAAATTATATTTTTTGATGACGGTGCTTATTCAGGTAAACAGGTAATATCAATTTTTCAAGAATATTTTGGAATAGAAGATAGAACAACAAAAGAGACACATGTAAATGTTCTGAAGACAGAAGAAATGGAATTATTAAAAAAGAAAAAGATATTGCTTGCATACATATGCTTTAATCCTAACAAAAAGGACGATATAATTAAAGAGTTAAATAAATTAGGGTTATATAACATAGAAATTAAATTTGTTTGTGACTTAGGGAAAAAAAGTTTTGAAAAAGAAAATTTATTTTCTTCAGACGAACAAAAACAATTAGTAAGTGAAAAACTAAAGGAAATAGGATTTTCTTTATTAAAGTCAACCAAAAGTTTCAATGGAGAATATAAACCAAATTGGGATGAAGATAGAGTTGTTAACTCTAGTTTGGGATATAATGATTCACAACAGGTTATTATTTTAAAATCAAGTGTACCAACATACACAATAACCGCATTTTGGGTGGAAGATGGTATATACAATAAACAAAGTTGGATTCCTTTGTTTGAGAGAACGGATAAATAATTTTCATTTGTTATAGAATGGTTATAGCTTAATATGTAGTAGCGGAGAACAAACACGTAACTAACATTTCACCTAAAAAATTAAGTATTCATGAAGTTATATTGTTCTCAAATAGCTATAAATAGATTAGGTTGGTGAACTGCAGAATGGAAATTATTGAGATAAAAAAACCAGTATATTGATGCCGAATATATAAGAGAAGATAGCCTGGAACAAATAGCATAACACTTATTTGTTGAATTGTTTTTTCGCGAACAGGTCTATATGTAAATATATATAACGGGCATAGATAAAAAGGTTGTTTCGAAACACCTAGACCTTTGCAATACAGGAACGATATCCCTGTTCTTCAATAGGAGACACAGTAAGCATCTTATCGACTACATGGAATGTATCGGTTCCTATCTGATTCGCACGCAGCCGGTAGTAAGTGCCATCATAATTGTTAAACTGTTTCTGATACTGATGATTTATTGGCATATGTTCTGTAATGGTAACATAACGCTTGCCACTATATCTTCTTTCATGAAGTGCAATCCGTTCCCTGTTTTGATTAAAGATAGCTACAGTTTTTGCATAGATATGCATCTTAACTGGTTCTTTGTGATACTGATAGGGAACCAAATAATAAAAGCCATCCCATTCTACATGATAATTGCTTGGCACATGGGCAATCAGATTTGTTTCAAAGACTTCAAATCTTGCATTCGGATGTGGACACATCATCGGTTTATCGAATATATCATACAGGCTTTCGCGGGAACCTTCCCTTTTTTGAAATAGACGTTGCGATAATTCCTGCATCCGTTCCCATATATCATTATTTAATGCTGCAAAACTAAAATAAGTTCTTGATTTTAGCCATTCAAGCAGCCATGTTTCAAGCCGGCCCACACCGGATTCTACGGACGGTTTATCACGGGGCTTACGTACTCGGGCAGGTATAATTGCAACCTCGTAGTGCCTGAATAAATCCAGATAGCCTGCGTTAATGGTAGGATCGTAGAACTTTGCTTTTATGGTAGATGTCTTGCAATTATCAGGAACCAGTATCCTCGGCAGGGTACCATACCATTGGAAGGCATCAATATGTCCCTGAAGCCAATTGATTTGTGTCATATCAGGAAAAGCTTCCACAAAGGGATAAGAACTTTCACCCAATGTAGTAACAAAAAAATATGCTTTTATCACTTCGCCTGTTGTTGCATCAATCACACAATCTAGGGTATCGCCTATCCAGTCAATAAAGAGTTCTTTTCCGGGTCCTCTTTTCTATGGGAATACGGCTGTCTTACCATTTCTGTCTTTCCAATGATTGTAACGATAGCAGAATCGACTATAACTTAATCCATCGGGATTAGTCGTGCGATATTATTCCCATAGATACTGCAGATTTATTCGTTTGCTGCTTTGTAACCTTGCATGAACTTCTTTCCAATCAGGTTCTTCTTTTACAGGCTTGCGTCCAAATAAATCAGGATAAATAAGAACATTCATCTCTTCGGTGGTCATTTCTTTGGCGTCATCATAAGTCAGACCACACTCCCTACAACGTTTATTAATTTCACGGACTGTTGTCTTGGAACAGCCAATATTTTCACCGATTTGACGGAATGTAAGACCTCCCATCTCGATGAGCCTAAGTATTTCAGTTATTTTCATTACACCCAAGCACCTCATTTCGTATCCTCCTTAAAATGTATTACAACCATTTTAAGATAAGTAATTTGAGATGTCATTTACTGTCTGGATCATACAAGAATCTTGTCCGCATAATACGAGAACGCTGTCCGGATGTGGCAAGAATAATCAATATGAGAAGACAAAAAGTTACAGGAAAGTCAATTTTGACTGTGACCAAACGAATAGAGCAAAAAATGCTTTTTCAGTCTGCGATGGTATTGTATTAGAAGTATATTAGATTGTTGCTTGGCTATCTGCATATTCTACCATACATAATTTCAAACATAGCGATGATGCAGTAGAAAAAGTCGTTGGATGTTGTGAGTTTGTAGGAAGAATTGCAGATGAGAGTATACAAAAGAATTATGGTAATAAAATGGTTGAAGACTTATTTCTGAAAGGCAATCAAAATCCAATTAAATACATATTCCATGTGGATATATAAATCAAACAAAGATGTATGAAAATAAAAATCACTTAATAGAATACCAATATGAATGATAAAGTAATTTCAAAAACATAGCTAAGTAGAAGATGTGGAACAGTTTCAATTTTCCACGATTTTGATGGGAGTGAAAGGCTTATTAAAGCCATTTTTTGCTTTATAGCCTTTATATCATTACGCTGGAAGGCCTAATAAATAAGGCCTTTTTCTCATATCTTGAGATAGTTTATCTATCATTATACAACATAGTTTTGAGCCTTTGGCACTATTTAGGCGCCGCGGGCGTCATTAGGAGTTAATAGTAACGATGGATAAAAGAACCGTCAAAACCGTAGAAAACAAGAATGATAAAATCAATCCTATATTAGGAAAAGGTGTAGGTTTATAGTTATCTATATCATATTTCGCTTGAGCGATCCTATCCAACACATGTTTTATCAGTTCTAGTGGTGGTTTGGAGGAAATAGAAGTCGCATGACTTTTATACTCCTTGATATATACATCTAGTCCGTATTGACTAACGAATTGCTCATGATTGTTACAAAATAAATCTAATTCAGACAATAAGTTTTTCCGATTGTCATTTTCACCGTATGCACAACGAAATAACAGCATTATTAGTTTATCGATCGTTTTTTTATCATCAAGATTGGATTTAACCAAAAATATGACGGAGGGATAGTATAAGAATATCGAGAAAATTACACACGCAACAGCCGGAATGAGCATCAATGCAACTTTAGTATCAATATGAGGTAGTTCAAAAAAAACATCGAGGGCAAGATTAGGTGGATTATTTGTAAGACCTATCATAATTAATACTATAATATCGATACAAATAAACATCTTTTGTATTTTTTGCATGCCCTTTTTTATAACATCTCGTGCAAAGGAGGCTGGAAATGTAATAATAATTAGGGTTGCAACAGCACAGAGAAATAAGGACCAAGCGAAAATTAAGATGATATTCATGCTATATCTCCTTTAAATCTGGATACTTCTTTTTAGCCAGTCTATCAAAGTTTATTAAATCAAGATATGCTACACGCACATATAAATCACTGTTTCCCCGCGTTTCTCCAACAGTAAGCAAGGAACTGTCAACAAGCTTATTTATGACTTGTTTTCGAATATTTGGCGGTAAAACTCCTAGACGTTTACAAAGCTCTTTAGCAGAAGTGGGATTTTTACATATCATAAGTGCCTTGCATAAACGTGGGGAATTTGCAATGTTAAAAACAATAGCAGAGATATCATCACTATGTAATAATGACAACAGATTTGCATTTATTTGTGTATTTGCTTTTATTATATTAACATCATTTTTAACTAATACAAGGTCACTTACAACTTTTTGAAATTCTTCCCTTGCAATTTCATTCATGAGCTACCTCCCTAAAAAATTCTCTTTGGATTTTTTGCTTTTCCATTAATTGCGACAAATTCAACAAGCCCAACCTGTTCAAGCTGGATAGCAAATTTACGAACACCCTCTGATGAAATCTTAACTGTATCAGCGATAGTTTTATAGGAATTTTCGCCATCGAACATGTCATACATTTGACGACGCTGCTCAGTAGTCAAGTATTTTTTCTCTATGCTTTCATTGAAGCTTTGAAGCTTGTCCTGTGAAAGTATTGTCAACAGTCTACGGATTTGAGAAAGTTCGTCAAGTATCTGCTTTGCATAAATATCATCCATTATTCTTCATCTCCTTGTTCTGTAGTATCTAATGCTGATAGTCCGTACTCGCTCAAATCAAATGTGGCCTTAAATCTTCCTTTTCGCTGTGCAGGTAAAACAATTCCCTTTAATGCCCATTGTTTCCAATAGCCTGTTATTGTAGGAGGCGTTATACCAACAAGTTTTTTAATATCACGGGTTGATCGACTCCCATCAGAAAGTTCATAAATTTTCTTTTTTATATCATCACTGAGTTCTATATTCAGTGTGTTAACTACCTGAGAGTGATTAATAAATTTATATATTTTAAAAAATTCGAAAAACATTTCTTCGAGACTACGTACATCACTCATTGATTTTACCTCCGGCACTTTCAATATCAAGTCTTGCATAATATGTAGCTATTTTTGCAGTAGCTTTGTTTGGAATTTTCGACCTTGCATTTTTTACAACATTAATCAAATCTTTTTCTGTCAAGTCTTTTATAAGAATCTGAACAGATCGTAATGAAGCCCCAGTCACATCGGCTATAACTTGCGAATCTCTTTCGCCATCAATAGCCTCATAAATTTTGCGCTGTTGCTCCGTTGCTAAAAAATCGCTTTGGAAACGATTTATAGCTATTGCCTTGGTACCAGAAGTAAGTAGTTCCAATTCAGAGAGAATGTGACTGGCAAGCAAAACCAGAACACTTAGGTCGTTATTTTGTTCCATAAATCTTTGCACCTCCATATTTTGGAATTTTTTATAATCATAGTACACTTAAAAAAGTAGTTTGTCAATACATATAAGTTGTACAAGTTGCAATATAAATGCGTTATTTATTATGCACTAATAAAAAACACTATATATAGTAGCTTTTATCCTATTTAAAGGTAAATCGGCATACAAAAACGCAAGAGCAATTAGTTTACAAAACCCTATAATTACAAATAATACAATTTGTGAACAAAATAGTGATTTTGCGCCAGTTTGTAAAGTTATTGGTCAATATATAGAGTGTCAATAATCGATTTGTCCATAATAAAAGGCATAAGTAGAAAGATATAAACAACTTCATAAACATAATAATTTAATAACAAAGGCTATTATGATAGTATCTACAGAATTAATTATCTCTAAGAGGATAATCAGATCATCTGGTGAAATTAGCAAGGACAAGATAAACCTTATTGCTGGAGCAATCACACAGCTATTCGCAGAAGTGGTACGGGTGACAGGAGAAAGATATTCAAGGCTATTAAAATGCCTTACGGGCCTAGGGGCTTGCAATTTTCTGAAGGAGTCAAGACTATAGATGCAGCCCAGCACAGTTTGAAATAATTCATCTTTTCCTTGTATAAATTACGCAGTTCGTCCTTCGAAATTAGTTGAAAAAGTAGATGGAATCTTTTCAAACTTATTCAACCATTATTCCTTTTTTTGAAGGCTCTGGATAGATGACAGGTTATTTGACATTTACTTACGTCACACCTCACGAGAGGTATATGATTTGAAATATAATTTGGGATGTATTTACCACCTAGAATTTTTTAAAGAAATTGTCTTGAACGAAAGAGTTGATTTAGTAGATTTAAGAAAAAAATATCAAAATTTCCAATAAAACAATAGGGAATCATTTTTGAAATGTACATAAATGAATCTCCAACTAAATATATTATTGATAGGGAGAAAGATACAAACGTCAAAACACTAAAAGTAATTAAAGAACTCTAATCAGAATAAATAATTAAAATATCTTACGATTATTTAGTAATTGGTGCAAATACTATTTTTCAATTGTGATTGGTTTACCATCATCGATACGGGAAGATCATTTAGGGGAGTTGGCAGCAAAAAAGAAATCTATGAAAGATACAGCCCCCTAATTTAAATGATGAAGACTATGAATTTCCTGAACTTGAATAGCAACAATATCCTTAAATAGTATCTTTTTATCTACAATCTGAATGATTTGGCTGGTTGGAGAAATCTTAGCAACCATGCCTGTCAGTTTTACATACTCCGACTGATCATAATAGACGATGGTTATGATGTCACGAAGAGAAACTTCATTTAATTTGCGGTCTAATTCGTCTTTCATTTCTTCGGATAAATCAATTTTAGGAACAATGATTCGTTCTTTTTCACGTAGAGCCTCTCGTAAGCCTCTGAGTGCATCAAAAGGTGCAAAGAGCTTGGCTCTGTCAGTTTTAGGATGATACGCCACTTTTATGTCCTCCGATCTGTCTGTTTCTGTCTCTTGTGGTAGCACCTTCTTCAAAGTTCATACCACGTAAGATTGCATTTTTCCCATATTTCCCTTTGATTTTCAAAACAGCAAGCTGTAGGTTACGATCTCGCTCTAAATCCGCAGTATTCGTAAAGAGATCATACTGTTCATAGACTTCGTCGACCACATCATTTGCAGAGACACTGATTCTGCGGATAGGAGAAATTCTATTTACGACACGTTGATATAGTTCGACATAGTGACGTGTAATGATGCGATTTGAATTAGTGGTAACAGTCATTGTCGTAGTTCCTCTGGAAGAGACTGCGGTTTCTTTAGAGTACCCGACATAAAGTGACAAAGAATGGGTGACGAGTCCTTTATCAACAAGGTCGAGGCACATGAGATCAACCATTTCTTTTACAATGAGCAGACCTTCATCAAAGTTATAGTCACGAAAAAGAACCTGACCATTAGAAATGGAATGCGTCTGCACCTTATAATTTTTGATTTCCGAAATGGTAGTAGGCTCTCTACCCCAGGCATGGTCAATTAAATATTCTGCATCAATGCCAAAAATCCTGTAAAGAGTCTTTTCATCAGCATGGGCAATATCATACATATCTATCATGCCATTAGAAGAAAGACGTTTTGCGGTTCCACGACCGATTCTCCAAAAGTCGGTTAATGGCTGGTGGTGCCAGAGCATCTGTTGGTAGAGAGCTTCATCTAAATAACCAATATGATCGGAAACATGTTTTGCCGTGATATCCAGTGCAATTTTTGCGAGATATAGGTTTGTTCCGATACCACAGGTTGCAGTGATGCCCAGTGTATCCTTGATGCGATTCATCATAGTGATGGCAAGTTCTTTGGCAGACATTTTATAAAGGTCCAGGTAATCAGTCACATCAATAAAAGCCTCATCGATGGAATAAACGTGAATATCCTCCTTTGAAATGTATTTCAGATAAATCCCGTAAATTTCGGCAGAGTAATTGATATAGAGCTGCATACGTGGTGGAGCCATAATATAATTTAAATTTGCCGGAATCTCAAATACACGACAACGGTTTTTCACACCAAGCGCTTTCATGGAAGGTGAGATAGCGAGACAGATAGTGCCCTTCGCTCGTTCAGGATCAGCGACGACTAAATTAGTAGTCATTGGATCGAGCTTCCGTTCAGCACATTCTACGGAAGCATAAAATGATTTTAAATCAATACATAGATATATTTTACTTCCCATAGGATACCTCCAGTGTCTGGATTGTGGATCTATAAAAAGTATAGCAAACAAATGTTCTGATATCAATACCAAATTATAGCCTCTGATAATAGTCTCTAGATGCAGTACCTACTTTGCTGTTTGTGACAACAGACGTGTTTCGAATGAAGAAAGATATAATCAACTTCATTTTTGGCAAATAATTAAAAAATTGCCGAAAACGAAGTTGATTAGTTACAGCTAGCCTAGTATAATATTAAATATAGGCAATAAACAAAAAAATGCCGAAAACGAATGAGGTGATAGATAATGGATTATAAAAAAATTGTATATGCGATACCGGATAAGCAATGTGTGACTAAAGAAGAAATTGTGAAAATTGTTCGTGATTTCAGCATTGAAATTAAAGATTCATCAGCTTCATGGCTTGTAAGACAATTAATTGATGCTGGGCTGATTGCAAGGGTAGGAAGAAATCAATACTGTTCATTAGTAGAAAATCAAAATTTAAAAAATTATGCATATCAACCTTCAGAGTATATGAGTAAAGTTGTAATACAATTGTCTGAGGAATATCCTATGATGAAATTTCAGGCATGGGAAGCTATTCAGTTTAATTATTTTGTGAATCATCAGATAGCACATAATATTGTCTTTATTGAAGTTGAAAGTATGTTAGAGGATTCCGTATATGAATTCCTGCGAGACAAGTACAATGGAAATGTGCTTTTGAAACCGAATGAAGATGTTTTCAATCTTTATACGGGAAAAAATACAATTATTGTATCTAATTTAATAACAGAAGCACCTGTGAATAAAGATAATGAACACCTTGTTTCGATAGAAAAGCTTCTTGTGGATATGGTATGCAATAAATTAATTTTTACGCTAGTGGAAAAGAGCGAGTACTCTGAAATATATGAAGAGATATTTTCAAGATACACGATTGATGAGAGTAAACTATTTCGTTATGCCAGACGTAGAAATGCTGAGAAAAGATTGAAGGAATATTTAAAAAGAAATACTAAAGTAAAGCTTATGGCGGAGGATACGCATGCTTAGTAAAAATACATTCTCGATGAACAAGAGCGTGTGGGAAGAAACAATATTGTAAATTGTATTTTAGGAGATAAATTGACTGCTTTTGCTCCACATACTACTGGTATACCTCTGGGTGTTGACAAAGAATTAGAAATAATCAAGCAGATGTATGATGTGGCAATACTGACAGATGCAATGGATGATTTTTCAGAAGTAAAAGAAACTTACCGCAAGATTGCAGCGGAAGAGATTGCATATCGTGGTAGAGATATTTCTTATGAGGATTGTTTACGGGATACCATACGTGCAGCATCTTGTATTATTAGTAAAGGCCATTCAGATAAGGAAGAGTTTTCTATGTACATTCTTGGTACGAAGAGTATTCATAATCATATTTTTGCAGAAAAATATTCTGGAGAAAAGGCAATATTACAGGCATGTAAGGTGTTGTGCCTTGCAGCCTGTGTTCTTGCAGACAGAGATGATATGATACATATTGAAAATCCAGAAGAATATATTGATGCAAAAATTTCTATGAAAGAATACGCAAAATTATCGTATATGAAGAAAATAAAGTTAGAAGCATATGGATATATAGTAGAGGGTGTCTGTATTTTAGAAAATATGGAGAATATGGATTAAAAGTGCTACAATAAAGGTGTACAAATCAATAAATTTAATAAAAAGGAGGTAGCCTATATGATGAGAAGCAATCACCATCAATACGCAGAAATATTTCAAGAAGAGTCTGTTCGAATTGAAAAAATTCATTGGCAGCTCCATTGGTTTTTATATGGGATTATTTTATTTTTAAGCACGATTGTATATTTCGTACAAGGTACTGAAGTTGGAAAATATGGAATGATGTTGTCGCTGGTGAATTTGCTCTATAATGCAGGGATTACAGTGTTTATTGTGAAAAAGAAATACATACCCTGGAATGGGTATGTAATGGTTACAGTCAATATAATGAGTTTATCACTCTATAATTTTTTGGATGGCTACTTTATTTCGCCTCTTGCACCAGTGACGACAGCAGCAATTATGCTTTACACAGTCGTTATATTTTTGGCCTCCTTGAGAATGGACAAAATGCTAATTGTATGGGCAACCTTTTTTTCGATTGTCTGTATGGATGGATTGTATCTATATTTCTATAAAAGTTTTGATCCCGATATCGTGAGTAAAATAGTATCTGCAGATCCCTTGGGGCAGTTTTATCGCACGAGCTATTTAATACTATCAGGCGTATTAATGTATCAGGTTCCAAGAACGATGTTACACATATTAAGGACGCAGGAGCGTTTGGCCAAAGAGAGTCTGGAAAATAAGAAAATAGCGCAAAAGGATGCATTAACGGGAGCCTATAGTCGTTTATATTTTGAGCAATATTTAGATAATTGTATTGGATTAGCACAAACCTACCATTATAAAGTGGCTCTGTTTTTTATTGACCTGGATGGGTTGAAACAGATCAATGACACATTTGGGCATAGCGTTGGCGATTTTGCACTAAAAGCAGTTGTAACATCCTTAAAAAAAGTAATCAGAGATACCGATATTGTTGCAAGAGTAGGTGGAGATGAATTTGTAGTAGTTAAGTCACCGGTTAGCAATGAAACAAAAAAGAGTAGATTTGGTTTCCGACTACTAGAAGCAATCTGCCAAAAAGTGGTCTATGATAACAAAGAAATCACGATAAGTGCCAGCATTGGAGGCGCAATCTACCCAGACAATGCGATGACAGCAAAACAATTAATCAAGTGTGCCGATGCCGCAATGTATGAAGTAAAGAAAACGGGAAAAAAGAATATGAAATTTTATGAGGGAGCAATGAAAAAATAAGAATAGCGCAGTGCTATTCTTATTTCAAATGCGTGTTTTTTAACTCCTGTGCATTTTGGTTTAAGGAATTTACCAGGGAAGTTACTTTTTCTACGATTAACTTGTTTTCATTGCTGATATTATAGGTTTCATTAGAATGAGCAGACACTTCTTCTGTTACAGAAGAGATGGTCTGGATATTCTCGATGATATGAGAATTTGCTTCTTTTAATTCTTTCACAACGCTGGTTAACAGCTGCGACTGGCTTTCTACACTGGTAGCAGCACCTGTAATTTTTTCGAAACTGGAAGCAGTAATAGCAGCAGCTTGATTTTGTAACTGATTGCTACTGATTAATTTATCAATGGATGCAATCACATTTGCTAATTCGCTTGAAATATTGCCAATGATAGTTGTGATGTTGCCAGTAGCACCTTTCGTCTGGTTAGCAAGGTTAGAAATTTCTGTTGCAACAACCGCAAAACCTCGGCCAGCATCACCAGCTCTTGCCGCTTCGATACTTGCATTAAGTGACAACATACTGGTCTGATTGGTCACTTTCGTAATCATATCAATGATGGAATGCATCTGATCAGTATATTCATTTAAGCTATTCAATTCATCCACAACTGCTTTACTCGCGGCTTCAGAATCTGAAACCTGTGTAACCAGTTGGTCCATATTACTTTGCGCAAGCTGGATTTCCGATTTTGTAAGCTCAGTATCCTCTGAGATTGTTTTGGAAACAGAAGTAACCTTTTCGACGTAATGCTGTATTTCTTCGGTTTGTATAATCTGGTCCTGAATCGATTCGGCAGCATCGTTTGTTCCAGAAGAAACTTCTTTCATAGAGGTACTGGTTTCTATAATTGAGGCTTCCAGATGGACAATCTGCTCGGAAACCTGTGAAATACCATCAATCAGATTACCAGACACACGAATAATGGTATCTAAAAGAGAAGAAATATGTTCCTTTTCCAAATTTAGGCGTTCTAATTTCTGAAAACTGATTTTCCGTAAAGTCATGGTAGATAAATAGGTGTAGAGCGCAATCAATGTCATAACGAGAATTTGAATTTCTGCTTTTTGCATATCATCGCCAGAAAATCCGATCGTATTATATTTATATACAATCTGAATGATGTTAACGAGAACACTTCCACCGCAGATGGCAATACTATAGTACAAATCTGGGAAAAGAGTGGTTACGATCAGCATCGGAATAGCATAGGTAAAAGCCAATGAATTTACTGTTGTAAAAAGGATGAAGACATAGAGGATAGAGTAGCCGGTACCGGCTAAATGCTGGATGGCTTTTGTTTCATTGTTTTTGGAATAAGCTAAGTACTCAAGTATCACAGGAACCAATCCCAGTAAAATAATGACCAGTAAATAAGGAATGGAACGAAGACCTTTTAACACTTCGACAACATACGCCATAATCATAAGAATATCAATAATACCATGGAAAAACATAACAATAAAATTGATTTGTGCCTTTTCACTCAATGTATTAAAATAACTTTTCTTATTCACAACAAATCCTCCTTAAAATCCAGAAAATGTTAGATTGTTACCTAAATATTTTAGCATTTACACCGCCACCTTTCAATCGTTTTGGAAAATAATTCATAAAAAAAGCGGCATTTGACGAGCTCTCGAGAGGAGTGTTATAATGCAATGAGAAAAGGAATGAGAAAATGTACAATTTTGAGAGCAGAATCAGATATAGTGAAGTCGATAGCAGCCAATACCTTACATTAGAAGGAATCATAAATTATTTTCAAGACTGTTCGACATTTCACTCTGAAGACATTGGATTGGGAATTGATTATTTAGTATCTGTTGATCGTGTGTGGGTGCTGTCTTCCTGGCAGATCGTCGTAGATAGATACCCGAAGCTGGGAGAACAGGTCACGATAGGTACATGGCCATATGAATTTCAGGGTTTTATCGGATGTAGAAATTTTGTTATGAAGGATGCTGCGGGTCAGATGATAGCATATGCGAATTCTGTCTGGGCATATCTGGACACATCTAGTGGCAGATTTGCGAGACTTGGCGAGCGGGAGATACAAGGATATGTGTTGAGCCCAAAGCTCGATATGGAATATGCACCACGCAAGATAAAGCTACCGGAAAACGGAAAAGCCTTAAAGCCAATTAAAGTGCAGGAACATCATTTAGACACAAATCTGCATGTAAACAATGAGCAATATATAAAGATGGCATTGCGATTGCTACCGAAGCATGATGAAATAAAGCAGGTAAGAGCAGAATATAAGAAATCGGCAGTACTTTCTGATTTATTAAAACCGATTTTATTTGAAGAGAACGGAAAATTTATCGTTGCATTATGTGATGAAAACGATGCACCATATGCAATCATCGAATGTGAATAGCGTAGTGGACATACACTGCGGTCGGAAAGGAAACTATGTTTAAACTGGGAGAAAAGCAGACATTAGTCATTGTAAAAAAAGTGGAGTTTGGAGTATATCTTGCTGAAGAAACTGACAACATGCAGGAGGATAAGCTGGTTTTGCTTCCGCTCAAGCAGGTGCCACAGGATAAAAATGTAGATGACACAATAGAAGTCTTTCTTTATAGAGATTCTAAGGATCGCCTGATCGCAACAACAAATGAGCCAAAGATTAAATTAGGCGAGGTTGCTTTATTGAAGGTTATCGAAGTGGGAGAGATCGGTGCATTTTTAGATTGGGGATTAGAGAAGGATTTGTTACTGCCCTATAAGCAGCAGACGAAAAAAGTGCATCCCGGCGAGGAATGCCTGGTAGCTTTGTATATTGATAAAAGTAACCGTTTATGTGCAACTATGAATGTATACGAGTATTTAGAGGCAAAGGTTCCTTATCAGGCCGGAGAGAAAGTAAAAGGCCGTATTTATCAGACAAGTGACGAGTTTGGTGCCTTTGTTGCGATTGATGACCGTTATTCTGCATTGATACCGAAAAAAGAATGTTATGGAGATATAAAGATAGGTTCTATCATAGAAGGAAGGATTACAAAGCTGAAAGAGGACGGAAGAGCTGATTTGAGTATACGTGAGAAGGCATTTCAGCAAATGGATATTGATGCGGTGATGGTGATGCAGGTAATCGAAAGCTTCGATGGAAAACTTCCCTTTACAGACAAAGCAGATCCGGAAGTGATTAAAAAAGAGTTTGGATTGAGCAAGGCAGCATTTAAGAGAGCAGTAGGGAAGCTTTTGAAAGAGGGACAGATAGAAATTACAGAGAAAGCGATTTGTAAAATAGGATAAAATTGCATAGACTTCAAACCACAATTATATTATAATATAGATTGTAATCAGAGTAGCGGAAAGGAAAAGGTCAAATGACAAAGAAAAGCATTAGTACAGATAAAGCACCGGCAGCAATCGGACCTTATTCACAGGCAATTGCAGTAAATGGAATGATATATACATCCGGCATGATACCGATTATACCTGAAACAGGCGAGATTGCAGTAGGGATAGAAGAGCAGGCACGGCAGACATTGACAAATGTTAAAAATCTGTTGGAATCACAGGGCAGCAGTATGAGCCAGGTAATTAAAACAACAGTATTTATTAAAAACATGGATGATTTTTCAAAGATCAATGAGGTGTATGCGGGATTTTTCGTGGGCGATTTCCCAGCGAGGAGCTGTGTGGAGGTGGCACGATTGCCAAAGGATGTTTTAATCGAAATGGAAGCAATAGCACTACAATAATATAGTATACTTATAAAACGAAAGGAGTATATCATTATGAAAGTACAGAACATTACAGACATCGAAAAGTTTTTCAAAGTTATTGACAGTTGCGCAGGCAAAGTAGAACTAGTAACAGGCGAGGGAGACAGATTGAATCTGAAATCCAAATTATCACAATATGTTTCTATGGCTAATATTTTTTCAGACGGCACAATCGATGAACTTGAGATTATCGCTTATGAGCCACAGGATATTGACAGATTAGTTCATTTTATGGTGAATGGCTGATTTTTATGAAAAATGTAGTTAAAAAAACAAGCAGACTATTCCTATATATTATTTTAGCATATGTGGGAATAGTTGTTTTATTCTCGGCTTTATCAGAGAATGGAATCGAAATCGGGACACTACCCTCACTAATCATCAGTGAGACGACGATTATTTTACCAGGTATTATTTTCCTACTTTTTTCTAAAGAAAGAATAACAGAAATAATACCCTTTAAGAAAATAAAACCAGGTACATTTTTTATGCTGGTTCTGTTTTCTTATTTAATTATGCCCATTGGTGCATTTGTAAATGCATTGTCATTATTAGTCACAGATAATATTTTGCTTGAAAGTTCAAAAGAGATTTTAGCGTATCCATTACCTGTCATGCTACTGATTATAGGACTGTTTGGACCGTTCTGTGAGGAATTTATTTTCAGAGGCATCATTTTCAGCGGTTACAAGAAGAGTGGCAGATTACTGGTAGCGGCAGTCTTATCCGCGGTACTGTTTGGATTAATGCATATGAATTTTAATCAGTTTGGTTATGCTATGGTGCTGGGATTTGCTTTTGCTTTGACGGTTGAAGCAACCGGGAGTATATGGGCGTCTATTATCGTTCATGCAGTTATTAATTCCCACAATGTAATAATGATGTTTTTGTCAGAACGTATGACAGATGCGGCAGGTGGATTGGAAAGCATGTATGCGGACATGGATATTTCTACGATTATCTATCCGATGATAGGGGTGCTTCTGATCCTATCGGTTATCATGGGCTCATTGGCGGCGTGCGTACTAGTATGGATTGCCAAGCATGAAGGAAATGGGGAGCATTTGCACCAGATTTTCAGCAAACAGGAAAAGATTGAGGTAGAAAGCACGGAAGAAAGACCACAGTTTATCTCCTTGTCCTTAATCTTATCTGTGTTAATCTGTGTTGGAATCATAATATATACGGAAATAAAACTATAGAGAAATATCGATAGTGCCTCCGAGATCAGGGTTTACAGATTGTTCGAGCAATTTTGCTACGTCATTTCCCATGTCCTTCGTGGTTTCAAGACTCTGATCCAAAACGGCAATCCCTACGCTACTTAGTGTCTGCGATTGTGCCATATACATAGATAATGCAGGTATATCCATAACAAAACCTCCTTTCGGCTTCCACTACAAAATGGAAAAATAGTCTATGTTATCATATCGGCAAAAAGTGCCGTGAACTTTAGTCTTTGGTCAGAAGATATAGCTTATATTCATAACGATCAAATCGAAAATCCCCTTGAAATTCTGCTGTATAGCCCTTTTCTAAAAAAGTTTCAAAATCAGTTTCAAAATCTTCGGTCACAACACACCAGATCTTATTTTGGATCTGTGCCACATTTTCTACTGCAACATACTGTAACTCTGGATAGTAAAAGGCCAGACAGGTACCAATCTGTTCGGCATCTTCGAATGAAATCACACCATCCTCTGTTTCAATGCTATTATCTAAAAAGTTAAGCATAGTCTCTGTACCAGTCACATATTCGAGCTTCCATTCTGCCACATAGCCGATTGTACCGGCTGTCAAAACAAAAATAAGTATAATCGCAAGATATTGCTTGTGTAATGTAGATACTTCTATTGCAAAAAACAGCCATATCAATCCAAAGGCAAAGAAAAGATAGCGATCTACAAATATATTAGCGGTCATGATTTTAGAAATAATGGTTCCAAAACATAATACGCCATAGTAAATAGTGAAACAGCACAAAGCATACCAGTCATTTAACGTGCGATGCTTATTTAGGAAAAAACGAAGTAATAACAATAGAATCAGACCTAAAAGTGCGATAGAGGCAAAGATATTGCCGACAGTAAAAGGATAACGCATATACTTTATAAAAACAGTCAAATCAACATCAGGCATTGAAAAATAACCACTGACAGATTTAAGCTGATGCAGTGTAACAATAAGACAGGGCAGATAAAAAACAGCAGTTGCACCCAGGCAGATGAACCATCTTCTTATGTGTTCGCGCTCTGCAATAATGTAATAAAGCAATAAAAACAGATAGACAAAGCCAACAGTGACAAAAGCAAAATGGTGCGTATAGCCTGCGCCTAAGCTAAGTAGTGTGAATAGAATCCAGTTTTTACGACAGCTGTTTTTTACGGCTTCATAGGCAAAGATACCGCTTCCCGTAGCGAAAAAGAAACCCCAGCTATACATACGTATTTCTACCCCGTAGAAAAGAAGATAGGGCATGGTAAATAAACAAATAATAAAAAGATAAGAGGCAAGATTGCCAAAGCGTCGTCTGATGGTGGTCGCACCGAGTAGCATGGTAAAGACCATCGGAAGGACGGAAGTGATTTTCATAACGGTAATATGATAACCCCATATATCTGTCATTAGTTTTAAGAGTATATTATAGAGCGGTGGCAGGGTGTCCTGCATAGAGCGTGTTATGACATCCATGAAATCCGTTCGGATTAGAGTCGCAGTAAATGCTTCATCTAACCAGACATTATCATTAAAAATCAGGGAACAATATATTATAGTACCAATTAGTACTAGAAAATATGCAATAAAAGAGTCTTTTTTTATTTTATGCATGATATGCGTCAACCTTTCATCAGTACAAAATACTTATTTATTAACAGTATATATTACTTCTTATTGAAATAAAAGTGTATTTTTGTTATACTGATGTGGGTGCGGGAGAGAGTGCATGATGAGAAGGTAAACCAAATGAGAAAAATGAAAATGCTAGGACTGGAACTTAGAGACTATTCTGTAAAGGAAGCCCTTCGATTGACAGGACAATACCTAAATAATTCCAGATTAGACACGGTTGGTTTTTTGTCTACTGATATTTTATTGAGTGCTGGTGAAAATTCTAATCTTAAGCTATGGCTTGAGGCCATGGATCTTACTATTCCAATTTCGGTCGAGATCTTGCATGCTGCGGGAATCACGAACAGGAACAGAATCAAAGAAGTAGAGAATAGTATCTTTTACAGGGAGTTTCTGAAACGTTTATCAAATGAGCAAAAGACGTTATTTTTATTGACTGAGACAGAAGACACACTGAAAGCAGCACTTGCATTTTTGCAGGCAAATGCAAAGGGCATTAAAATTGTGGGCACGTATGTTTTTGAAAACCTGGCAGGAGATGTTAATGCAATTATAAATGATATTAACAGTGTGACACCTGATGTTGTAATTTCGAGACTGTTATCACCAAAGCAAGAGCAGTTCGTGTATGAAAACAAAAATAAAATTAATGCAAAAATATGGCTGGCACTAGAGAATTCTTTTGTAATGAAGGAAAATACAACAGGTTTAAAATTTAACCGACTGAGTAAATTGATAGAGAATACAGTTTTTAGAAGAATGGTTTCTAAATATGAAAACAATCGAAAGCAAAAAGATTCATAAACAGTAAGGAATGCCGGAAACCTGTTAAGGAATAGACATTCCTTTCTCATTTATAAACGCGCGGAGATGAAACTAATCTTATTGTATAGATTGTATAGCAAATTGTATCCATAAAACAATAAAAAAAGGAAAAAATTGCATAAATATTTCATAATAAACCTTTCTTTTTTTGTTGGTATGTATTAAAATATGAGATAAGTAATCGTAAAACCATAAAAGAGGTGGCAATTTGTTTTGTGAAAATTGCTTCATTGCAAAGGAGTGAAGAAAATGATTTCTAATCAAATCCTTCAAAACACAATCGATGGATTGAAGGCTATTACAAGAAATGACTTGTGTATTATTGACGAAGAAGGAAAGACATTGGCGTCCACATTTTCAGAGACATTAAATTTTGAAAAGGTGATAGACAGTTTTGGGGCATCTGTAGCAGATAGTCAGGAAATACAAGGTTATTTATTTTTTAAAGTATTTGATGATCAACAGCTGGAATACATTTTGGTCACAAGAGGTGGTAGTGATGATTCCTTTATGGTGGGTAAGATTGCAGCATTTCAGATTCAGACTCTTTTAGTGGCTTATAAAGAACGATTTGATAAGGACAACTTTGTGAAGAATCTTTTACTTGATAATCTTTTGCTGGTTGATATTTATAACCGTTCAAAGAAGCTCCATATTGAAACTGATGTCAGAAGAGCTGTTCTGATAGTAGAAACCTTAAATGAAAAGGATAACAATGCACTTGAGAGTATCCGTGGGCTTTTCAGCGCGAGGGTAAAAGATTTTATTACGGCAGTAGATGAAAAAGACATTATCGTGGTAAAAGAATTATCAGATTCTGATTCGTATGAAGAGGTTCATAAAACCGCTCGCATGATAATGAATCTATTTGCATCAAATGCACAAGCGGGTGTACATGTTTCGTATGGTACCATTATTAATGAGATACGAGAAGTCAGCCGTTCTTATAAAGAAGCAAAGATGGCACTCGATGTGGGAAAGATTTTTTTCAGCGAAAGAGATGTAATTGCATATAGTGAACTCGGAATAGGGAGACTGATCTACCAGCTGCCGATTCCTTTATGTAAGATGTTCATCAAAGAAATATTTGATAACAAATCGCCAGATGATTTTGATGAGGAGATACTGGCTACGATTAATAAGTTTTTTGAGAACAGCCTTAATGTTTCAGAGACGAGCAGACAACTATACATACATAGAAATACGTTGGTTTATCGTTTGGACAAGCTTCAAAAAAGTACAGGACTTGATTTGAGAGTGTTTGAAGATGCAATTACTTTTAAAATTGCGTTAATGGTGGTAAAGTATATGAAATATATGGAGAACTTTGATTATTGATAATAGATAGTAGTAGTGCAGAGGAGTGATGTAATGATTAAAATGGAGGGCGTAAGTAAATCTTATTCGACTGGTGCACCAGCACTAAATTGTGTAAGCCTGCAAATTAATAAGGGTGAGTTTGTCTTTATCGTAGGAGATAGTGGATCGGGGAAATCCACATTAATCAAATTACTGCTTAGAGAACTAACGCCGACGACAGGACATATAACGGTAAATGGGTGCGAACTGAATAAACTAAAAAGAAGAAAAATACCTAAATTCCGCAGGAATATAGGGGTTGTATTTCAGGATTTCCGGTTGCTGAAGGATAGAAATGTATATGAAAATGTTGCATTTGCACAGCGCGTTGTGGAAATACCCACCAGACAGATCAGAAAAAATGTACCTGCAATGCTGTCTTTAGTAGGATTAGCTGAGAAATATAAAGCAAAACCCAAGCAATTGTCAGGTGGAGAACAGCAGAGGGTTGCGCTTGCAAGAGCGCTTGTAAACAATCCTCCGATTTTGTTGGCGGATGAACCAACAGGTAATCTGGATCCACGTAACTCATGGGAGATTATGAAGCTGTTGGAAGAAATCAATAAAAGAGGTACTACGGTACTTGTTGTTACGCATAACAGGGAAATCGTAAATGCCATGCGGAAAAGAGTAATAACAGTGAAAAAGGGAATGATTGTGAGCGATGAAGAGAAGGGTGAGTATATAGATGAGGATTAGTACATTAATGTATACCTTTAAACAAGGATTAAAAAATATATTTAGGAATAAAGTATTTTCTCTTGCCTCTATTGCAACAATATCCTCCTGTATTTTTCTGTTTGGATTGTTCTATGCAGTTATTGTAAACTTTCAGTATATTGTGCGTGAGGCACAATCCGGCGTTGCCATTACAGTTTTCTTTGATGAAGGAATCACGGATGAAAAGATTAAAGAAATCGGAGAAGAAATAAAGAGCAGGGAAGAGGTTTCGCAGGTAAATTACATTTCTGCAGACGAGGCATGGGAGTCTTTTAAGGAAGAGTATTTAGGAGAGTATGCGGACGGATTTGAAAATGACAATCCTCTGGAGGATGCATCAAACTATGAGATTTATATGAAGGATGTCTCAAGACAGTCAACACTTGTACAATATCTTGAGTCGCTGGAGGGTGTCAGAACGGTAAACAGATCTGATATCACTGCAGATGCATTATCAAATGTAAATATCCTGATTGGTTATGTTTCAGCTGGTATCATCTTTATTTTGCTGGCGGTATCTATTTTCTTAATTAGCAATACTGTTACAATTGGTATTTCAGTAAGAAAAGAAGAAATATCGATTATGAAATTAATAGGGGCAAAAGATTTTGTTGTTAGAGCGCCATTTGTAATAGAAGGAATCGTCATCGGCATTATCGGTTCGACGATGCCTTTAATTGCAGTTTACTATATATACAATAATGTTATTGCATATGCAACTGAGAAATTTACAGTGCTGTCTGATATATTAAGATTTTTATCAGTAGAAGAAGTATTTTCTACTCTAATTCCGATTTCGATTGCCATGGGGGTTGGCATAGGATTTTTCGGAAGCTTTTCGACGGTGAGAAAGCATTTGAGAGTATAGCGTAATTAGACTAAGGGGTTTGATTAAGGTGAAAAGGATAAAAGGATTCATTGTAATTTTTACAATGATATTGATACAACTACTAACAGCGGCAGCGATGCCGCTTGTTGTGCGTGCATCGCTTACAAATGACCTTATTGAAGAGAGCACGAAAGCAGTAGATGAGGCGCAGAAGAATAAGAAGAATCTGCAGACTGGACTTTCAACGATCAAGCAGCTTTTAAACAGTTTAGAAACTGCAAAAAATAATCTTGAAAATTATGTGACACAGTTGGATGAAAACCTTGCTGAATTAACGCAAAAAATAGAAGAACTAAATACTATGCTTGCCGAAAAGGAAGCAGAGATTGAAACAACAAAAAAAGCGCTTAATGAAGCGGAAGAAACCGAAAAACAGCAATATGAGGCTATGAAAAAAAGAATAAAATTCATGTATGAGAAGGGTGATACATCATACATGGAAATGTTGTTGTCGGCAGAATCTTTTGCAGATTTTCTGAATAAATCGGAGTTTATAAAAAAAATATCTGAATATGATAGGGATATGCTGGAGGAATATATCGCAGTAAAAGAGGAAGTTGCAAACGCTAAGGAGCAGTTAGAAAAGGAACAGCAAGAGCTTGAGCAGGTAAAAGAAAGCATCGCAGAGGAACAAGCAGGGGTAGAGGATCTGATCAGTACAAAGGAAAGTGAAATCGTACTATATGAATCAGATATCGGAAATAAAGAGCAGGCAGTAAAGGAATATGCGGCTGAAATAGCAGTGCAGGATGCAGCTATTAAGGAATTAGAGGCTACGATTGCTGCTGAGAAAAAAAGGTTGCTGGAAGAAAATAAAAGTGCGATCTCATATGATGGAGGACAGTTCAAATGGCCAGCGCCAGACTATACGAGAATATCAGATGATTATGGAATGAGGATGCACCCTACACTCGGGGTTCAACAGTTTCATAATGGTATCGATTTAGCCTCTCCGAGTGGAACGAGAATACTTGCTGCATATGACGGAAAAGTAGTTGCAGCATCGTACTCCTCAACGATGGGAAATTATATTATGATTGATCACGGAGACAGTTTGTATACTATTTATATGCATGCATCTGCCTTGCTCGTTTCAGAGGGTACTATGGTGGTCAAAGGGGAGCAGATTGCGAAGGTAGGATCAACGGGCAGAAGTACGGGACCACATTTGCACTTCGGTGTGCGTCTGAACGGTGGTTATGTTAGCCCATGGAATTATATAAAATAGTGTATTGGAGATGAAACAAAATGAATGAGAGTGAAATGGAAAAAGGAATAAATGTTAGGAAAGAAAAGAATAGAAGTCTGCTAATTGGCTTAGTAATGGGTCTGGTTACTGGAATTGCTCTAAGTGTATTAGGCTGGAGTTTTTATACGTTAGCGTCGCCTCGGGAAGCTGATTTTTCGTATACGACTGATACAGGGGAGATTAACTGGAGTGCAGTGGAAGAAAAACTGTCAAAAATCAAGAAGATGATTGACACATACTATAAAGATGAAGTAGTAGAGGAAGACTTAGTCGAGGGATTGTATGCTGGTTATGTATCTGGACTCGGAGATCCTTATTCTACCTATTACACAAAAGAAGAATATGACCAAATGGTTGAAAGCTCAGAAGGTACCTATTTTGGTGTAGGTATGTATTTGCAGGAGAATGAGGATACAGGAGCAATTTTAGTAATTAAGCCGATTCCAGATTCACCAGCGGAGGAAGCAGGAATACTCGCCGGTGATGTTATTGTGGAAGTAGATGGTGAAGATATTTCAAAAGATGATGTAACGATAGTTGCTACAAAAATTCGCGGACCAGAAGGGACGCAGGTGGAAGTTACGATTGGGCGGGAAGGAGAAAGTGAGCTGTTGACTTTTTCTTTGGAGCGCAGAGAAATCGAGACGCCAACAGTAGATTATGAAATGAAAGAGGGCAATGTAGGATATATTTCTATAATGGAATTTGATGATATTACAGTGCCTCAGTTTGAGGAGGCAGTGAAAGCACTTCTAGAAGAGGGGATGGAATCAGTAGTTTTGGATTTGCGCGACAATCCCGGAGGAAATCTGAGTACGGTTGTAGAAATCGCCGACATGCTTTTACCAGAAGGCCTGGTTGTATATACAGAAGACAAATATGGTATCAGAAAAGAATTTGAGACAGATGCCGCACAAGTATTTCAATTACCAATGGTAGTTTTGGTAAATGGTAACTCGGCAAGTGCTGCTGAGATTCTGGCAGGAAGTATCAAGGACTTTGAGACTGGGACTTTACTGGGAACCACTACCTTTGGAAAAGGAATTGTGCAACAGGTTATTCCACTAGGCGATGGAACTGGTGTCAAGGTGACGATTTCGAAATATTTCACGCCAAAAGGAAATGATATCCATGGAGTAGGCATTGAACCAGATGTAGAAATGGAATTTGATGTAGAAGCATATAAGGAAAACAAAGAGGATAATCAGTTGGAAGCAGCAATTGATTTAATGAAAGAGGCAATGGGAGAATAAGATGGAACGATTTGAACTGGTATCTGAATATCAACCAACAGGAGACCAGCCACAAGCTATAAAAGAGCTTGTGGAGGGTTTTCGTGCAGGCAATCAGTTTCAGACATTGCTAGGAGTTACTGGTTCCGGTAAGACATTTACAATGGCAAATGTAATCGCACAGCTTAATAAGACAACTTTGATCATAGCGCATAATAAAACGCTTGCAGGTC